>JBGAPB010000311.1:0-7545 GCA_044221525.1 Blastocatellia bacterium | reverse complement strand
CCCGTTCCCAGGCTCGAACGGCGATCAAGCCGACTTCGCCGGTTCGTTTGGCGTGCGTGCCTCCGCAAGGCGACCAGTCGAAATCGTCTATTTCGATGACTCGAATGCAATCGGTGATGAAGCTTTCTTTTCTGAGCGGGAGCTTGGCGGCTTGTTCGGGAGTGACTTCGTGAATGCGGATTTCACGGTTGTCGAAGATGATGTTGTTGGCCAAATCTTCGGCGCGAATGATGGCTTGTTCGATTTGTTCCGGCTGAAGCTCCAGCGTCAGATCAATTTCAGTCACTCGGTCGTTGATGCGAAAGCCTTTGGTTTCGGCTCCGTAAAGCTGGAAAAAGGCTTGAGAGATGATGTGTTGCCCGGTGTGCTGCTGCATCATTTCTCTACGATGCGGCCAGTCAACTTCGCAGGCGACATCCTCACCAACTACGATTTCGGCGACGCCTTCAAGCCAATGAACAATTCGCCCGTCTGCATCAGTTTGAACGTCAACAACTGGCAACGACTTGATCCAGCCTTTGTCAGATGGCTGACCGCCGCCTTCGGGGTATAAAGCAGTTTGTTTTAACACCACTGCCGCCTTCCCGTTTTCTGTAAACACATCTTCAACCTTCGCGCTGAACCGGGTCAGGTGTGAATCATTCCAAAAAAGTTTACTGGTCATAATCGCTCTCAAAGGTAACTGCCAAAGGCAGTCCAAAAATTTCTTCTCAGTTTTCTTCAGCAAGTTTTAGAAAGTTGTATACAAGTCCAAGTTAAAGGCTTGGCCAACATCACGAATCCAATTTGCTTTCAACGCAACATCACCCAAACAGCATAAAAACTCAGGTTTTGGCCTTGGCCAACAGCCATCAGAGTCCGTCGTGCAAGCAATTTACCTTGTTGATCCAATCAAGTCATTGGCTCAGTCATCTTTGTACGAAAAATTGAAGGCGGTCTTTAGGAAACTATAAAACGACTGCTCGTCAATCATCGCTAACTATGCGTTCTTACAACGAAAGCAACGGTTCCCCCAACTGGCTCGCCTTTTGCCTTGTTAACACCTGAGTCGTCTGCAACGCCACCGACTCAGGCACATGCATTTTGTATAAGCCTTTGAGGTCGGTTTCGGCAAATTTGTAACCATCTTCTAAAAAACAGGAGGGAATATGTTTGAACTAGAACGACGGCCCTTAACCGGGCCGTGCTGGGTAAAGTGTATCCTGCTGCTGACGTTGTTCGCTGTCAGCGCCGCAGCTCAAACTGAAACCGGTCAAATCATAGGCAAGGTGATTGACCCAAATGGCGCAGTCGTCGCCGGAGCAAGAGTCAGCGTGAAATCGGTCGCCACCAACGCTGAGCGTACAGCGACTTCTCAGTCGGATGGTTCTTACACCATCACCAATCTGCAACCGGGCATTTACACGGTTTCGGCCCAAGCCAATGGGTTTGCCGCCAGTTCGCAAAAGATCAATGTTTCAGTCGGCGCAAAGGTCAACCTGGAAACCACTCTTTCAGTCAATGCAATTACCGCAGCGACTGTTGATATTACTTCGGGCTCCGGCCTGGAAGTGAATACTTCGCATCAGGAAGTTTCTGATGTAGTTACAACCAAACAAATATCCGAACTGCCAACGCTGACCCGCAATCCTTACGCGCTGGTTCAGTTATCCGGCAACGTAGCTTATGACCCGAACGGTTCGACCAGCAGCGGCACAGGCGACGGCGTCGGTTTTTCAATCAACGGCCAACGCGCTGCCAGCACAAACATCTTGTTGGATGGCGCAGACAACAACAACACCTTTTCGGCCAAAGTCGGCCAGACCGTTCCGCTGGATTCCGTTCAGGAGTTCCGCATCGTAACCAGCAATTTTTCGGCTGAATACGGACGCGCTTCTGGCGGCATCGTCAACGTGGCCACCAAATCTGGCTCAAACGAATTTCACGGCACGGTTTTCGAATTCAACCGAGCTTCAGCGCTGGCTTCAAGCAGCTTCAACGACAACGCTCAGGGACTTGGAAAAGGCGTTTTCACTCGCAACCAGTTTGGCTATTCGCTCGGCGGGCCGGTTCTGAAAAACAAGCTGTTCTTTTTCAACAGCACGGAATGGACACGTGTCCGCAGCAACGGGAATGTGATTAACGTCGTGCCCACGCCTCAACTGATTGCGGCCTCAAACAGCGCGACCAAAGCTTTCTTCGGAGCTTATCAACTGGCGCGACCGATCAACGGAACGATCTTCACCGTTGGCGACATCGTCAATGCAGTCGGCGCAAACAACTTTGCGCCGAATAATGCTTTTGCCGCATTACCCGCCAATACGCCAGCGTTCGGCCAAACGCGATTTGCAGTTCCAACCAATCAGGGAGCAGGCAATCCGCAAAACACTTATCAAACATTGACTCGCGTTGATTGGAATGTGAACGAAAAGACTCAGGTCTATGCCCGTTACGCTCTTGATAATCAGAGCTTGTTCGCTGGCACGATCAACTACAGTCCATATCAAGGCTTCGACACAGGGCAGACAGATTTCAATAACAACATTCTGGTTTCGGTGACGCGGACGCACACGCCGAATTTCGTGTCGCAAACCAAGTTCACTTACAACCGATTGAACAACCTGCAACCGCTGGCCAGCCAGCCTGTCAGCCCTACGCTTTATCTGACAGGAGCAACCAACCAGACGGTCGCCGGTTATCTGGTTTCGCTTCCAGGTTATTCGCAATTCACTCCTGGCAATGCGATTCCATTTGGCGGGCCGCAGAACATCGGACAAATCACTGAAGACATCAACTGGTCGAAGGGCAAACATCAACTTCGCTTTGGCGGCCAATACGTTTACATCCAGGACAATCGAGCTTTTGGAGCTTTCCAAAATGCGACCGAGCAGTTGGGAAACAACGTCGCCGGCGGCCTGGGTAATTTTGTGCTCGGACAGTTGCAATTGTTCCAGGCGGCGGTTTTCCCTCAGGGCAAATTCCCTGGCGACACGTTGACTCTGCCTGTGGGGCCGCCCGATTTCACGCGCAGCAATCGTTACAACGATTACGCGCTTTATGCGAACGATGCCTGGCGCATCAAATCCAGAGTCACACTGAACCTTGGGCTGCGCTACGAATACTTCGGCGTTCAGCACAACGTAGACCCGAAGAAAGATTCAAACTTTTACTTCGGCACAGGCAGTTCGATTCAGGAACAGATTCGTAACGGCAAAGTCCAACTGGTTTCAGACAGCAGCGTCGGGGCGTTGTGGGCGCCTGACCGCAACAACTTTGCCCCGCGTGTTGGCCTGGCGTGGGACGTTTTCGGCGATGGCAAAACCAGCGTTCGCGGAGGTTACGGCATTGGTTACGAACGCAATTTCGGCAACGTGACTTTTAACGTCATTCAGAATCCACCGAATTACGGAGTCGTCTCTTTGTTGACCGGAACTGACGTGGCAAACAACCCGATTACTCTGAACAATTCCGGGCCGCTGGCGGGAACTGGCGGAACAAAAGTTTTGCCGGTCGTCAGTTTGCGATGGGTGCGTCCAGACATTCGCACGGCCTATTCGCACTTTTATAGCGCAGGCTTCCAGCACGAAATTTCTCCACGAACAGTTGTCGGAGTCGAATACTCCGGCTCGACAGGTGAGAAACTTTATTCGCTGGAAAATTACAATCGGACAGGTTTTGGTCCTCAATACCTGAACAGCAATGCAGCCCGTCCACCGGCAATCGGAGGAACGGTCAGCCGCTTGAACGGGCAGTATGGCAACATCAACACTCGCGGCAACGGCGGAATGTCACAGTTCAATTCCGTAGTCTTGTCCCTGGACAGCGGCAACTTCCGCAACTCTGGTTTGCTGCTGACGGCGCGTTACCGTTACGGCGTCGCGCGCGACAATCTCAGTTCTACCTTCAGCAGTTCGGTTAATAACTTTAACCTGGGCTTGCTCGACCCATTTAACCCGTCACTGGATTATGGTTACGCAGACTTTGACCTCCGTCATACCTTCACCACAGGCTTCAATTGGGAAGTGCCTTTCGCCAAACAGACAAAAGGATTTGCCAAACAATTGCTGCAAGGTTGGTCAGTAAATGGAATTTTCACAGCTCGTACCGGTGGGCCATTCACGACCTTTGACTGCTCAAACGCGATTACTGTCTGTCTGCGTCTGGTTCCATCCGGATCGCTGAGCACATCCAGCACTGGGGTTACCGACACGGGTCAGCCGAATCGCTTTAATTACCTGAACCTAAGCGCCCAAACGCCCAGCGCATTCACGGACGTATCAGGCGGGGTCGAAGTCGGACCGTATCCGGCTAACATGACTCGGCGCAACGCCTTCCGCGGCCCTGGAGCCTGGAACCTGGATACAGGTGTTTACAAGAAGTTTTTCCTGACGGAACGCTATCAACTGCAATTCCGCGCGGAGTTCTATAACTTCTTCAATCACTCGAACCTGTACCTGCTGGCCAACGAAGCCGACATCAGCGCCCTGAATTTCGTTCCGGCTTCGCGTGGAATAACGGCCAACACGTTGATTCCCCCTGAACGTCGCAACATCCAAATGGCACTGAAGCTGATATTTTAGGTAAAGCCGAAGTGCGACTGAAATGGCTCGGTCTTCCTGACCGAGCCATTTTTATTTCGGCCTCACAAAAGCAAATAAGCGGCAGGCGAAAGCAAAACTTGTCACGTTCGGGTTGATGGCAGATAATCTAGTCGCAATCAAACCATCCGATTATTCAAAACTATGGCAAAAAAAGGGAATGTTCTTGTAGTTGACGACGAAGAAGTCATGCGCGACGTGCTGGAAAGCCTGCTATCGCAGGACGGTTATCGCGTGGATTTAGCCAAGACCGGTGAAGAAGGTCTGGCACGTTTTGGCGAACGTGCGTATGAAACAGTGCTGCTGGATGTTTCCATGCCTGGCATCGGTGGGCTGCGAACTCTGGAAGAATTACTGAAACTCGACCGCGAAGCCGTGGTGATCATGATTACGGCTTATGCGACTTTCGATACGGCGATTGCCGCCTGGCAGCTTGGAGCTTTTAACTGCATACGCAAACCGTTTGAGAACGAACAGATTCTGAAAATGGTGGCCGCAGGCATCAGCCGCCGCCGAGGCGATGAAGAGCGCAGAGTTTTGCGGCGCACACTGAAAACCAGCGGCGATCGCAGCCGCATAGTCGGCACCTCTGTGCCGATGCGCGAAGTTTACGATCTGATCGAACAGGTCGCTCCGGCTCGCTCGACTGTTTTGATAACCGGCGAATCGGGAACCGGAAAAGAAGTCGTTGCTCGAACCATCCACTTTTCCAGCCCGCGCGCCGAATCCGGTCAATTTGTCGCCGTCAATTGCAGCAATATCCCTTCTGAGTTGCTGGAATCTGAATTGTTCGGCCACACCAAGGGAGCTTTCACCGGGGCGGTTGCCGCTAAAAAAGGATTATTCGAAGTCGCCGATGCCGGTTCCATCTTTCTGGACGAAATCAGCACCATTCCACCGGAAACCCAGGCCAGATTATTGCGAGTAATCCAGGAGCGCGAATTCACTCCGCTGGGAGAAACTCAACCGCGCAAGGTTGACGTTCGCATTATCGCCGCTACCAACACGGACTTGCAGCGTGCGGTCAAATCGGGCGATTTCCGCGAAGATTTGTTTTATCGCCTGAACGTCATCAACATTCATCTGCCGCCGCTTAGAAATCGCAAGGAAGATATTCTGCCATTGGCACAGCACTTCATCCGCAAATACAATGAAGAAAATGGTCGCTCGATCTCTGAACAATTTTCGCCTGAAGTTCTAAAAAAATTGGAGAGTTATCCCTGGCCTGGCAATGTGCGCGAACTGGAGGCGACCGTCGAACGAGCGGTTATCATTGCTCGCGGAACTGAAATGACAGTCGAATGTTTGCGGGAAGAAATCGTTAACCCAAACGCTGCCAATTCACACTCAGGCCCGCTGGATTCAATGGCGACGCTGGACATTGCTCAAGGTATTTCGTTTTATGACGAAGTTTCCCGTTTTGAAATTGATCTGATTCGTCACGCTCTGGATTTGACCGGCGGTCATCAAAGCAGGGCCGCAAAATTGTTGGGTATGAACAACACCACGCTCAACAGCAAGATCAAGGTTTACAACATCAAAGTCTGAACCGATTAATGCCTGAAACTAAGTTGGTCTATCCAACGTCTTCAGGCTCGACCCACTTAATTTCGTTAGTTTTTTGGCAAGCGGGCAATCCGCTGTGCTTGCGATTTCCATCCTAAAATCAGAAAGGAACTTAAACAGATATGAAACAGGACAAAATTACTCGACGAAAATTCGTCGCAAGTACGGCTGGAGTCACGCTGGGAGCGATGATCGTGCCGCGGCATGTGCTTGGCGGGGTTGGCTACATTGCACCCAGCGATACGGTCAACTTTGCGTTGATCGGTTGCGGCGGCCAGGGCAGAACCGATTCCGGCGAACTCGTCGCTGGAGGCCAGAATATGGTCGCGCTCTGCGACGTGGACTTTACTTATGTTGATAACCAGGTGGCCAGCCTCACCAGACAGCGAACTGGCGGCGGAAGACCCGGTGGTGGCAATCCAAATGCTCCTCAACCAACTGAAGCCCAACTGACAGCCATGCAAAAAGCTGCGGAAGAACGTATGGCGCAAGCCGTCAAACTGCAGGGAGCTTACAAAACCGCCAAGCGTCACACAGATTTCCGCAAGATGCTGGAAACCCAAAAAGACATTGATGCAATTGTCGTTGCGACTCCCGATCACTTGCACGCAACGATTGCGAAGACTGCTATGGAACTGGGCAAGCATGCTTATGTTGAGAAGCCGTTGACGTGGTCAATTCAGGAAGCACGCGTATTGCGCGAAGTTGCCGCCCGCACCAAAGTTGTCACCCAAATGGGAAACATGGGACATTCCAGCGAAGGCGCGGCCTTGGTTAATGAATGGATTCAGGCAGGCATCATCGGCCAGGTCAAGGAAGTGAACGTATGGACGAATCGCCCGCTGGGTTTCTGGCCGCAAGGGGTTCCGCGTCCGACCAAAGTCACTGCCGCAGCCGATGCGCCAGCTGGTGGAAACCAGTTCGGCACGGATTGGACAGCGCGCACGGTCAACAAAGCTCTGGCCGGAGCGATGGAAGGCAACTACCCTGTTCCTAATGGGTTGGAGTGGGATTTGTTCTTAGGCCCCGGACCGCAGGTTGAGTATCATCCGATTTACCACCCGTTCAATTGGCGCGGCTGGCTGGATTGGGGAACAGGCGCAATTGGCGATATGGCCGCGCACTTGATTGACCATCCGTACTGGGCGCTAGGCCTGACTTACCCAACCAGCGTCGAAGCCACCTTCACCCCATTCGGCGTTGACCTGAAAAACAATCGAGTCAGCTATCCAATGGGTTCGCACGTCGTTTATCACTTCCCGGCTCGCGGTAAACAACCGCCAGTCAAGCTGACCTGGATGGATGGTGGATTGATGCCTGCTCGTCCCGATGCTCTGCCGGATGATGTCCAACTGGACGGCGGCGGCGGAGTAATTTTCATCGGTGAAAAAGGCATTCTGGT
>JBGAPB010000310.1:0-8808 GCA_044221525.1 Blastocatellia bacterium | reverse complement strand
TGCTGCCAGATTGACATGCGGTTCCGGGCTGCGCCGGTCAATTACAGCGGCGCGTTCCAGATCGCTTTGAGCTTCGGGCAGTTTGCGGAGCTGAATGCGGGCGACTGCGCGCGAAACATAAGCTTTACTTTCCCAGTCGGGCAGAGTGTCTTCGGGGATGCGAGCGGCTTTTAGCGCGGTCTGATTCGATTTCAGTTCGGCAATGCTTTCAATGATTTGCGTCGAAGTCTTTTCGGCGTCGGCAGCTTTGTTTTCAGCCAGATTGATTCTGACCTGCATCAGCAGACCCATCGGATTGCGCGGATAAAAACTCAAAAGGCGGTTGACGAACAATCTAGCCTGAGTCGAATCGCTGTTTTGCAGATGAGCGTCGGCGGCGTAATACAACGCCGCAGGCATCGCCGGTTCCAGCCGCAGCACTTGATCCAGATCGCCTATGGCTTCGCGGTGCTGGCCGTTCAGCGAACGCAATCGTCCGCGCATCAACAGCGCGTCTGTGTCCTGCGGAGTCAGCTTCAACGCGATTTCAACCTGCTTGGTTGCGCCGTTCACGTCGCCCAGCTCCAGCAACAGTTCAGCCAGCCGCGAATAACCGCGCAAGTATTTCGGATCGTCTTTCAACAGTTGCTGGTATTCGCTGACCGCCTGGTAAATGCGGCCAGTGCGGGCGTGCAGGTCAATGATCTGAGACCGCCCGGCGGTTTTGTCCGGGTCCAGTTCAACCAGCTTGGACAGGAATTGTTCGGCTTTGTCGAATTGCTGCTGAGTTTCGTAATACCTGCGCAAGGCAACCAGCACCAGTTTGTCAGACGGATCGGCCTGATGAGCTTGCAACAATTGCTGTTCGGCCTCGGTTTCGCGTTTGGTCGAGAAAAGAAAATCGCCGAAAGCCAGTCGGGCATTGACCGATTTTGGGTCCCGTTCGATCAATCGGCGAAAGACTTCTTCGGCTTTGGAGTGAAAAGTTTGGGCTTGCGCCTGGTCGCTTTTAGCTCGGCGTTCGTAGTAATTCGCCAGATGCAGCCGCGTTTCCATTCGGTTCGGGTCGAGCGAAATGGCTTTTTGGAATTCGGCTTCGGCTTCCGGCCAGCGTTTTTGTGCGGCTCGAACGTCGGCAATCAGCACGCGGTTTTCCACATGGTCGGGGTTTTTCAGCGCGACTTCATTGGCCAGTCGCTCGGCTTCTTTGACGCCTTCGTCGGTTTCGTATTGAACCAGCAAACTGCCGACTCTGACGCGGGCTTCCAGATTGTTGCCGTCAATCCGCATCGCTTCGTAATAAGCCTCAGCGGCTTCCTGAACGTAACCCAGCGCCAATGAGGCTTCGCCCAGACCGAATTGAGCTTCGCCAAGTTTCTTGTCAATTTTCAGCGCACTGCGGAATTCCAGACGAGCTTCCAGGAATTGTTTCTTGGCCAGATATTCTTTGCCGCGTATGACATGCTGAAGTTTTTCTTTTTCAGGCGAACTGCAGCCGAATGCTAATAAAACAGCCAGCAAGACCGTCATCAGTCGCAACGCGCCGGAAACAGTTTGGAAACAAAACTGGCTGCTCTTCGCCGCAGAGCGGCGGCTGACTTTAGCCCGGCGTTTTAACGCCTGGAAAGCTTGAACATTGCTCCGCGTCGCGTCAGCGACGCCTGAATTCAGCCGTCGCTGACGCGACTGGATCACTAACCATTCACTATCCGTGGGTTGAAACCCACGGCTAAATTCAACCGCCGCTAGGCGGCGAAGAGATGAATTTGAAATCTGTGACGAAGGCATAACGTCGTGTATTTGAACAGTGGGCAAGCGATGGCAAGCGATCTTTTTCATTACAGCTTTCGGGCAAATGCAAACAGGTTTTATGTGTTGGGGAGGTCAGGATTTATGTAACGCGATGGAGTGTAGCCCACCAAGTTGAAGCCCGGCAAGAAGCCGTTATAATCGCGCGCGTTA
This sequence comes from Blastocatellia bacterium, assembly GCA_044221525.1. Taxonomy (GTDB): domain Bacteria; phylum Acidobacteriota; class Blastocatellia; order RBC074; family RBC074; genus RBC074. Next base: position 6,867 of record JBGAPB010000310.1, on the reverse strand, counting down.
TGAGTTCAAAAGACAAAGTAAACGTCGCGCTCGTTCAGATGAGTTGCAGCGCAGACCCGCGCGAAAATCTGGAAAAAATTCTGACCAGAATCGAAGAAGCCGCCAAACAAGGCGCGCAGATCGTTTCCACGCAAGAGCTTTTCCGTTCCCGCTATTTTTGCCAGACCGAAGACCACGACAACTTTCAACTGGCTGAACCGATTCCCGGCCCCAGCTCCGAAGCCCTGGCGAAGCTGGCTGCCGCTCGCGGAATCGTGATTGTCGGTTCGCTGTTTGAGCGCAGAGCGCCGGGGCTTTATCACAATACGGCGGTAGTGATTGATGCTGACGGCCAGATGCTGGGCAGTTATCGCAAAATGCACATACCGGACGATCCATTGTTTTACGAAAAGTTTTACTTCACGCCCGGCGATTTAGGGTTCAAAGCCTTTGAAACTCGCTTCGGCAAAATCGGCGTGCTGATTTGCTGGGATCAGTGGTATCCGGAAGGCGCGCGGCTGACCGCATTGGCCGGAGCGCAGATTTTGTTTTACCCGACCGCCATCGGCTGGCAGCCGCCTGAAAAAGAAGAATACGGCGAACGCCAGCATGCTTCGTGGGAAACGATTCAGCGCGCGCACGCCATCGCCAACGGAGTTTACGTCGCCGTCGCCAATCGCATTGGCCACGAACCGACTCCGCCAAGCGCTCATCACGGGAACGAAGGTGAAGGGATTGAATTCTGGGGACAGAGCTTCATAGCCGACCCTGCTGGCCAGATCATCGCCAAAGCCTCTGTCGCCGAAGAACAAATTCTGATGGCTGAAATTGATTTTAAGAAGCTGGACGTGCAGCGAACTCACTGGCCGTTTTTGCGCGACCGGCGCATTGACGCTTACCAAAACATCACCAAACGATTCATTGACGAATAAGAAGAACAGATGACTCCAAGAGAACTCGGTTATCACATGCCAGCCGAATGGGAACCACACGAAGCCACCTGGCTGTCGTGGCCTCACAAAGAAGCCAGTTGGCCGGGACGCTTTGAACCTGTGCCAGCAGTCTTTGTCGAGCTGACCAAGCATCTGAGCGAATCGGAACTGGTTCGCATCAACGTCGCCGACGAGGACTTCGCCGAACGAGTACGTCAGTTGTTACGCGCTGGTGGAGTTAGCCTTGACCGAGTGCGTTTTCACCTGAATCCGACCGACGACGCCTGGTGCAGAGATCACGGGCCGATTTACGTGGTGCGGAACCATGAAGGCAAACGTGAGCGCGCTATTAACGATTGGGGTTACAACGCCTGGGGCGGTAAGTATTTGCCTTGCGATAACGACGACGTAGTTCCGACTCGCATTGCCGAAGAGATGGGCGAAGTACTATTCCAGCCGAATATCGTCATGGAAGGCGGTTCGATTGACGTGAATGGGCTTGGGACTTTGTTGACCACCGAAGCCTGTTTGCTGAATCCCAATCGCAACCCGCAACTCAACCGTCAGCAGATTGAACAGTATTTGAAAGATTATCTGGGCGTGACGAACATTTTGTGGTTGGGCGATGGAATCGTTGGCGACGACACCGATGGCCATATTGACGATCTGACGCGCTTTATTTCAGCCGACACAGTCGTCACCGTCATCGAAGAAGACCCGCAGGATGAAAACTTCCAGCCGTTGAAAGAAAACTACGAACGATTGCTGACGATGAAAGATCAGAGCGGCCAGCCGCTGAGAGTTGCGACCTTGCCAATGCCGGGCATCCGTTACGTTGAAGATCAGCGAGTGCCGATGAGTTACGCCAACTTTTACATCGCCAACAAATCGGTGCTGGTTCCGACGTATCGCCACGCCAACGACACCGAAGCCTGCGCGATCCTGCAATCACTCTTCCCAGACCGTCAAATAATAGGCATTGATTGCCACGATTTGATCTGGGGACTCGGCTCTATTCATTGTGTGACCCAGCAAATGCCAGCCATTTGGTAAAAATATGCCCAGCCAATCTAACAGCGAAATTTACAGAAAAGGCGTTCGCCGAGTCTTGCTAATCACCCTGGCACTCAACCTGGCGGTTGTCGCAGGCAAACTGTTAGCTGGTGTTTTGGCCGGAAGTTTGAGCGTCATCAGCGACGCAATTCATTCTTCGGTGGATTCACTGAACAACGTTGTAGGGTTGGTGGTGATGCGTTACTCCACCGCCGAACCGGATGACGAACATCCTTACGGCCACGGCAAGTTTGAAACTCTGGCGGCGTTTGCCATTGCCGGATTCTTGTTCGTCACTTGTTACCAAATCGGCCTCAGCGCGATAAAAAAATTGTTCAGCCGCGAAACTACGGCGATTGAAATTACCACGCTGACCATTTCGGTGATGGTGGTGACGATTGTGGTTAATGTTTTTGTCGCGATTTACGAAAAGCGTGAAGGCCAGCGGTTGAAAAGCGAGTTTTTAATTGCCGATGCCATTCACACTCGCAGCGACATTCTGGTCAGTTGTTCAGTATTGGCAGGATTGTTTTTGATTCGATTGGGTTTGTCTGGCTCGATCCTGTGGTTTCACTGGCAGTGGCGGCTTTCATTGCCTGGAATGGGTACGAGATTTTCAAAGCGACTGTGCCGGTGTTGGTTGATGCCGCGCCAATTCCACCAGCTCGCATCACTGAAATTGCCGAAAGAGTACCTGGGGTCCATTCGGTTCACGACGTGCGGTCGCGTTCGCACGGTGGAGAAATCTTCATCGAAATGCACCTGCACGTCGCGGCTGAAGTCGAAGCCGACCACGTCGCTTCGCACGCCATCACCGAATCCGTCGAACATCGTCTGGCGGACGAATTTGGCAAAGTCACCGCCACGATTCACGTCGAACCCTTGCCATAAGAAATCAGGGAGCTTGATTTGCTCGGCCCAACCGCTGCCTGTTTCAGAATTAAACCTCTCAACCATTGATGCGCCGGGTCGTTGTGAAAGCGTTCGTGCCACAGCATTGCCAACCGAAACGGTGGCAGGTTCAGCGGGACGGGCAGCACTTGCAGTTTCAATTGTTTTTGAAATGTCTTTGCCAGGCGTTCAGGAATCGTGGCGATCAGGTCGCTGCCTGAAACCGCAAACGGGACGCTGGCAAAATGCGGAACTTGCAAGGCGGAGTTTCGCGCGAAACCTTTTTGTGCCAACAAGGAATCAATCACGCCCTGGCCTTCGTCTTTATAAAACACCGCCACGTGATAGGCTTCGGCGTATTGACGCAAGGTGATGTTCCCGCGCAACGAAGAATGGTTCTGACTGGCAATGCAGACGTTCTTTTCTTCCCACAGTTTTTCTGACCGTATGCTGGAATCCAGCGCCAGCGTGTCCGCGTAAAACCCCAGCGCCAGATCGAAGGAATCTTTTAGCGCCGAAGCCGACGGCGGTTCAAACAAATTGCGGGGGCGATGAAACCGCAGCCGAATGCGGCTGGCGGTTTTGTACAAAGCTTCCAGCATCGTCGGCAGCAGCAGGATTTCAGTATAGTCATTGGCCAACAAGTGGAAAACTTGTTCGGACGCCGCCGGATTGAACTCTCTCTTTTCTTCCAATGCTTCGCGCAATTGCGCGAGCGCCGCGCTGATTGTGGCTCCCAGGCTTTGCGCCAGCGGCGTAGGCATCATGCCCGACGGAGTGCGCAGAAACAGTTGATCGTCGAAGGTGCGGCGCAACCGGGTCAGCGCGTTGCTCATCGCCGGTTGGCTCAAGCCCAAACGTTTCGCTGCGCGCGTCACGTTGCGTTCGGACATTAGCGCTTCGAACACCAGCAACAGGTTCAAGTCTATGGTTTGCAGATTCATCTTGTGAATAGCCTATATCACGACAATCCATCAAACGAATAGCTAAACTTTGCGTACATCACGGCAGCAACCAGTGAACGGAACGCTGAAATCCACAATTTGTGAAATGACAGGGAGAAACTTGTATGAAAACGAAATTGATTTGGCTGGGAATTGTATTGTTGGCGCTGGCTTGGCCAACGTTGGCCCAGCAGGCTACAACCCCGGCAGCACAACGAGCCGCCGACCTCGTTCGCTTGATCGAATCCGGCAAACGAGCAGAAATGCAGAAATATGTGAAGGATAATTATGCGCCAGACTTTCTGGCTCGGGCGTCAGTTGATGATCATCTGAGCTTTTTGCTCAGTCAGCAGGATCAAATGCGTGGTGTAGAAGTGCTGGGCTTAAAGGAAACGTCATCCACCAGTGTCGAAGCCAAGTTGAAAAGTAAATTGACCGGCAGCCAGTCGGTGCTGATCGTTCGGACGGAAGCCAATGCCCCGAACCGCATCAGTGGCATTGGACTGCGTAGAGCCAGGCCGGAACCGGGCGCGCAACCCATGAAAAAGCTGACCGAAGCCGAGATGGCAAAAGAGTTGGACGCGTTTGTGCAAAAGCTGGCTGACGCCGACCTGTTTTCAGGCGCGATATTGGTAGCAAAGGACGGAAAGCCGATTTACAAAAAAGCCGTTGGTATCGCCAACAAAGACTTCAACGCCCCCAACAAAATTGACACAAAATTCAATCTGGGTTCGATGAACAAGATGTTCACTGCCGTCGCCATCGCGCAACTGGTCGAACGCGGCAAGCTGTCGTTTGACGATCCTCTGTCAAAATTCCTGCCAGATTTCCCCGACAAAGAATCTGCCGAAAAGATCAAAATCAAACAAATTTTGACGCACACGGCAGGCTTGGGCGGATATTTCAGCCAGAAATTTCAAGAAGCTTCGCGCGACCGGTTTCGCACTGTGGACGACATGATGAAACTGGCTGGCGAAGAAAAAATCCTGTTTGAACCGGGCAGCCGCTGGCAATACAGCAACACGGGATTTCTGGTGTTGGGCGCGGTCATCGAAAAGGTGAGCGGGCAAAGCTATTACGATTTCGTCCGCGAAAACATTTACAAACCGGCGGGCATGATCAATTCGGATTGTTATGAGCTCGACCGTGTGAATCCGAATCTTGCCGTTGGCTACGAAAAGGAATTCACGGACGAAGGCGTTCAGTTCCGCAACAACATTTTCATGCACGTGCTGCGCGGAGGCCCGCAAGGCGGCGGTTATTCCACGGTGGAAGACTTGCTGAAATTCGACGTTGCGCTTCGTTCCGGCAAACTGGTCGGCAAGGAATATGTGAAATTGCTGCTCTCGGCGAAGCCGGATTTGAAATCGCCCGATTACGGGTATGGCTTTCAGATAGACAACGCAAACCAGATTGCCGGACATAGTGGTGGATTTCCCGGAATCAATTCCAACCTGAATATGTACTTGAACAACGGATTTACGGCTGCGGTTATGTCGAATTATGGCCGGGGTGGAGAGCTTATTGATGACAAGATTCAACAATTGATCTTGAGCGGCCAACCGGCTCAGGTTTCCAACCGCTGAACCTGACAGAAACCGAAAACAGTATGAGCGGGTCACGCAAGGAGTGCATTGACCCGCTCAAGTTTTGTCCTGTAATCGCGAATCGCGATCAATCCACAAATTCGACTTTGACCTGATTCGGAATCACGCCTTTGCGGAAGCCTTCATCCAGCAATAGGCGAACGCCTTCGCGGTCGCGGTCTGTGTAACCCAGCGTCGAACTGTTGACCCACATCGCCACGAAACGATCAGCTGTTTCCGTAGGCATGTCGCGCGCGAATTGCATTGCGTAAGCCAGTGCGGCTTCGCGGTTGTCCATCGAAAACTGGATGGAACGATGCAGCCAGTACGAAACCTGCTTCTGCAGCTCAGCGCCTAAATCCCGTTTGATGACGTTGCCGCCCATTGGCAAAGGCAAGCCGGTTTCCTGTTTCCACCACGCTCCCAGGTCAACAATCTTGTCCAGACCTTGTTCGTGAAAGGTCAACTGGCCTTCGTGAATCAGCAAGCCCGCGTCGTAGGTTTTGTCCACCACCCGATCAATGATTTCATCGAAAGGTTCGATGCCGTATTCAAATTCCGGCGTGTGCAGCTTCAAAGCCAGAAAGGCGCTGGTCAGTTTGCCGGGGATGGCGATACGCATGTTTTTCAGTTCGCTGGCGGAGATGGGTTCGCGCGCCACGACAATCGGGCCGTAACCATCGCCGATGCTGGCTCCGTGAGGCAGCAAAGCGTAGTTGTCCGAAATGTAGGCGTAAGCGTGAAACGACACCGCCGTCACGTCGTATTCCTGAGTCGTCATCGCAATCTGGTTCAGCGATTGAATGTCTTTCAGGACGTGTGAAAACTGCAATTCGCCTGTGTCCAGTTTGTCAGTGGCCAGGCCGTAAAACATAAATGCGTCGTCCGAATCCGGACTGTGTGCAACTTTGATTTCTCTTTTCATAGGTTGGTGGTTGGTGATTAGTAGTTGGTGGTTTTGGCTGAGGCTTTTACCAGCCACCAGTTACCAACCACCAACTACGATTAGGCCGCAGCAGCATAAGCGCGCAGCGGGTGATAAAGCGTGTCGCGTTCAACGGCTTCAAAGCCTGCTTCGTTGACCAGCCGGATGATTTCGTCTTTTGAAGCTTCGTTGTCGTTCTTGGCTTCGACCAAGTAAGACTCCATTAGTTCGCCACCGCCTGTGATGGTTCCGTCCAGATCGTTTGCTCCAAAATGCAGAGCCGTCTGGGCCAGCTTTTTGCCCAGCATCACCCAGTAAGCTTTGATGTGGTCAAGGTTGTCCAGCATCAACCTGGAAACGGCGATGACTTTCAGGCTGTCAATTCCCGAAGGGCCAGGCAGGTGTGACAACTGAGTTCCAGCCGGAAAGAACGCCAGCGGAATGAAGCATTGGAATCCGCCGGATTTGTCTTGCTGCTCACGCAGCCGGACGAAATGGTCAACGCGGTCTTCGGTGGTTTCAACGTGACCGTACAGCATGGTCGCGTTGGTTTTCAT
>JBGAPB010000309.1:0-7610 GCA_044221525.1 Blastocatellia bacterium | reverse complement strand
CGTAAATATAAAAACTTGCTTCGTCTTCGATAATCATCGGCGCTGAGGCAACAAGCCGATCCAAATTTGCGGCTGCTTTGGAGTAAACGGCGTCGGAGTAAATGTCCGTGCCTTCCGGCATTTCAATTTCAGGGCGCGACACTCTAAGAAAACTGAGCGGATTGCCTTCGGCCAGTTGGCGGGCTTCTTCGGTGTTGACTACGTCGTAAGGAACTGCCGAAACCACTGCCGCCTGGGCAGGCAAAGGGCGCAAAGCGCGAAAAGGTCTGACTGTGGACACGAAAAATCTCCTTGATGATGAAATGAATGCTTCGATTGAGCGCGGATTCTACATCATCAAAACAGGCTTGCCCACACAGACGGCTCACCCCTTAAACAAGCTTTTCAGCACGAACCAGACGTTCGCCGGACGTTCGGCCAGTCGCCGCATAAAGTACGGATACCAGAACTCGCCATAGGGAACATAAGTCCGAATGCGAAAACCTTCTTCAGCCAATTGAACCATCAGGTCGCGGCGAACTCCGTAAAGCATCTGGAACTCGAACTTATCTTTGCCTATGCCTTCGCGCGCGGCGAATTCCTGAGTCGCTCGAATCATTCGCATATCGTGAGTCGCCAAACCGTGATAGACGCCGCTCTTCAACAGTTTCTGCATCAGCTTGATGTAGTTCTGATCTACATCGGCTTTTTCGGGGAAAGCAACCTCCGCCGGTTCGTTGTAAGCTCCTTTGCACAAACGGACGCGAGCGCCCATTGCCAAAACTTCGTCCAGGTCTTTTTCAGTGCGGTAAAGGTAAGCTTGCAACACTATGCCTACGTTGCCGAATTCGTGGAAAAGCTGTTTGAAGATTCGTAATGTGGCATCAGTCTTCGGCGTGTCTTCCATATCAATGCGGACGAAGTTTCCGCGCCGGTGAGCTTCGACCACGATACGGCGAGTGTTTTCCAGGCAATAGGCTTCGTCAATGTCCAGGCCCAATTGAGTCAGCTTAACCGAGACGTTTGAATCAACTCCGGTTTCCTGAATTCGTCCCAACACGTGAATGTACTGGCTGACATCGGATTCGGCTTCGACGCGCGAAGTCGTGCTTTCGCCAAGATGGTCGAAAGTCGCCGTGATACCCAACTTGTTCAGTTCCTTGATTGCGACAATTGCATCATCAATGTTTTCTCCGGCGATGAACCGGCTAGTGACTTGTTTGAAGCCGGGAACTTTGACGAAGACGTTTTTAAGCCGATGTTGTTGCGAAAGATAAAGGAGTACAGTTCTGGAAATCATAAGCTTTCAAAGGCCAACCAATTATCCTGAGTTCAAGCGAAATAAACCCACAGAGAAATTACAGTTACGATCAGCACCAGCGCAGCCAACGCAGGCAATTTGGTTTGCCAGCCGGGAGCTTCAGCCGACGCGACATCGCCAACCGAAGTTTCAAATGTCAGGTCGGCGACTTTGTCGCTGGCAGGCGCAGGAGTCACCAGGCTGACCGCCAGCAAAACTCCAACGCAGATGACAAACATCAAAATGGCGAAATGCAGGAAGTTCATTCCAACATAAAACTTCAAAAAACCATCCAGCGGCTGACCGGCGTAAACGACTTCCAGAATAAAGCGCGCCGCGCCAAGCACGAAACCTACCAACAGCGAAGCAAGCGCACCTTGAGAATTGATTCGCTTCCAGGCGATTCCAAGCAGAAAGACTGCAGCGATGGGAGGCGAAACATAAGCCTGAACGCTCTGCAAATAAAGCCAGAGTTTGTTGTTGATGCGTCCGATCATAGGCAGCCACAGCAGCGCCAAAATAACCATGACCAGCGTGGCCAGTCGGCCAACGTTAACCAGATGTTTTTCCGAAGCTTCGGGCCGAATCTTTTTGTAAAAATCCATCGTGAAGATGGTCGAACTGGAATTGAAAACGGCGCTTAGACTGGACATCAACGCCGCCAGCATCGCGGCGATCATCACGCCCTGCAAACCTCTTGGCATCAACTTGGTCACCATGAGCGGAAAAGCCGAATTGGAGTCCGCAGCCATCTCCGCCGGATAAAGCACGCGAGCGATCATTCCGGGAACAACCAGAATAAAGACCGGCAGGATTTTCAGAAAACCAGCCAACACAGTTCCCCCCTTGGCGTGTTGTATGTTTTTGGCGGCCAGTGTGCGCTGAACAATGACCTGATCCGTACACCAATACCAAATGCCAAGAATCGGCGCTCCAAAGAAAATCCCCGTCCACGGAAAATCATTGTCAGAAGACGGTTTCATCATGTTGAAAAACTCCGGCGGCACAGAAGCGTGCAAGCCAGACCAACCGCCGACTTTGTCTAAGCCAATCAACACCAACACCAAAGCTCCGCCAACCAGAATTACTGTTTGCAACACTTCGGTGTAAATGACCGCCGCCATTCCGCCCGCGACCGTGTAAATTCCAGTGGCAATCACCAACGCGACAGAGCTTTGCCACATTCCCCAACCCAGAGCGGCTTTCAACACAATCGCCCCGGCAAAAATGCCGACGGCTATTTTGGTGAAGACATAAGCAATCAGAGAAATCGTGGCCAGATAAGTACGGCAAGCAGGGCTATAACGTCGCTCCAAAAACTCCGGCATCGTGTAAACGCCCGAACGCAGATAAAACGGCACAAACACCCAGCCGAGCAGCAAAACAATCAGCGAAGCCAGCCATTCAAAATGCCCCGGAGCCATTCCCGTTGCCGCTCCACCACCCGACAAGCCAATGAAATGTTCGCTGCCGATGTTCGACGAAAACAGCGAAGCTCCAATCGCCCACCAGGCGACATCACGACTGGCCAAAAAGTAATCGGTCGTCGTTCGCTCTTTGCGCGAGTGATACCAACCAATGGCAAAAATCACCGCGAAATACAGCACCAGCACCACGTAATCAATCGTTACCAGATGAGCCTGCAACAAGAAAATTGGGGGCATCGTTCCTCCTGAAATTGGGCTGAAAGTTGGGTTTACTTCTTTAGCCGATAAAATCTGGCTCGTACTTTTTCGATCACGAATTCACCTTCTAGCGTCCATCCCCACTCGGCTTTGATCGCCGGGCGCTTGTGCGGAGTGACAATCAGCACGCAATCGGAAATCCGTGCAAGTTGAAACATCAGCGCTGGCAGCCAGGATTCGTCAATCAAGTGCATCGCAAAGCTGCACGCAACAAGCGAGTATTGCCTTCCGTCGAATGCGCCCGACGCAACCTGTTCAAAACTGACGGATTCTGCCTGCTGACCGGTTCTGGCCAGATAGGCTTCAGCAGTAAAAGGGTCTGCTCCGTCAATCTGGCCGACGCCGAGCTGACGCAATGCCAAAGTGATTTCGCCGCTGCCGCAAGCCAGATCAAGCACATGACTCAAATCCAGGCTCCAACGGCTGACGGCTTCGCGCAAAACTTCGGCAATTATTGGCTCATGCGGATTTCGGTAATCAGAGCCGAATTGGGCGTAGTAATTTTCGACACCAAGCTCCTCATATCGCTGGCGTATCGCAACGGAGTCGTCACCAGAATCGTTTGGCAAAGTTTTTGACATCGCCGATTCGACTGCTTGAAAAGCGAAACTATGAATGTAGTTCTTTGAGCGGGCCAGTGCCGCGTGAAAAGCAATTGCAGTCTAAGCGGAACATTTTAGATTCTCAATCGAGCGGCGTCCGACAAACTGATTGAGCAGGAAATCGGCGAGGTTAAAATGTTATTCATCAACAACCTTGTCCGTAGCTGTACGTTTTTCTGATGATGAAAAAAATTGCCGAAGCTTTTTCATCATCCATGTGGTTCGAATCCAGTTAAAAATGGCAACCAGCCCCAGACGGGCAAATGGTTTTATCTCCCACAAGAGTTGCTCTTTATCCTGCCCCAATTGCCACAAATGCAGCTTTCGTTCCCTGAGAGCGTTTGAACCACCCTCTGCCCAAACAAGGTCGGTGGTTTTGATACGGTGGGACTGCTTCTGCAAATATCTGGCAGCGGCCCTCTGATCCTCCAGCGCTGATGCGCCGCCTTTTTCCTGATGCTCCCGGATCACGGTTTCATAAAGCGCAATTATTTGGTCAACCGTTTGATCCATGCTTGCCATTGCGCGAATCTGGGCCGACACTTCTGCGGCATCGGTTGCGTCATAACGCCTGATTTCCCGTAAAAGTACTTCAATCGTCAACTGAGATTGCAATGTTCGCACGCCGAAGTTCAACGATCTAAACTGACTTAGATTTGAGGTTGTGACCATTGAGCCAACGCCAGTTCCATCACATAAAACTACCGCCGTTCCCACTGCCAGGGCTTCCAGCGCGGAGCGGCCTTTGGCAAAAACCAGGTCGTATTTACCCAGCTCAAGTTCGGGGTGGGTGACTGCGTTCCCAATGCCGGAACCTATAACCGATAGTTCCAGTTCCAACTCTTTGCAGGCTTGGCGAACAACAGGCAAATAAGATTGTTGGTTGGCGTAATTGCTGAAAACCAGCGCGCGCCGCGGCTGAGGCGGTAGTGGAGTACGAGGCCGAAACCGCTCCAAATCAACAAAGTTGTGAATTACAGTGATGGCGTTTTCAGGAATTCCGCATTCAAACAACAGCCGATCCCGACAAACATCATCCACCGCAACGTATCGGTAAATGCGCGGGAAAACCGGTGCCCATTCCTGCCAGGGCGACCATCCGTGACAGTAATAAATCGCCGGAGTTCCCGGAAATGTCAGCAATGCAGTCATTGTGTCCAGATGGTGATGGCCGTGAATAATGTCAGGCGGAGCAGTCAGACTGGCAGGATCATCAATGACTGGAATTGTCGCCGCGCGGAGTTCTTCAGCAACTTTCCCCAGAATGTTGCTACAGGCAATTGGCCGATGCCCTCGCTTAAGCAGCGCCAACGCCAAATCCCTGACATACAGTTCAGTACCGGCTCTGTCGGCAAGCGTGTTATTGGTAATCAGAACCGTAAGTTCTTTCATTAGGTAGATTTCCCCACATATCCCGCAATGGCGCTCGCGATCGGAACCATATGTTCAGCCCAGGTCAGAACCTGACGATAATGCCCAGCAGCAACCTGACGCCGCCCGTATTGCTCATAAAATGGCTGGTTTGAGGTAAAGAAATCCGACCAGTAATCCGGCTCGCAATCGTGGCGAACCGGACGCAAACATTCGACGCGAAACGCCTCTTGCCCTAATTCGTCAAGCTGCCTTAATACTTCCCCGCGACCTCCCTCGTGCGCCAATGCAGCCTGAATCTTTTGTTCAAGCTTTAGATCGTCCAGGCGCAAAAAAATCGCCTTTGCTTGTAATTCAGGCGGGCAGTCGTCTGGTACTCCGGCAAGCAAAAAATCGAAATTTTCGACCATCTGACCACGATTGCGGAGAATCCGTAATGCCGCATCTATGACAAGGCGGCAAGCATCATGCGCGGAGTTATAACCTTCCATCGCATCACCGACGACGTATTCCGTCTGATCTGCCTCAAGCGCGCCAACCAGTGAATCTATCAGCTCGATAAAAAACGGAGCGTTTCCGTCCAGAATTGCCTGATAAATTGCCTGATTGGTTGTGGGAGCAAAGATTTGGCCAACTTTGGCTCCCGTCTGATCAAGCAATTTTCTGGTATCGTCAAGACGAGGTTTTCCGTCATTGCCTGCTCCATCAGTCAAGGTCATGACCAATGGACGAGCCAAGCACAACCAGTGATAAATTCGCAATTCGTGTGAAGGGTGCGCTGTGATAAGTGCGGCTTTTTGTTTTAGATATTGCATGTGAATAGGAGTTTGTAAGGCTGTTCCTGGACAAAAAATAAATTTACATTTGATAAAACATAGAGGCTGTCCAAAGACTTCTTAAACGCATGAGTTCAATTGCACTTATAGATAAAGAGACTTGTTGTAACAGCCCCTGATTGCTCACTTAAAGGTTAACTGAGCAGGCCTATTGTCACCAGTGCCGAGAAAAAGTCTACACAGTTCAGCTACGCACCAATGGCCAAGTTGAAAGTTTTTTTAACAACTTCGGCTTGGCAGTCATTTGATGCCTCAATGGGTTGACAAAAAGACAAGCAAAGTTATGATGCCCGCGTCTTACAAAACTGCAATGATTCACTCATACCAAACAATCTGCCTCTGTTGTTGCTCTAATACCTGCTCTTGTTGTTGCCGGTAACAAAATCCGGCGTCTTCACTTTTTTACAAACCCACAAACCTGCAAAGGAGAAGATTATGTCTATACGATTAGGCGATACCGCGCCCGATTTCACGGCGCAAACCAACGAAGGCTCAATCAATTTTCACGAATGGCTCGGCGATAGCTGGGGCGTTCTGTTTTCTCATCCTAAAGACTTTACTCCTGTATGCACCACTGAACTAGGCGAAGCATCCAGGCTGAAACCCGAATTTGACAAACGCAACGTCAAGATTATCGGCCTCAGCGTTGACCCGGCTGATTCCCACAACAAATGGGCCGAGGACATCAAGGAAACTCAAGGCCACGCCCTGAACTTCCCCGTCATCGCCGACGCTGACAAGAAAGTCGCAGACCTTTACGAAATGATTCACCCAAATGCCAACGACACTTTCACCGTGCGTTCGGTTTTTGTCATCGGCCCGGATAAGAAAGTAAAACTGACGCTGACTTATCCGGCCAGCACCGGTCGCAACTTCCCTGAAATTTTGCGTGTGATTGATTCGCTGCAACTGACGGCGAAATACAGCGTGGCGACTCCGGTTAACTGGAAAGACGGCGACGACGTCATCATCGTTCCAGCCGTTTCCGACGAAGCAGCAAAAGAGAAATTCCCCGGCGGATGGAAAACCCTGAAACCGTATTTGCGCATCGTGCCGCAGCCCGGCAAGTAGTCCGTTTCATTTTCCATTTATCATTTGGGATTTGTCATTTGTCATTGCCTGAGCAACAAACAAAGCAATGACAAATGACAATTGAACAATGCCAAATGGAAAATGAAAGACCAAAATCCCAATTTCATGAATACGTACTTCCAAGACTGTTATGCCTACCCAAAGCGCCACTGCTGTTGTCGGTGTCGGCGCGTCCAGTTTGCCTGAACTTATCGGCAATACTCCTCTGCTCAGGCTCAACAATCTCAATCCATATCCAGAGGTTGAAATTTACGCTAAAGCGGAGTGGGCAAATCCCGGAGGTTCGGTCAAAGATCGCCCGGCATTGCACATGATTCGCAAAGCCGAAGCGGCTGGATTGCTGACCAAAGACAAAACGATTATTGACGCGACCAGCGGCAACACGGGCATTGCCTACGCGATGCTAGGGGCCTCGCTGGGTTACAAAGTCGAACTTTGTTTGCCGCAAAATGCCAGCGCTGAACGCAAACGCATCTTGCAGGTGTATGGCGCGCATGTTGTTTTGACCGATCCTATGTCGGGAACCGACGGGGCAATTTTAGAAGTCCGCCGCCGTGTAGCCGAAACCCCGGACAAGTACGTTTACCTGGATCAATACAACAACCCCGCCAACTGGCAGTCGCATTACGAAACCACTGCGCCGGAAATTTTTGAGCAAACGGAAGGGCGCATCACTCACTTTGTCGCAGGACTTGGAACCAGCGGAACTTTTGTCGGGGTCAGCCGCCGTTTGCGCGAATTGAAA
>JBGAPB010000308.1:0-7643 GCA_044221525.1 Blastocatellia bacterium | reverse complement strand
GCGAAGACTTGCTGTCGTTGCTTGACGCCAAGCCGGGCGAGCGAATTCTTGATGTCGGCTGCGGTTCTGGCCACTTGACCAAACAGATTGCCGACGCTGGCGCTGAAGTCATTGGGCTGGACAGTTCGCCGGAAATGATAGCGACGGCGCAAGCGGCTTATCCAGCAATCAATTTCATTGTCGCCGATGCTTCAAATTTTTCTTTTGACAAACCATTCGACGCCATCTTTTCAAACGCGGCGCTTCATTGGGTTGAGCGAGCCGAGCAAGCCATTATTTGCATGTCACGAGCTTTGAAACCAGGCGGGCGATTCGTGATTGAGATGGGCGGCAAAGGCAACATCGGTGGAATCGCCACGGCTTTGGAACAAGCGATTCACCAGCTTCACGGACGCGAAGTCAAAGCCACAAACTACTTCCCCGCCATTGGCGAATACGCCGCGCTGCTGGAAAAACACGGCATCGAAGTTGTCAGCGCCTTGCTGTTTGATCGCCCGACGAAGCTGGAAGGCGGCGAAGACGGGTTGCAAAATTGGATTAAAATGTTTCGCCGAGAATTGCTGGCTGATCTGACCGACACCGAACAAAACGCCGTGTTTGCCGAAGTCAAAACCGCCTTGCGCAACAAATTGTTCAACGACGGCAACTGGTTCGCCGATTACCGGCGACTTAGAATCACGGCTTACAAAAAATGAATGCCACAGAATTCAGAATGGCACGCCAGCAGTTTGAGCAATTGCCAATCCCCGAATTGATCGAATTGCTTTCAAGCGAAAATTTACAAACGCGATTTCTGGCTGAAATGGCTCTGCGAGATGCAACCAGCACCTGACTGAGTTTTAAGCCTGCGGCTTCACAGGCAGAACGCGAACTCGCCATCGCCGAATGGCGCGACTGGTGGCGAATCAATCAACAGAGCTTCAAAAAACGATGGCAGGCAAAAACGACAAACGAATCATCAGCAACGTCGCTCCCAACCGTCCGCGTGATGACGCCAGTTTCCGAGAACGCGCTTACGAACTCGTCCTGCGAATTCCAGTTGGTCGAGTCATGAGTTACGGCTTGGTCGCTCGCGTGCTGGGAGCCGGTTACGACGCCAGAGCCATCGGAAATTTGATGTATGCCACACCCAAAGACGAACGCAACATCCCTTGGCATCGAGTCATTAATTCACAAGGCGCATGTTCAACCGCCGGAATGACCACGCCGCCTGACCTGCAACAACGTTTGCTGGAAGCCGAAGGCGTAGTTTTCAACGACAAAGGCCGCTGCAAAATCGAAAGCTACCTGTGGACTCCGCCGGAATACGACGCCGAAGAAGCAGGTACGCAAGGCAGTCTATTTTCTTGAAAAGCTAGAAAAGGAACCCAAAAATGGAAAATCCGCCAATCAACCAACCGCCTTATCAAGTTGCCGCGCCACGTTATTCCGTCGCGCATCACATGGTTACGACTGCTTTTGAGTTGCCCGGCTTTCGCGTCGTTCGCAATCTGGGTGTAGTGCGCGGCATTACAGTTCGTTCGCGTTCGATCTTCGGAACGCTGGGCGGCAGCTTGCAAACGCTGGTAGGCGGCAACATTTCGCTGTTCACTCAGCTTTGCGAAAAAGCGCGCGCCGAGGCTTTTGAAATTCTGATCCAGCACGCTTCGGAAATCGGAGCGAATGCGATCATCGGCGCTCGTTACGACGCCAACGAAGTCATGGGCGGCGTCACCGAAGTGCTGGCTTACGGCACGGCGGTCGTTGTCGAACCGATTGAACCCGCCACTTATCGAAGCTGACAACTTTTAGGAGGCAAAAGGATGATCCGCCGCTTCACCCAAACAATTCTGCTGGCTTCGTTGGTAAGTTTGCTCCTGGCGGATTCACCGGTTTCCGCCCAACGCCATAAGCAAAAGCCGAAACCTCAACCGGCACGTGTTTTTACTTTTGACGCCACGGCCAGCGAAATCGCAGTAACGCTGACTCAGGAAGGGATGATCGCCCGCCGTTACCCGACGCATCGAGTGCTGGCCAAAAGCTTCAACGGCAAGGTTGAGCTGCCAAAGGACGAAACCAAAATGACCGTCGAACTGGAAGCCGATCCGAAAATGCTGACCAATGTTGATTCCGCGATGGGTGATTTCGAGCGCAAGGAATTCCACAACGTGCTGCGCAATCAAATTCTAGAAGCCGACAAGTTTCCTTCCATTAAATTCACTTCGGTTTCGGTTGGCAATGTTCAGCGCGATGGCGACAAGCGCAGTTTTACATTGACCGGCGACCTGACAGTTCACGGCACAACAAAGCGCGTCGCCTTTCCTGTCAACGCCACGCTCAGCTATAAAGAATTGCGAGCCAGTGGCGAAGAAAAACTCAAACTAACCGATTTCGGCTTGAAGCCATTCGAGAAAGGCTTGGGGCTGATTAAGATCGCCGACGAACTGAAAGTTTCTTTTACCATCGTCGCCAAAACTCCGTGAGGTTGCAGTATGAAACCAAACTTTAAGCTGTTAATTCTGATTGCCTGTTTGACGCTGGTCGCCTGGCCGGTCAAGGCGCAAAAAGCTCGCACCTATAAGATTGTCGCCAGCGAAAGCAGTTTCTGGGTCTTCGTTCCCAAAACCGGATTGCTCAGCGGCTTGGCGCACGACCACGAAATCGGCGTCAAATCCTTCACCGGAAAGATCGTGGTTCCCGAGGCGGGTGCGAGTGGCGGTTCGTTGGAGCTGGACATTGACGCCCAGTCTTTGGCGGTGCTGGATAAAAAACCCAGCGAAGACGACAAGAAAAAAATCTACAACTCCATGCATAACGAAGTGCTGGAATCGGCCAAACATCCAAAGATCAATTTCAAATCCGTGTCAGTCAGCGACCTGAAACAAACCGGCGGCGAAAATTACAGCTTCACGCTGAACGGCGACCTGACTTTGCACGGCGTGACCAAACGAATTGCATTCCCTGTTTCGCTGACCATCAACGCGCAACAGCTTCGCGCCGAAGGTAAATATACGTTGCGGCAAACCGATTTTGGCATCAAACCTTACTCGGCGGCGGGCGGAACGATCAAAGTAAAAAACGAAATCACCGTCAACTTCAACATTGTCGCCAGAGCATAACTCCGGCCACAGACTGAATTTTCGACTACGCATTGGCAGATCACATGATTGATTTACGGCAGACCTGGAAGCGCATTTCAATTTTCTGGGCGCGCTTTTTGTCATTTTGGCCGCGCCTCATATTTCTGATCACGTTTTTTTTAGCTTCTGCCAGCGTCGCCTTTTCGGTCGTTGTTTGGATTCAATGCCCGCGCTGCAAACATAGTTGGAACGGAACGTCAAATCAGACAGCTTTAAGCGTTGGAAACTCTGAAACGCCAGCTTCTGTCCCAGGCGCATCCGCTCCACCATCTTCATCGTCAACCAGCAGCGTGGAAGCGCCAGCCAGGGACGAACCAAACCAGACAATTCAAACAACTCCGTCGCCGTTACCGACAATTGCTTCTTCCACTGGATTTATTATTCCCGTTCAGGGCATCAAGGCGACTCAACTGACCGACACATTTAACGAAGCTCGCTCCGAAGGCCGCTCCCACAATGCCATTGACATCATGGCTCCGCGCGGCGCGGCAGTGCTGGCGGCGACCAACGGCAAAATAGTCAAACTGCTCACCAGTGAACGCGGAGGAATAACAATTTACCAGTTGAGCACGGACGAAAAGTTGATCATGTATTACGCCCATCTGGAGAAATATGCCGAGGGACTTGCAGAAGGTCGCAGTTTGAGACAGGGTGAAGTGATCGGTTATGTCGGAGACACAGGAAACGCCGGTGCAGGCAATTATCACTTACACTTTGCGCTTTGGAACGTCACCGATCCCAAACGTTATTGGGATGGCGTGAACATCAATCCATACCCTTTGTTGCGAGGATCGCAGTAAAGGCATCATCGAATTATTCGAGGGGAAGCAGACATTGAAGAAAT
Organism: Blastocatellia bacterium; assembly: GCA_044221525.1. Classification (GTDB taxonomy): domain Bacteria; phylum Acidobacteriota; class Blastocatellia; order RBC074; family RBC074; genus RBC074. The sequence goes on along the minus strand of JBGAPB010000308.1, from coordinate 3,680 downwards.
TTTTCCTGACTCTAATTGTCCTGGGAATTCTGGTTGGCGGCGCCTGGGTGGCGAAAACTCTGATTCTGGACGTAAACCAAAAATCGGCCAGCAGCCAAATACCTGCACTAAGCCCCATTGCAACTCAAAGCCCTTCGCCGACTCCGGTCGTCGTTATCAAAGAATTGCCTATTACCTTGCCCATGCTGGACGCTTTATTTTTCGTTGACTTGAAGCTGACGGCGGAATTGAAAAATAGATTGCAATTGACCGACGAACAAATCTCTCAATTGCGGCAGATTGCACGAGAGTCAACAGCCAGTTTGCACGAAGACTCTGAAGCCGCCACCGTTGCTTCCACAACAGCGGCAGGCGAAAAAGCAGCAGCAGAAATCTCAGCCGTCATCGGTCCCGATAAGGCCCAACAGTTTGCGGAATTCATCATTGAACGTTGGCAAAAGATAGGCACCAGCGACGAAACCGACTTACTCTCCATCAGCGAACAACCATCGCCGCTGCCCACAGTTTCGCCGATTGATCTGCCGCCCGATGCCAGCGCGTCACCCAGCGCGTCTCCTTCTACGAATCCTTCCACTGTGGCACTGATGCCTACAGGGCCTTTTTCAGCTCCGCCGGATACTAGAATTGTCGTCAATGCTCCTGCCCACCGCATGGATATTTTTGAAAACGGCCAGCTCGTCAAATCTTATTCCATCGGCATCGGTTATCCTGAATTTCCATTGCCGACGGGCATGCGCAAAGCCAGTCAGATCATTTTCAATCCAACCTGGACTCCGCCAGATGAACCGTGGGTCGAATCTTCGTCAAAAGTAAAAGTCGGACAGAGAATCGCCGCGGGAGACAAGCTGAACCCGCTTGGAGTAATCAAGATTCCCATCGGCCTGCCCTCACTGATCCACGGCGGCAAACAACCGGCAAAAATCGGAACCTTTGCTTCACACGGCTGTGTTGGATTGACAGATAAACAGGTGCAGAGCTTTGCCAAAGTGCTCTCCCAAATCGACGGCGCTGAATTGACCGATGATGAAATTGCCAAACGCGCGCAGAATCGCAAAGAAACCAAAGTCGTGAAGCTGAAAGGCCCTATTCCGGTCGAACTGCGATACGAAACAATGGCTGTCGAAGACGGCAAGCTGCACATTTACCGCGACGTTTATGACCGCGACACAAACGTCAAAGAGAATCTGGAAGCATTGTTGGGCACTTACGGTGTGACGATTGAAGAGTTAAGCCAGGATGAGCGAACTCAAGCGATGGCCGCGCTGGCGGTCATGTCGCGCCCACACGATAACAAAGCCGGTTCCGCAAAACTGACCGAAGCGGAAAAGGCCGAGCAACGCAAAGTCAACATCGCCCGCCAAGAGTTGACGCGCCAGATAAAAGGGCGCAAAGAGATTGTCATCGAAATCGCCGCGCTTGCAGGCAAGGGGTATCCGGCTCCGGTTGATTTGGAAACCGGCCAGCCACCGAAACCAGAAGCCACTCCGGCAAAAGCCGCAAAGGCAAAAACAAAGTAAAGCCTGACAAAAACCAATAACGCGAAGTCGGAGTCAAACTCCAACCTAAACAAGGAGGCTCAAGATGGCACAACGAATGAAGCAAGAACCGCATCAGGTCATAGAAGTCTACAGTCCTGCGACGCTGGAAAAACTGGGCGAAGTTCCGATCAACTCGCCGTTTGAAATTCGAGCTTTTGTCGCTGGCGCGCGCGAAGCCTTTCGCGTCTGGTCATCGCTGGATTTGAAACAGCGTGCAAACGTTTTGCTGTCGGCGCGCGACTTGTTCCTTCAACATCAGGAAGAACTGATTCAGTTGATCTGTCAGGAAAACGGAAAGCCGCGTTTGGAAGCATTGATCGAAATCACCTACGTCTGCGACGTGATTACCTTTTATGCCAAACAGGGCCGGCGCTTTTTGAAACCTCAGCGAGTCAGTCCTCACCTGCTGAAAAACAAAAAGGTCACGACAATTTATAACCCGCGCGGCGTCATCGGAATGATTACTCCGTGGAACTTCCCGCTGATTCTGACCATCGGCGAAGCCATTCCGGCGTTGATGGCTGGCAATGCAGTCATCCTCAAACCTTCGGAATGGACTCCGCTGATTGCCCAGCGCGGAACCGAGTTGATGCAACAGGCTTTTGCCGCAGCGGGCCTGCCGCCGCAGATTTTGCAAGTCGTCAACGGTTACGGAGAAACAGGCGTTGCGTTGGTGGATGAAGCCGACATGATTTCATTCACCGGCAGCATTCGCACAGGCAAAGCCGTAGCCGAACGCGCAGCACGCCGGTTGATTCCAGTCAGCCTGGAACTCGGCGGCAAAGACCCAATGATTGTTTTGCGCGACGCCGACATTGAACGCGCAGCCAACGCCGCCGTCTGGGGAGCGTTCACCAACTCCGGCCAGGTCTGCATTTCCGTCGAGCGTGTTTATGTCGAAGAGCCAATCGCCGACGAATTCACTCGCCGCGTCGTCGAAAAGACTCGCGTCTTGCGGCAAGGCATTGATGCCAACGAAGCCTCAACCAACAACCGCGTTGATGTCGGAGCAATGACTTTTCCAAAACAAGTTGAAACCGTCGAAGCTCACGTCGCTGATGCCCGTCAGCGCGGCGCGCAAATTTTGACCGGCGGCAAACTGGACGAAAAACTTCCCGGCAGGTTTTACCAGCCAACGGTTTTGGCAGGCGTGGATCATTCGATGAAGATCATGACCGAAGAAACTTTCGGCCCGGTGCTGCCAATTATGCGAGTCAAAAATGCTGACGAAGCTCTGCGCCTGGCCAACGATTCGGTTTACGGTTTGAACGCCAGCGTCTGGACTCGTGACAAAGCCAAAGGCGAACGATTGGCCGCCCAGGTTGAAGCCGGGATTACTTGCGTCAACGACGTGATTGCCGGGTTTGGCATCACGGACGCGCCTTCGGGAGGGTTGAAAGAAAGCGGCATCGGCAAACGCCACGGAGCCGAAGGCATTCGCCGATTCTGCAATCAACAGGTCATCGTCACAGACCGTTTCGGCCTGAAATCCGAAGTCATGTGGTACCCGTACACGGCCGTGACCGAACACTGGTTTTCGCGCATCGTCGGCGCAATGTTTTCTTCGAAGCTTTCCGCAAAACTGAAATCTCTGTTTGGGAAATAACAACCAACCAGTGCCGCGACGGTGGGAAGCGAGCTTCACAATGCTGGCCTCCCTGCCCATCGCGGTACTGACACAAACATCAACTGCAATGTTCAATCAAAGGAAAACCCTCGCTGTTGTTTTTATCTTCGTCCTGACAGTCGCTGGCTTTGCCGTCGTCGCCAGAACGCAAAGCCAAAACTCGCGCAGCATTCTAAGTCGCCCTGTTCCAGCAGCCGATCAGCGCATTGTTTATGGCAGCAACGAATTCCAGTTTGGCGAATTACGACTGCCGAAAACCGCAGGCAAACATCCCGTAGCCATTGTCATTCACGGCGGATGCTGGATGGCTCAATACGGTTTGGGTTATATGGGTCATCTGAGCGCGGCGCTGACCGAAGCTGGCTTTGCCACCTGGAATATCGAATACCGCCGCGTAGGCAATCCCGGCGGAGGCTGGCCCGGAACGTTTGAAGACGCGGCGAAAGCAGCGGATTATTTGCGCGAAATTGCCGACAAGTATTCGCTCGACCTGAATCAAGTGATCGCCATCGGCC
>JBGAPB010000307.1:0-7668 GCA_044221525.1 Blastocatellia bacterium | reverse complement strand
TGCCAGGGAACAAACTGGGGAACGACGGCTCTGTGAGTAGCCGTACCGTTGGAAAAGATTGTCGCATTTCCGATTTGTTGCCCATCGAGAATAACGGCAAATCCAATTTCAACATTCGGGGTTTGAGACCAACAGCTACCCGCAACAAAGAACGTAATCGGGTCGTTGCTTTCGGCAGCAAATGTGACAGATAGGGGCAATGGCCCCGCCGCATTTAACAATACTTGTGGCATTCGTAACTCCTAGAAATGATTGGTTGGGGAGAAACGTGGGGAAAAACCTGATCGCGTAACCAGCCTGTTCCATCCACACCTTACGACCGCGCGCGCGTACCGTACCACTCAGCTTCAAATTTCATCAAGCCATGAGTCGCCTGCTCTGAAACCACATCGAACTGGTACATCTGGTTGTGAATGTCTGCCGGATCGTTCCATTCTGGCGAGCCGTCCTGGGTGAAAGCCTTCAGCGAAAGGAAGTAAACGTTGTGCGAAAGTTCCAGCTTTGGAATGTGCAGATCAATCGAACTCGTTCCGTGTTTGACTGGCAAGCTGGCGGCATGAGTATCCAGATTGTTGATGCTGCCGATGAAAATTCCGTCGTACCGATGAATGTCTACGGCAAAGATCGGCTGCGGATAATCGGCGTCGGCTTCGATGTGTAGCCTGATTGTCGCGGCTTCACCGTGGCTGAAAACCCAGGTGGCTTCGCCGCTAGCATTCAGCATCTCGACGTTCGTAAATCGAACCTTGCCGTTGCCCCAGCGCGAACCTGTCAGTTGCAGTTCTCGCAGAATTTCGTCGTGTTCGCGCGAACCTATGCCGCCATTTCGCGCCGCATCGCGCAATCGTTGATCTTCCAGCTTGGCGCAAAACGCTTGGTAAGCGGTGACGACTTCGCGGGCGTTGCCGGTCATTGCGACTTTGCCGCCTTCGATCCACAGGGCCTGAGTGCAGAACCGCTGCACCAGCATCGGATCGTGAGAAACGAACAGAACCGTCTTTCCGGCTTTGCGGAAATACTCCATTCGATCAAGCGATTTGCGTTGGAAGTACACGTCGCCAACCGACAAAGCTTCATCAACGATCAACACATCCGGGTCCACATGAATTGCCGATGCGAACGCCAACCGCATCAACATTCCAGTCGAATAGGTTTTGACCGGCTGATCCACAAAAGCTTCAAGCTCCGCAAACTGCACAATCACATCCATCCGCCGCCGCATCTCATCTTCGCTGAAGCCTAGAATCTGCCCACTGAGCAAAATGTTTTCGCGGCCTGTGTATTCGGGATTGAAGCCGCTGCCGAGTTCCAGCAACGCTGTGACTCGACCTTCGACACGCACATCACCAACCGTAGGCTGCAAGACTCCGGCGATGATTTGCAGCAACGTAGTCTTCCCTGCTCCGTTGCGCCCAATGATGCCTACGGTTTCGCCGGTGGGAACTTCCAGGCTGACATTTTCAAGCGCCCAAAAATCGCGGTGATACTTTCGCCGTCCGCGCAGCAAGATTTCTTTCAACCTGCCGGAAGGCGATTCGTAAACACGATAAAGTTTTGAGACGTTTTGAACAGAAATCATTGTCAGGTGTCAGGTGTCAGGTGTCAGGTGTCAGGTGTCAGGTGATTTCGCCTAACTCCTATTTCCTGTCCCCTAACTCCTATCAGTCGTATAACCCATCAGGGAACCGATCAAACTGCTCACTTATTTTTCGGCCAACAGCAAAGATGTTGTCACCGCGAAGCTCACGCGGGACTGTCGTCTGATCCAGCCATTCCAGGAAAGCTTCGTCGGTTTGCGCCCACAGGTCTTTGGTGAACAGCTTGACGGTTTTGAATCCGGCGGCATTCAGCGCCAGTTTTATGTCGTTCGGAGTGTATTCGCGGCTATGTCGGTCGCCGGGGCTTTTCGGATTGTATTCGCCGTAAACATAAGGGCTGTTGCCTGCCAAAGCTTTGCCAATGCTAAACGCGCTGGCGATGTTTGGAGTTGTGACAATCAGCAACCCGCCCCACTTCAGCACGCGGTTAAGCTCGATCAGCATGTGCATGGGGTCAGCAGTCAGATGCTCAATCAGTTCGCAGCACAGCGCCACATCGAAATGTTCATCGGGGAACGGAAAGCGGTCGCGCTCGACATCCACGTTGAGCATATCGAAGCTCAACGTTTCGCCGGTCGTCTCATTCTTGACGGTTTGTAACTGGCTGCGAGTTTCGCCCTTCCACCAGTTGGTCAGCACGATTTCGCCGTAAGCTCCGTGCCGTTTAATCAGCGGAGTCATCTGCAAATAACTGCTCAGTTCCAGCAGGCGTTGGCTTTCGTCGCCGACTGGAATCAGTTCGACAGTTTCGATGATTCGCCGCCCGTGTTTTTGCAGATAGCTGCTGGCGTTCGGGTCTTTGGCAAAAAAGCCTTTGACATATTCCAGCGACTCTTCGGGATTGAGTTTGATCGTCTCCGCCTGTTTGAATTTCAGCGGTTGCGTTCGTAATTCCGCCTTCAGGCGGCTGCGTTCACGCACAATCTTTTCGGCAAAGTTCAGATAACGCGCGGCACAGCGACTGATTTCGTTTTCGCTGCGAATCCATTCTGAGGCTCGGCGGCTGAGCTGTTCGCGCAGCGTAGGCCGGTAAACCAGCGCGCGAAGTTTCGCGTACAACTCTTTTTCTTCATCCGGCCCGGCGGTGACTTTCAGGCAAACATCGTCTGGCAATTCAGCAAACTGGCCGAAGTCAGTCACGATGACAGGCTTGCCTGCGCCCAGCGAACGAATCAGCGTACCGGAAGTTTCTCCGGCGGTCGGAAAGCGCAGATTGACGATGGCGTCGGCGGCTTTCAGGTAACGGAAAAAATCCTTTTCGGTTGTGTAACCTGTGATGCGGACTTTGTCGCTCAACCCCATTTCTTCGATCAGCGGAGCGACGCTCCATTTCCAATGATCTTCGCCGACGATCAGATACATCGCGTTTGGAGCTACGGCCAACAGCCGCTTGAACGCAGCCAGCACAGCCGGAATCCGTTTGGCTTGAGTCACAAAACCATGCGAGGCGATGACCCAGGCGTCTTCAGGAATCCCAAGCGAGCGGCGACATTCGGCGGCGTCCAGCGCGTCCAGTTCATAAGTTTGCGGAGCCAGATGATGCGGGATGATTTCAACCGGCATATCGCCGTTCAGACCTTCAAGCTGCGAAGCCGCAAAAGCATTGTGCGTGATGATGCCCAAACTGCTGGCTACAAGACGGCGATTCAGCGGCATCAGAAATTGCTGGTATTCGCTGCCGACTCCCAACGCGCGCATCTCGGCTACGCGGGAACCCAATCGTCCGTAAGCATAAAACAGTTCGTCCCAATAAGCGTCTTCATCTTTGCGGCCAAGCGTTTGCCAGGCAATCAAGTGATGCAGGCAGTGTTCGTGCAACACCAGCAAACCCGGAGTTTGCAGCGCGCGTTCGTAAACAAATTCGTGATGGGGGTTGTTGCCTTGATGGTAAATGCAAAGGTCGAAAGGCGTCTGGCTGTTGATTTCGTCAAAGTGCGCTGCGTCGTGAACAGAGTAATGAGCGTGATACTGATTCAAACGCAGTTCATCGGCTTGGGAGACAAAGACAGTGATGTCAGCGCCTTTGGCCAGATACGGCAAAAGCTCGGCGCTGTAATCGGCGATGCCGGATTTGCTGGGCGGCAACGGGCTGAAATAGGCAAGACGCATACGATTGCGGATTGCGGATTGCGGATTGCGGCTCAAGCTGTTTTCGGCTCGCGTCTCAATCTAACAACAAATCCAACAAGAGCACCTAAGAAGAAAATTACGGCGATAAACTGAGAAGTCGAAAGTCCCCAGATTTCTCCGCGCGGGTCGTCACGCCAGAATTCGACAGTGAAACGAGCGACGGAATACAGCATCGCGTAAGCCAGCACGATCTGTCCGTGAAACTTGCGGTGGCGAAACATGACCAGCAGCAAAACGAATATCACCAACAAAGCTCCAGCTTCATAAAGCTGAGTCGGGTGCAGTTTGATCGGCGCGGTCAAACTGCCAAGTTTGTCTGCCCAAACGTTTCGCTGAATGGAATCGCCAAGTTGTTCGACAATCGTCGGCACGCCTGTGGCTTCGTAACCTTTCTCGGTGAAATGCACTCCGCACCAGGCCGAAGTCGGTTTCCCCCAACAACATCCGGCGCTGAAACACCCCAGCCGCCCGATCATGTGGCCGATGGCTATGCCCGGAGCAAAAGCGTCAGCCGTACGCCACCACGGCATTTTGTATTTACGCATGACTATCACCGAAGCGATCACCGCTCCGATGAAACCGCCGTAAAAAACTCCGTTCGAGCGCAGAAAATCCAGACTGAAAATCGCTCCGATGTTGCCGCTGTATCGGTCGTTCCATTCGGTGATGATCAGCAACAGCTTCGATCCGACCAGCGAAGCGACCAGCACCCACAACCCAAGGTCGTAAACTTTCTGCTTGTCTAAACCGTCACGCGCAGCCAGCCTAGACATCACCCACAAACCGATGATGAACGACAGCGCCACCAGCAAACCGTAAGTGTAAATCGTGAAGTTGAAGTAAGGGATTTTGAAAAGTTCTGGGAACATAAGTTTTGAATTCAGCCTTCGGGTTGGATGTTTTCTTCAGTGACAGCGGCTCGCCCGTCCGGTTCGATTTTCGTTTCGCGTTCTTCAAACAACATTTCCAGCGCCAGCAAAATGGCTCCAATGCAGATCGCTGTGTCGGCCAGATTGAAAATCGGCCAGGAGTATTCATCTTGCCAATGAAGCCCTATGAAATCCACGACTTCGCCCAACCGGATTCGGTCAATCAGATTGCCAACGATACCAGCCAGCAGCAGCGATAAAGCCAGGCTCAATCTGATTTTTCCCTGCGGAGTCCGAAGCAGATAGAGCGAAACAAACGCCGTCGCCACCAACGAAATCCCGGCGAATATCCACCGCGCATCAAAGTTTCCATCGGCGAACATGCTGAACGCCACGCCTCGATTGGTGGCGTAAACCAGCCGGAAAAATCCTGGAATAACTTCGAGCAAAACAACAGGCTTGAGCTTTGCGATAGCCCAAGCCTTTGTCAGTTGATCGGCGGCCATAACCACAGCCGCAATTATGAAATAGGGAAATTTAGTTTTCATTCGTCTCAGAACATCTTGGGACTAATGCAGATTCACTCTCGACCGTAAATCGCGGATTTCGTCTTTGATGTATAAATGCTCTCTGATGAAAACATCCACCTTTTGGTCGAGTTCACGAACTTGACGGCTAAGCTGTAAAAACATGTCGTTCATTTCAGTCCGCAAACTACCTTCCATGTTACCCATTTGAGCGGAGATCAACTCAAACTGCTTCTTGACGAACTCCTGAAATTCAAGTTCCTGCGTTGATCTGTTTTCCAGGTCGTTACCATTATTTCCCGACATATTGTTCCTCCTAAAATTCAAAGGTTAGCGGGCTGGCCGACGGCAATTAGACTACCGTTACTGCATCTGTTCAAGGTTCGTCGCACAACGACGGCAAGCGCCCGGATAACGCAAATCGGCGTTTACGTCGTTTGTGTAATGCCAACAGCGTTCGCACTTTTCGCCCTCCGCGCGAGCAACTTCAACCCTCAATTCGGCGCCATCCTTTAATTCAACGCCGGAAACGATGAAGAAGAATCGCAAGTCTTCGCCAAACGATTCCAGGAAAGCTCGCGTGTCGGCGTCGGCTGAAATCGTGATCTTTGCTTCCAAGGCAGAACCGATCAGCTTTGTGTTGCGCGCGTCTTCCAAAGACTTCGTGACCGTGTTGCGAATTTCAAAGAGCCGTTCGTAACGCGCCAGCAGTGCTTCATTGCCGAGCGTCGCGTCATAAGCCGGGAAGACGGTCAAGTGAACTGATTCAGCTTCGGCTTTTGCGCCGGGGATGTTTTCCCAGATTTCGTCCGCCGTGAAGACCAGAATCGGCGCAACCAATCGCGCAAACCGATGGACGATTTCATACAACGCAGTTTGAGCCGAACGCCGCGCCAGCGATTTCGGCGCGTAGGTGTACAGCCTGTCTTTCAAAATGTCGAAATACAGCGACGACAACTCAATCGTCGCAAAGCCATAGAGGGCCCGATAAACTTCGGTGAAGTCATAACGTTCGTAAGCTTCCAGCGCTTTTCGCGTCACATCGTTCATCGCCGTCATCGCCCAGCGATCAACCTCGAACATCTCCGCCACCGGAACGCTGTCCGTCTTGGGATCAAAACCATCCAAGTTTCCCAAACAGTAACGCGCTGTGTTTCTCAGCTTGCGGTAAGCGTCAGAAATGCGTTTCAGAATTTCATCCGACACGCGCATGTCTTCGTGGTAATTCAGCGCCGAAGCCCACAGCCGCAAAATCTCCGCACCACTGGTTTTCAGCACCGTGCCGAGTTCAACGCCCGTCCCCTTGGACTTGGACATTTTGTCGCCGCTGACATCCACAACCCAGCCGTAAGTGATGACTTCACGGTAAGGCGCTTGTCCTTTTACTTCCAATCCAACCACCAGCGACGAATTAAACCAGCCGCGGAACTGGTCGCCGCCTTCCAGATAAACATTTGCTGGATAATCCAGGCCATATTCTTTCAGCACGGCAATCGAACTCGCGCCCGAATCGAACCACACGTCCAGAATGTCCATTTCTTTCCGCAAATTGGACGAACCGCATTTGCAGGTTGCTCCCGCTGGCAGCAAGTCTTTGGCTTCGCGTTCGTACCAGGCGTCGGCGGATTCTTTCTCAAAAATGTCTGCGATGTAGTTGATGACCGACGGGTCGCACAGCGTATCGCCGCAATCGTCGCAGTAAAAAACAGTGATCGGCACGCCCCAGGTTCGCTGCCGAGAAATGCACCAGTCAGGGCGATCTTTGAACATGCTCTTCATTCGATCGCGGCCCCAAGCCGGATACCATTCGACCTGGTCGCAGGCGGCAATCGCTCGTTCGTTCAGCTTCGTCGCCGTCATCGAAATAAACCATTGCGGAGTAGCGCGGAAGATGACCGGGTTGTGGCAGCGCCAGCAATGCGGGTATTGATGCTGGAAGGATTCGACTTTCAGCAACGCGCCGATTTCCTGTAAATGCTTGATAACGGCTTTGTTACCGTCGCGTTCGGCGTCGGCTTTGGTAATCGGAACGACTCGCAGTCCGGCGAAGTGCTCAACGTCTTTCATAAAAAAGCCGCGCCCATCCACAGGGTTATAAGCCTCAATGCCGTAAGCTTTGCTGATGACGTAATCTTCGTAACCGTGCCCCGGAGCCGTGTGAACCGCACCCGTTCCGGCTTCGAGCGTTACGTGATCGCCAAGCATCAACAGGCTGTCGCGTTCGATGAATGGATGACGAGCTTTCAGCCGGTCGAACTTTTCGCCGCTGTAAGTTCCGATAACCTCATGATTTTCCCATCCCACTTTCGCGGCAACTTGCTCCAACAACCCACTGGCGACAATGAAGACTTCGCCGCCGACAGAAACTGCGCTGTATTCAAATTCAGGATTCAAGCTGATCGCCAGGTTGGCTGGCAACGTCCACGGAGTCGTTGTCCAGATGACGATGCTGACCTGTTTGCCAGAGAGCGCAGCGTCAACTTTGTCGGCGTCGGGAAACGGAAACTTGACGTAAATCGAATGGCTGGTGTGGTCGTTGTGTTC
>JBGAPB010000306.1:0-7774 GCA_044221525.1 Blastocatellia bacterium | reverse complement strand
GGGGGTGGATTTGTTGACGCTGACGGCCCACAAATTCCACGGCCCCAAAGGCATTGGAGTTTTGTACATTCGCAAAGGCGTGCGCCTGACCAGCCAGATGCACGGCGGCCATCACGAACGCGACCGCAGAGCCGGAACCGAAAGCGTTCCGCTGATTGCGGGCATAGGCAAAGCCTGCGAACTCGTGCGGCTGAATCTGGCCTCGCGAATGGAACATGCACGGGAGCTTCGTGATTATCTGGAAGAAGAATTGTTCAAACGCATCAGCAACATTTCCCGCAATGGCGACCAAACACGCCGAGTCCCAAACATCGCCAATCTGAACTTTGAATTTGTCGAAGGCGAAGGTTTGCAGATTTCGATGGATTTGAAAGGCGTGGCGGTTTCGACTGGCTCCGCGTGTTCATCCGGTTCGCACGAACCTTCGCACGTGCTGATGGCCATTGGCTTGCCGCGCGACAATGGATACGGTTCTCTGCGCTTCAGTTTCGGCAAGGACAACACCAAAGAAGATGTGGATTACGTTCTGGAAACTCTGCCTGCTGTGGTCGAAAAGCTGAGGAAACTGTCACCTAGGTTGCGGCAAAAACAATCCGCAGTTTCGGCAGGTTGACAGCTCTGTTAAAAAGATTTTTCTCCAGAACCTTGAGCAAAGGTTCTGGACGGCTGTAGTATCCGCCCGTCTCAGTTTTAACAATCGGCCACCCCTTCAAAAAACACAGCTATGGCTGTTCAGCTTGGAGGGTTTCTTGACAGCTCTGTTAAAAAGATTTTTCTCCAGAACCTTGAGCAAAGGTTCTGGACGGCTGTAGTATCCGCCCGTCTCAGTTTTAACAATCGGCCACCCCTTCAAAAAACACAGCTATGGCTGTTCAGCTTGGAGGGTTTCTCATGCTCCGATTTATCTTTGCCGTCCTGTTCTGCTTCTCTGTCAATTCAGTTTTCAATCCAGACGACCTGGATCACGTGAGCTTCGAAGGTGAAGTCAAAGACACCAGCGGCAACGCCGTCATCAACGCCAAAATCTTCGTTCAACATTCAGCCAGCAATTCCGAACGAACAACTACAACAAACAAAGAGGGCCGCTATCGCCTGAATTCCATCGTGCCGGGAACTTACGAATTACGAGTCGAAGCTGGCGGCTTTCAAACCGTCAAAGTCGAAAAGATCAACGCCGTCGCTGGCGTTGTCATTCGCAAAGACTTTCAGCTTTCGCCCGCAACCATCGCCGAACAAATCACCATCAGCGCCGAAAACAGTCAGCCTTTGGTGGACACTTCGCGCACAGTTGTTGGCGGAACCGTCACGCAAAAAGAGCTTGACGCTTTGCCAACTGAATCGCGCAATCCGCTGGATTTGATCTTCACGCTGGCCGGGGCTTCGCCGCCTGCGCTGAGCGAAAAAGATTTAGCCGAAGGCGACAGGCAGGATGGTTTTCGTCGCACGCCGGAAGAATCCGGCATCTTCAGCCTGACTGGCGGGACTGCGTTTTCAAACAACCTGACAATTGAAGGTTTAGACAACAACGACGACCGTTCGGCGCGCGAACGCTTCGTGCCATCGCAACACGCCGTCGCCGAAGTTCAGGTCATCACCAACCAATTTTCAGCGGAATACGGTCGCGCTTCCGGCGGCAGAGTCAATTTGCGTTTGCGCGGCGGAGCCAATCGTTTCCACGGCCAAGCGTTTTATTACTTCCGCGATGAAAGCCTGAACGCCAATTCTTATCGGCGAAATTCCGATCCGGCACGCGGCTTTCGACTGCCGTTTCAAAACCACAATCCCGGCGCAAGCTTCGGCGGCCCGATCAAACGCGACAAACTGTTTTTCTTCGCGGCTTATGAATACGACAACATTTACGACCGAGCCGAAATTCAAGCGCTGCTGCCAATCGCGACAAACCCGGCTTTCGCTTTGCCAAAACCGAACGGCGCGAATCTGGGCACGACCAGCTTGGATAACAAAGGCAATCGAGTCGAAGTCAACGGTGGGGCAGCGGTGGGTTTGTACGATGTGTCGCTGACGACTCCGCGCGTAGCCAACACCTGGCAAACTCGCGGTGATTTATTTTTGAATGAAAAACACAACGCCTTCGGGCTGTTCACCCTGGCACGCAATCGAGACGAACGTGGATTCCCTGGCGGCAGGCGAACACTCGACACGCTGCGGCAAACCGGACGTGACAGTTATTCCTTTGCAATTGGCGACAATCTGACGCTTTCGCCCCAAGCGGTCAGCAATCTACGATTTCAGTTTTCGCGGCTGACTCCGGCGGACGCTCCGGCCAATGACAACCCGGTTGTCATTATTGATTTTGACGATCCGCGCGACGTGATTGGAAACACAGCCGCCAACCCGTTCACCCGCCGAGGCAATCTGACCGCCGGAGCCAGCACCATCAGCGGAGTGGATCGCCGCGAAGTCCGCAAGCAGGTGCAACAAACAATCAACTTTCAATCCGGCAAACATTCGTTTCGCGGCGGTTATGACATTCAGACAATCAGTTCGACCTTTGTGGATTTGGAAGACTCCACCGGTGTGTTCACGTTCGCCAACCCGGCTGATTTTCTGGCAAGCAAGATTTCGCGTTACCAGCATCGTTTTTTCACCCAGTCGGCTTTGGCCAACAGTTACACAGGAGTTTTTGTTCAGGATGATTGGCGGCTGCGACGGGATTTGACAGTTTCGATGGGACTGCGTTGGGACAACGAAACGATACTGAAAGATAGAAACAATTTCGGCCCGCGAGTTTCGTTCGCGTGGTCACCACGTGATTCGCACAAAACCGTAGTCCGAGGCGGTTACGGCATTTTTTATAACCGGGCGATGTTGCGAACGCTGGATGATTACACGCTGACTTCGCAAACCGTTGCGGTTGATACCAATACGGCTCTGGCTGAAACATTGCTGACTTCGCTGAAGTTCCCTGCCCGGCTGGGCAGCAACGATGCGCGCGTCAAACAACTCGGTGTCCGCGAAGCTGGCTTCATTCGCCGATTGAGCAACAACTTTCGGATTCCTGAAAGCTATCAAACGACGCTTGGCTTTGAACGCGAACTAGCACGCGGGTTCAAAATCGAAGTCAATTATGTCTTCAATCGCGGCTTGCACCTGTGGCGCGAAGTTAACGCCAACGCCCCGCGATTGCCCGCCGGTTTTGCTGATTTCGCGGCTTACCTCACTTCGCGCGATTTCGATAACCGGCGGGATGCAGCGGGCAACAGACCGATTACGGCCACAGGCAATTCTGACTTTGTGCGCTTCAACCGCAGCGCCACACCCACGCAAACGATTAAGGAAGGCGACAAAACCATAGTAGTTTTCGGTTTGAACAATCCCTCGACCAGCAACGCAACTTCCGGCATTCGCTCGGCGCTGGCGGTTATTCGTCAATTCCGTGCCGACCCGAACCTGACGCAAATCGAAGAGCTGCAATCACGCGGCAACAGTAATTATCACGGTGTCAGCGTTGAAACGACTCGGCGATTAACCGCGCGCAGTTTTGTCCGAGCCAGCTACACGTTGAGCAAACTGATGGATGATGGAGTGGTCAACACGTCTTCGCCGCTGGTCGCAGGAGACTTTGGTCGCGAATATAGTTTGAGCCTGCTGGATGCGCGTCATCGCCTTGCAGTCAGCGGGTATTTTCAGACTCCGAAAGCAATCGGAGCCATGACACTGGCCGGGACTTTCAATTTCGCGTCATCACGTCCTTTCAACATCGGAGCCAATGGAAACGACCGCAATCTGGATGACGTGAACAACGACCGCCCGAATTTCAACGGCAATGTAGATTCAATCGGCTGGCGCAACCTGGAATCCCCCCTCAATCAATCGCTGGCTGATGCTTTTTCGCTCCCAACGATAGGCACGGTTGGAAACTTGACGCGCAACGCTGTCCTCGGCCCGGCCAGTTACACCCTGAACTTGCGCGCCTCACGACGTTTTCAAATTTCGGAAAGCCGCAAACTGGAATTCCAGGTTGAAGCTTTCAACCCGCTGAACTCGACAGTTTTCAGTTTCGGCGCGGAGTTCGTGGATTACTCGCCATCCAGTTTGAGCAACTTTCTGGTTCCGGCGCGAACGGTCAAACCCAGGACAATGCGCGTTGGGGTAAAGCTGGAGTTTTAGTCAGCAAAATCTTTCAAGTCGTCATTCTGGGTGTTAAGATCGCGCCCGTCATTCTGGCTCAAATCAACAAATGTTTCCGGCACAGCCTGCCGGTTGCGACAATCAGAGGTGATTTCAATGGAAAGCTATTCTCAGTCACAGCCCTTCAAATCAACGCGTAATCTGGCTATGTGGGCAATGATGCTATTGGCATTTTTAGCAGTGCTTGATGTGGTTAATATCGTCACGAATGCCGCCGAATTAGTACTGGCTTCTCAATATCCCGATACCGTCACAGCCTCCCTTTCCGACGAATCGGCTGATTTTACGGAAATGCCTGGAGGATTGCTACAAACAGCGATTGGGTTAATCGCGCTGGGGGTTAGCGGATTTTCTGTTCTTGGCTACCTTGCCACAATCATCCTGTTTTTGATTTGGATGAGACGGTCGTACCTTAACCTAAAACCGCTCGGCACAAGAAACACTGAATACTCCTCGGGATGGGCCATAGGTTGCTGGTTTGTTCCTTTTGTCAATCTTGTTCGTCCATACGGAATTATCAAAGAAATATGGACCCGAAGCGACCCTGATGATGTAGAGATGGAAGGTATGCCACTTGGTTCCACACTCGAACTGACTAAAATCGCCGCACCGATGTTTGGGGCGTGGTGGGCATTTTGGATTATCAGCAACGTCTTCAATAACATTTCTACCCGTCTGAATTTGGGCGCGGCGAGTTTAGATCAACATATCGTGTCGTTTTGGTTATCCATCGCCTCGTCGGTGCTGACCCTTATTGCGGCATTACTGGCGATTAACGTGGTTAATGCCGTCACCAAACGTCAGGAGGAAAAACATAAAAGGTTAGTCGGTGCTTCCCAAATTCCCTTCCCCGATTTCAACTCTCCGCCGATGCCGCCTACATATTCATCATCAAACTGGGGCTAAAAAACAAAATGAGCCGGACGCTGTTGAACAGCGTCCGGCTCATCGAAATTAAAGTGAGCAGGACTCCCCAGAACCACTCACTTCATTAAGAACGGTACCGGAATCCCCAAACCAGTATTCGTTCCCAATGCTCTCTCCAATGTCTGTCGGCTTTCGCTCTCAGACAGGCAGGAATGTACAGGCAATCGGCGTAACCGGCTATGCGTAGAACTACGCGATTTTTGCGAAGCCTCCACTGGGTTATTGACCGGTGTATAAAACGCCACTAGACTGCGCCTGCTTACTACCAAAAATCACCTCATTTGTTGGCTTCCATCCCTGCTTGAAGCCCTGCAAAGATTACGGTAACGGCAAACTCTCTAGAGAATCCGCATCACGCCAGCTAAGAGTGGCTCAAACAAGAAGCTGCCTAGCTTGGTTTGGAAAGCTGCAAGCGTAAAAGCACATCGTTGTGTGTCATTTCCCATTGCCAATCATGTTTGTTGTTAATGGAAATTTGAAGACGACTGCGATTCGGCATCTTTGCGCGCAAGCCCAATAACACCTACGGGAAAAAACAATGTTCAAGTTCACCTATAAACACACGCCAATTCGCGCCATCAGCATTGCAGTAGCCATCATTTCCATTCTGGCCGTCGGAGCTTTTTACTGGCGCACGCAGCAGGAATCCTTGCAGGGTCGAGTCGCCAAAACTTTGAAAAAGAACGCCGAAACCGTTCGCTTCATGGAAAACAAAGGGCAGTTTCCCGACAAGAACGTGCTCTATTACTTCGACGCCAAACAAGGTTCGGCTTATGTGGAACGCGACCGCATTCGCTTTGTCGCCTACGAAACCGAAGAGCGCGAAGCGTCTCCCAACAAACCGTCACCAGCCGCCAAGCCGACAAAAGAGCGTGTGGTCAAAAGCTCACACAGCTTCACGCTCAAACTGGAAGGCGCGAATCAATCGCCGAACTTGAAGCTCGGCAAATCGTTCGGCACGCGCTACAACTATTTTTTCGGCAACGATTCTTCGCAATGGACGACCGGAGTTCAGGCCGCCAAAGATTTGACGCTGGAAAGTGTTTATCCCGGCATCGATCTGCGGCTTTACAGCACAGACGAAGGATCGTTGGAATTCGATTGGGTCATGGCTGCCGGGGCGGATTACAGCCAGGTGAAAATGAACTTTGCCGGTCAGGACAAATTGGCCGTGGCCGAAGACGGCAGTTTGAAAGTCGGTTTGCGGTTCACAGACGTGAAGTTCCACCTGCCCGAATCGTATCAAGTGACAGAGCGCGGCAAACAGAACGTCAATTTCGCCTTCAACAAATCAGACAACGACACTGTCACGTTCTCGACCAGCGACAAAATTGACGCCAGTTCCCCGCTGGTGATTGATCCCACTTTGGCGTGGGGAACGTTTATGGACGGCAACGGCGTGCTTGGAGTTTTTGACGAATACCTGTTCGCCATTCAAACCGACACTGACGGCATCGTGTATTGCGCGGGAGCAACGAACGTCAACATTCCAACGGCTTCTGCGCCTTATGACGCGGATGGTTATTTGAACACGATCACGGGATTGACCGGCGGCAGTAACGTAGGCAAATCGGCGGCTGTGGTTTACCGCGTCAGCGCCAACGGAGCCGACCTGATTGATTTGACGCTTTACGGCCCGAACACAATCAATGCTGGAAATGACGTCAACGCTTACGCCCTGAGCCTGTCAGCCAATAGAGTCTTCGTCGGCGGTTACACAGAAGTTGACGTGCCGATCACCGCCGGAGCTTTCGACAACACGCGCTCCGGCGACGATGGATTCGTCGCTGTCTTCCCCAAAAATCTGGGCGCGTTGGATTACGCTACTTACATCGGCGGAACCGGGACCGACGCCGGAGTCTTTTCAATACGCGCCATTGACGACAACACTTTCGTCATCGGAGCAAACGTCGCGGCGGCTTTGCCTGCTGCATACATTTCCGGCGGAGCGGCGGACGCCACCAGCGTCGGAAATGAAGCTTATATCGCCAGATTCTCAACACTTTCAACGCTGACTTACGGAACTTATGTCGGCGGAGCGGCCAATGAACTCATCAACGACATTGAAGTCCAGCCCGATGGCAGAGTCGTTTTTATCGGAACCACAAACAGCGCGCTGACTGAAGTGAACGGCGCCGCGGCAAGTTCAGCCGGAACCGACGACGATTTCATGATTGGCGTTTTGAACAACACAGGAACCGCGTTCAATTACCTGGATAAACTTGGCGGGACGGCGAATGACAGAGGTTACGACACAGAGGTTTACAACGGAAAAATTTACTTCACTGGCGTGTCGGGCAGCGCGACCTTCCCCGTCACCGCCGGAGCTTTTGACACCACAATCAACGGAACTACCGACGCCATTGCCGGCGTGGTTGATTTGACCGGCGGCAGCGCCAATTACAAAGCGAGTTTTTACGGCGGCAGCGGCGGCAGCACATTGGGCAACGGCATCAAGCTGTTGACCAAAAGCCCATGCATCGCCGGTTCGCTGACTGAACCTGTGGTGTTGCTGTTCGGGACTTCCAGCAGTTCCAGTTTGCCTTTACGCAACGTCAACGCAGAATTGTTTTACAGCGGAACCAGAGCGGGCGGATTGGACATATTTTTCGCCGGGTTCAGCACTGATCTGACTCAGGTCAAATATGGCACTTACCTGGGCGGAACCGCCGACGATTATCTTGGCGACACCGGG
>JBGAPB010000305.1:0-7639 GCA_044221525.1 Blastocatellia bacterium | reverse complement strand
ATGTTGTGCCATTCCAAATCAACCAAATCCAGCCCCTGTTTAAGAAACTCACCACCCTGTTCGTAAAGCGCGTCGGCTTCGTGCAGTACGCTTTGGTAATGGGCTGCGTGGTGATGACGGGCGATGGCACGTTCCTGGCCGTTTAGCGAAGATTCGGCAAACAGAGTCATCAGGTCGTGCAGCCTGTAACGCCCGGTCGTTCGATTGCGTTCGACCAGGCTGTAAGCCATCAGACGATCAAGCGCATTGGCCGCGCGTTCTGGATTGATTTTCCAGACGGCAGCCGCAGCGTTGACATCAAAAGTGCCAGGAAGTACAGCCAGAGTTCGCCACAATTTGCGCAATCCAGGAACCAGCATTTCGTAACTGGTTCGCAAAACCGAATCAATCGCTCTGCGTGTGCCTTCCTGAGTCTGCCAGCGAGCCAGTCGTTTGGCGTATTCCTCAACACCGAGTTCCGGGTTCTGCGTCAATGCGCTGGCGGCCAATCGCAAGGCCAAAGGCAGATTACCGCATAATTCAGCCAACCGCCCGGCCTGATCGCCTACTTGCGGTAACAATCGCCGCAACAATTCCTGAGATTCCGCCGCTGGCAATGAATCCAGGCGACTGGCGAACATACCCGCCAACGACAGGTGCTGGCGCGAAGTCACCAATAACAAACATCCTACAGGCGGAATCAGTCCGGCGATTTGCTGAGTGTTGGCAGCGTTGTCGAACAAAAGCAGCGCGCGTTTGCCGTTGAGCACAGATGTGTACAGCTTGCCCAATTCGGCTTCGTTTTCCGGCAATCGCGCCGCAGGCATGTAGGCTCGAATAACATGCGAGCGGATTTCTGCAACTGACAATGGTTGAGGACTGGCCCCTTTCAAATCAACAAAAAGCTGCGCATCGGGATAATGTGCCGCCATTTGATAAGCCAATTTCAGTGCAAGTGTGGTTTTGCCCACGCCGCCTAATCCTTGCAAACTAAGAACACGATTTTCCGGATTGGATCGAGCGGCCATCAGCTCTGCCAACTCAAACGAACGCCCCGCAAATTCAGGCAGCAGCGGTGGCAATTGGTTGATCGAAGTCGCATAACTTGTCTGCGATCCATTCACGTTCGGAAGTGTTTCTGTAATTGTGAGGTTCATATCGTGATCGGAGGTTTGGATTGTTTCGACTTCTTGCAGGTCTTTGTTTGCAGATATCTCGCGCATGTTGTCAGTCTGGAATTGAGGCACGCAGGCCGCACTCATTTTGACCCTGTCAATTGCCTGGACGATTGACGCGGCGGCAACCGAACCTGCAAAAACCGGACTGGTTTTACAAATCTGAATTGGCGTATTGGCGGTTTCCATAAATTGGGTGGCGAAAGCATCTTGCCGTTCGAGCTCTTCGCCAATTACAAACTCATCGCTCCACTGTTCGGCCTCTTCAACCAGGCGTTTAGCTTCTGGATAAACCGATTTGGGTTTCCACCGGAATGTCAGAACCAGGAAGACGATTGAGGTAGTTCCGGCCATCGCCGCAAAAGGCATCAACCGTGACATCGAATACAGCCATTCGTTTTCAATGCCTCCAATACCCATGACCGGCACCAACCAGCGAGCAGCCATAAACAACAAAGCCGACAAGGCGACTAAAGCAAAAATAATTGTTGACCATCTTTTCATAACAGGCACCACATTCGCTCAGCATCGCGGGTCGGCAAGGGTGGCGAGCGGAAAATAGAATTGTTGAAAGGAACTTTGCTGAACTTGAGGCGGTTGCAGTTCAGTTATTCTCGGCGGGGCTTATCGGGGTAGTAATAGGTGGGGCGAGCTTATTTCAAAAATGGACCATCAATGGATTGAAGTTACCAGCGGCCAGTTCAAACCTGACCGCTGGCATCAATTCAAAACACGCCTTCAATCGTTTCTCTCATCAACATATCAACCACGGCGCGCAGATCACCGGTTTCCCTGTAAACGCGTAATTGGCGGTCAGCGCTGGTTCCATTTTCCAGAATTGTGTGAACGTAATTTATCTCTTCGCGACTGTCGAGCTCATCAACAACGTCATCAACGAATTCAAGCAGTTCACCAATCAAACTACGAAGCGGTACTTCTTCACGTTTACCGAAATCAATCAACTTTCCATCCAGACCATAGCGCGCCGCACGCCATTTGTTTTCTTCAATCAATGCTCTGCGATACAGCCTATATCCCATGTTCTGCCGATAAAGTTTGTAAAGCTTTGCCGTGATTGCCTGAAAAAGCGCGGCAATCGTGATGGTTTCTTCCACTTTCGTCGGGATGTCGCAAATTCTAAATTCCAAAGTCGGGTAAACGTGATGCGGTCGAACGTCCCACCAAATCTTTTTGCCGTTATCAATGCAGCCGGTTTTTACCAGCAGATTAACAAAGCTGTCGAACTCGCCAACCGAGTTGAAGTATTCAGGGATGCCGGTGCGCGGGAACTGCTTGAAGACTTCGTAACGGTAACTCTTCATCCCAGTGTTACGCCCAATCCAGAAAGGTGAACTGGCCGACAGCGCGTAAATATGAGGCAGAAAGTACCTGGCGGCATTCATGACGGCAATCGCAGCTTCGCGGTCTTTCATGCCCACATGAACGTGCATTCCAAAGATCAACAGCGCGCGGGCAGAATGCTGCAACTCTTCGATCATCTGGTAATAACGCTCGTTTTCAGTGATCTGCTGGTCGGCCCAATGCGAAATCGGATGCGTAGAGGCGGCTACAATTGCCAGACCTTTGCGATGTGCAAGCTCGCTGATAGCCCGGCGCAACTTGATGACATCGTGGCGGGCTTCTTTGACACCGCTGCAGATTCCCGTGCCGACCTCTATCATTGACTGATGCATTTCAGGTTTGACCTGCTCGCCGAGCAACATCTGCCCTTCTTCTAAAATTTCGTTGACGCGCGAACGTAATTCGCGCGTTTGGGGGTCAATAATCTGAAACTCTTCTTCGATTCCAATAGTGAAATCATTGTCGAACGGCATGGGCAACTCCGTAACCAGCGTTATTTTGAATTTCCAAGATTTTTGTTCAAAGTGGATTTTGAACCGGGTCGGGTTCGGGAAACTTTCCGAACTAAAAAGGCGAGCCGGATGGTAAAGCTTTTGCCGGAACGTGGCAAGAAAAAACTCAATTTGCCAATAGGTTCAATTTGAGCGGTTTATTAACGATGTCTGGAGTCGTAGTGGTTTTCTGAATATCTGTTTTCCGGTAAAGAGAGCGACGACAGAGTCACTCCGTAAGCCGCTGCGCCGGCCAACAGAACAGCCGTGTAGCTGATGTTCATCGCCAACAACATGCCAAATACGGATGCAATTACACCGCAAACCCCATTGATTCCCCACATCCAGGGCACCAATTCCTGCTGCTTCATACGAGTCAACCGCCGTACTCCCAGCGGATAAATCATGCCCATGGGCAACGCCAGCGGAGCTATCAATGTTACCGCCGCAAATAGTCGCGCCAGCCAACTCCAACCCGCCGTTCCCTCCAACAAAACCGGAGCGGCGAATGCCGTCAGCAATATGCCAAGCAGTATCAATGACAACGCCAACCGAGCTGATGCCGTCAGTCGCATATCGCCGACTTTCTCAGTCAGGTAACTGCCAAAACCTCCAAACAACAAAAGCGTAAACAGGACAACCGAAATCGCGTATGAGGGATGACCCAAAAACAAAATATAGCGCTGGATCAATGCCAGTTCGATCAGCATAAACCCCAAACCAATTCCGCCGAAGAAAAGCAACAACGGCAAAAATGATACCGCGCTCTCAGACTTCGCTTTATTCCTGGCCCAATCAGTTCGCAATGGCTTTATGGTGAAATAGAAACAGGCATAAAGCATCAGCATCAGCGTTGTGCCCAACAACAATGTCGAACGGCTACCGCGACTAAAATCTCCGGAGCGCAAAGCGTCCAGCCAACTTTGCACAGGACGGTCAATGTTGAAGAAAAAAGGGCGATCATCAGTTGGCGGGCTAAGGTCGTAACGGCTGCGAGCTAAAGCCAGCGGATCAAGCCTTAGCAATCCGGAGATTTCAAAATGACCGGCCTGGACGCCATCAGATTGTGGCCAAAGCAGATCATACCCGCGTTCACGGCAAAGTTGCCGCAAAGCAGCATGATCGGAATCGGTGAAGGCCGATCGTTTAAGCAAAAGTGTTGCGACCGCAGTGCTGAGAAAACCAGGGCTTGTCAGAATGGCGACATGCTCGTCCGGTTTTTCAATTCCTGCTCGACGCAATGCACTGGCCATCAACACCGCCACACGAGCGACTTCACCATGTTTGTCAGGATCATACCAACGCGAGACGCTCAGCACACCATCGGGTTTCAGCCTTGTCAGATAAAGATCAAACGCTTCCTGTGTGTACAGACTATTTTCGGACATGACCATCGAACCGGCCATTGACGAAGCCCAAGTATCAATCATGGACATCTGTATCAAGTCGTAACCAACCTGGCGGCGGCTTAATTCATTGCGAGCTTCGCCAATTGTCAGTTGAACTCGCGGATGGGAATAAACGCGACCGCTGTAATCGCCAAATTTATTCTGTACGGTTTCAACCACGGCAGGATTCAGTTCAACGATATCTACCTTGCCAACATTGAAGGCAAGGGCGGTCAACACATCGCGCCCGCCTCCGCCTCCAATAATGAATGCCCGTTCAAGTTGCGCTCCCAAAGCAGTGCGCCAGACATAAGCCGCCGCCGTCACATCCCAGGAAAGGAAATCCAGTTTGCTTCTGTCCTGCAGGGCTGCAACTCCGTTCTGCAAAACAGGAGTGCCTGCATCCGAATCAAGTTGCAGCCACAAAGCAGGCAATACGGAACCGTTGAATTCTCGGCTGATGCCCCATCCAGCTTGCCACAGCCGGCTTAGCTTCTCGGTTTCTTCCGTCGAAATGTTGTTGCCCTTTTTCGACTGATACATCTGAACAGCCTCACTGGCTCCCGGAATTTCTTTAGTCACCGAAACGCGAGCCAGGGTGTTCCATTTTTCCCATAACACCTGGCTTTGATCTTGTCCCTTGGCAAACTGCAAACGTAAAAGTTCAGGTCGCATGGCGCTGACACACCAGGTTAAAAGCAGAAACAGACATAACAACCCGCCCATTAGACGCGACCTTTGATTGCCGTGGGACACTGACAAGAGCAAACCTGAAAATGCCATGCCAACTGCGCCAAGCAACAGCACACTTAACGCATCGAAGTGGTTGAGCAGCAGAGTCACCACCAAACAACCGGCAGCAGCACCCATCAAATCAAACCAATACAATTTGGCCACATCTGCCGCGTAATGACTGAGCACAAGAACCACCACGTATCCGCTGTAGAAAAACCAACTGAAAAAAAGCACAGCCGCGAACAGAAGTTGAAATGGTTGAGCGCCGGTTCCCCAATCTCGCGCAACAATCAGGATGAAACATGCCAAGGTAAGCAATGTCGCCACAGCGGATTTGTAGGCTGCGGTGACGCTGTCGGCTATGGTGACCTGACGTTCCTTGCGCTTCGTTCCCAGAAAAACTGCAATTGCGGAAGAAGCCATGCCGAGCATAACCACCGACAGAATCATAAAGGCTGAGTGATAGTTGGCGATAACAGACATCACTCGGGTCAACGCAATTTGCGAAACCAGAATGACCAGGGCTGTCAGCATCAACCCCAGCTTCACAGGCCACGGAGCGCGGTGATTATTCGAGGAAACGATTTCTTCTGAGGTCACAAACCATCCTCCTTATTCACCAGGGCTGTCAGCATCAACCCCAGCTTCACAGGCCACGGAGCGCGGTGATTATTCGAGGAAACGATTTCTTCTGAGGTCACAAACCATCCTCCTTATTCAGGCTTCGCTGATTAGTCGCCGTGAGGAAACAGGTTGATCAAGCTGCTGCGCTGAATGCACCTGCCAGAGTTGATCGTCGCGGCTGGGAAAATCTTCGCGGAAATGACCACCACGGCTTTCTTCGCGCCACAGTGCGGCTTCGGCCATCAAGCGGGCGAGCGTGACGAAGTGACGAGTTCGCTGATTGATCTTTTCTTCTGTCATTCGCCTCAGTTCATACACTGCTGCTTTCAGGTCTTCGGCTCGGCGGATCAAACCGACTTTCCACCACATCAATTCCTGGACGCGAGATTTCGTTCGCTGATCCAATCGCCAGTTGGCCAGATCGAATTCAATGGGTTCGGATTCGGCTTTGTCTGACGCAGGCAATGAATCTGACAACGCCGTCGCTCCGGCTCGCGCGCCGAAAACCAGACCTTCCAGCAAGGAATTGCTGGCCAGCCGATTGGCGCCGTGAACACCCGTGCAGGCGACTTCCCCGGCGGCGTACAAACCCGGCAAGGTCGTTCGCCCATCGGTGTCTGTGCGAACACCGCCCATGACGTAATGCACGGCGGGACTGACCGGCATCAGGTCTTTGGTCAAATCCAGACCATAACGCATGCAGGTTTCAAAGATTTTTGGAAAACGTTCGCGCACAAAACCTGCGTTGAGGTGAGTCAGGTCAAGAAACATCCAGGACTGATTAGTTCGTCTGGATTCGGCAACAATTGCGCGGGCAACAATGTCGCGCGGAGCCAATTCGCCGCGTTCGTCATAACGTTTGGCAAAAGCTTCGCCGTTGTGATTTCGCAGGATCGCGCCTTCGCCGCGCAGAGCTTCGCTAAGCAGAAAATGCGGAGCTTCAGGCAAAGCCAGCGCTGTCGGATGAAATTGCACGAACTCCAAATCGCACATCATCGCCCCGGCGGCATAGGCCATCGCCATTCCATCGCCGGTGGCAACGCTGGGATTTGTCGTTTGAGTGAACAGCTGACCGGCTCCGCCCGTGGCCAATATCACTGCTCTGGCAAATATCTCGCGCCGCAAACTCTCGTTCGGATCAATGAATTGGACTCCGCAACAGCGACCGTCTTCAACCGTCAATCCAATCGTCGCCGCGTGAGCGGTCAATTGAATGTTCGGATGTTTTTTGGCTGCGGCAATCAAGGCCCGAACTATTTCGCGTCCGGTTGAATCTCCGTGAGCGTGCAAGATTCGCCGCCGCGAATGGGCTGCTTCGCGCGTGAAAGCCAGCTCGCCGCCTTCGCGGTCGAATTGCGCTCCAAGTTCGATCAACTCGGTGATGTAACGCGGCCCTTCCTCAATCAAAACCCGGACGGCTTTTTCGTCGCACAACCCCGCACCAGCGATCAGCGTGTCTTCGACGTGCAATTCGATTTCGTCGTCATACGAAAGCGCGACTGCCACCCCGCCTTGAGCGTATTCGGTGTTGGATTCGTCCAGCCGATCTTTGGTCAGCACGACAACTCGGCCAGCTTTGGCCAGCTCCAGTGCGGCGCGCAATCCGGCGACTCCGCTGCCAATAACAATGAAATCAGGTGCAGGTTGCAACATAGTTTCTTTCCTTGATGACACTTAATCACAAAAAGCACAGAAGACACAAAATGGAGAAATCCTATTTTGCGCCTTCTGTGCTTTTTGTGATTGCTATCAATTTTCGGTTTCGCGTCGCAGTGATCAACCGGCTTTTGGCCCAGCGATTTTCACTTCGTCTGAAACCCCTGCAGCGAACTGTTGGAAATTATCGTTGAACAGTTTGGCCAAATGTTGAGCTTTTTCATCGTAA
>JBGAPB010000304.1:0-7788 GCA_044221525.1 Blastocatellia bacterium | reverse complement strand
ATCGCCTGTTTGATTTGAGCCGAATTGCCGGCTTTCTTCACTGCGGCAACGTGCAAGCTGCCGGGGCCGTGACAGGTTTCGCAATGCAATCCCGGCGTAAATTGTTCCAGCGTAACCGCGCGAGTTCCAAGTGAAGGCGTTGAATGACAGGTGACGCAGCCCTGAATTTCAGCGCGACGTTGCGGCTGACCAATCGCAGTTCTTAGCGAAGCCGGTGTTTCGCGCGAAGCTCCCGGAGTGATTTCCAATCCCGCCAAGCTCGTAAAGTAACTGACTCGCGTTTCGTAAAAGGTGTCTTCGTGTTGCACGACGAAGGTCTGCCCGGAAGCTCCGTGACCGAAACACCACAATAGCGGCATCGTCAGCGTTTGCAGGCCATCGGTGATGGTGTAATTGAACTGCTGTCCCTGAGCTTCAATGCGGTAAGTGAAACCGTTCAGCGAAAATGAGAGCGGAACTTTGGCGCGCAACGTTTCGCATTCGCTGGCCGGTTTCAGCGCATTGGCCATCCCGGATTGCATGAAACTTTTGGCAATTTTGGAATGACAGCGGGCGCACTCTTCCTGCCCGATGTATTCGCCCTGACTGACAGCGCGCCCTAATTTCCATTGCGACAAATTCTTCTGCGCAGTCGAAGTTGCAATGCCCCGGTCTGCAATGAACAACGCGCAAACGGCACTGAAACAGAACAAAGTCCAGCGTTTGGCCGAATTGACTGGAGCAACATTCATCATTTCTTTTTCCGACCGGTTGCAGGTTTTTGTGCAGGTTTCGGTGCTGCCTTTGGCAAGGTTTGCCCTTTGCCTTCAACCAACGTGTGAACTTGATTGATCGAAAGATTTTGCCATCGTTCGATCAATCCGCTTGGCCAATTCACCTGAGCTTCGGTAACGATTCGCGTCGCTCCCAGTCCGAAATGCAAGCGCCAATCGGAATGCGAAAGATAACTGTCGCCTGAACGAACTTCGTCAACCATCGTCAAATCGCCTGCTATCAACCGCACTCGCGCGCCAACGGCATTGCGGTTGGATTTGCCGGTGCCGGTCAATTTCAAGATGACCCAGTTGCCAAACAAATTGCCGCCGTCGTTTCTGAGCAGCGTCGGCGCTCCGTCCAGTTCGTTGACTATCACATCAACATCGCCGTCTTCGTCGTAATCGCCGAAAGCGGCTCCGCGCGAAACTCGCCTAACCATCAGCGCGCTGCCCGCCGACGCAGCGATTTCGTCAAAAGTTCCGTCGCGGCGATTTCGGTAAAGCAGCTTGCGCTGACCGTTCATGCCACCCGGAAAAGCGCCTTCGACTTGAGGGTAAACATGGCCATTGACGATCATCAAATCCAGCCAGCCGTCATTGTCTGCGTCGAAAAACTTCGCGCCCCAACCCAGGTAAGGAATGCTGGCGTCGGCCGTTTTGGTCGAGCGCGAAACATCGGTGAACGTGCCGCCGGCAGTTTTGCGATAAATCGTGTTGTAATCATCGGCGAAGTTCGTCACCGCCAGATCAAGCCGACCATCATGGTCGTAATCTCCGATGGTCAAGCCCATACAAGCCTGTTCGTTGCCGTTTTCATCCACTGCCAACCCTGACGCAAAACCGATTTCCGAAAACGTCCCGTCATGATTGTTGCGGTAAACCAGATTCGGAGTCGTGTCGTTGGCCACGAAAATATCCGGCCAGCCGTCGTCATCGAAATCCGTCCACGTAACACCAAGCCCGTAATAGCCGTTCGGGTCATCAACCTTAGCCTGTTTGGAAACATCTGTGAAAGTTCCGTCGCCGTTGTTTCGATAAAGCGTGTCGCCAGCGCCTGGCAAACCGCGCGGGCCACATTGAACCGGAATGCCTCTATATTGACACTGAGCGCCTTTGCCAAATTGCGGCAGATCATCGAGCTTGAAATCAACATAGTTCGCGACGAACAAGTCCAGTTTCCCGTCGCGGTCGTAATCTCCCCAAGCCGAACCGGTGGAAAATCGCTGGTCGCCGACCCCGGCTTTGGGCGTCACGTCTTCAAATTTGCCATTGCCAAGATTGCGATAGAGTTTGTTCGCTCCAAAACAAGTTACATAAAGATCGTCGTTGCCGTCATTGTCGAAATCGGCGACTGAAACTCCCATCGCCCAACCGGGATCGGCAAGGCCTGCTTTTGCCGCCATGTCTTCAAACTTGCCGTTGCCCAGGTTCCGGTAAAGCGCCGCCGCCGGGCGAGCTTTCTTTGCCAGCGCGGCTTCGACCGAATACGAATTGAGCAGGTAAATATCCAACCGCCCATCGTTGTCGAAATCAAACATGGCCACTCCGCCGCCCATGCTTTCAACGATGTATTTTTTATCTTTTGCCGACTCGTTGGCGAAATTGATGCCTGCGGCTTTGGTGACATCTGTAAACTTGATGGTAGTTTTCTGCTGCGCCGAACTTGCGGCAAGCAACACAACGGCAAATAAAATTCCCAGAATAAGTTTGGTAGGCATCGACTGGAAGTTTAAGCCAATGGGCATTGGCTGTACACGGCTGATCGCTTTGATGGTTGTACATTTAGGGGTTGTGGCTTTAGCCACTTGAAGGCCACAAAAAGTCAAAGCTTCAGATCATCTAGCGAAATCAACCCCTGCTTCAGCGCATAAATCACCGCCTGAGTTCGATGCGCCAGATGCAGTTTGCTGAGGATATTGCCGATATGACTTTTGACCGTCTCTTCGCTGATAAACAGGGCTTCGGCGATTTCGCGGTTGGTTTTGCCATTGGCCAATTGCTTCAATACCTCGGTTTCTCGTTCGGTCAATCTCTCGCCTTGAGCTTGGCCGCCGCAAGCCATCTCCTGCAAAACGGTCGAAGCCACAGCCGGATCAATCATTGATTGCCCTTTGGCAGCCGCGCGAACCGCTGCCAGCAACACTTCCGGCTCGGCATCTTTGCGAACGTAGCCAATCGCTCCGGCGCGCAAGCTCCCGATCAACCGCGCGTCGTCAGTCGAAGCTGTCAACGCGACAACCTGAATTCGCGGCCACCGTTCACGCACCCGCCGCGTAGCTTCCACGCCGTCCATTCCGCCTGGCATCAGCAAATCCATCACAACAACTTCCGGCGACCATTCTTCGAGTTTTGCCAAAAGCTCTTCAGCATTCGCTGCGACGCCTACAACTTCCAGATCGCCAAACGATTCCAGGTAGCTGTGAACTCCGCGACTGACCACGCGATGATCGTCAACCAACACGACTCGAATCATAAATGCCCTCTCGCTTCTTGATTGCCAGCGGTTATTTTGCGCTTCAACTGCAACCGCCAGATGGTCAGAAACAGCCAGTACAACAACAAAATTACTGTGGCTGGTCTGAACACAAAATAGGGAATGAACATTGGCATATCCAACAAGAACAACAGCACAGCCAACAGAAGCCATAAAGCGTGCCGCCAGACTTTGTTCAGGCTCGACAAAAAATCCGAAACTGAAAGCACACCACGTTGGAGGTTCAGAATTTGGTGAACGCGCCAAACTTCATAAATCTGCCACAACAGCCAAGCCAGTAAAATTGGATACCTGACTTGCCGCGTAAATGTGCGCCAGTACATTTCCAATATCAGCCAGTTCACCAGCGACCACATCAAAGCGGCAACCCCAATAGCTCTGGCCAAATGCAACTGCAGCTTTAAGTCCAGAGCCCTGATCGGCGTAACTGCGCCTGAATCTTTCAACTGTTTGATGGATTGCGCGGCTCGGTAACAGCAAAAGGCACAGAGTAGAAAAGCTGGAAACCCAATCCAGGGCCATTGCCCGACATGAAAAAGGATTGTGCCGAACCCGCCTGATAAAAATCCTACGACCGCAAAAACGATGGCAATTCGTAGATCACGTCTGATCTCGCGGCTTCCGTTTGCCACCAACGGAACGCGAACAGTCAAGCTGGTTCCTTCGCCTTCGCGGCTGTCCAGTTGCAGCGAACCGCCGATTTCCAGCACGCGCGAACGAATGTTGTTCAATCCCATTCCTGCGGCGTGTGAAATGGCAAAGCCGCTGCCGTCGTCTTCGATCTTCAACCACAGCGCCTCGTCCTCTCCCTGCATTTGCCTGTGTAACCTGACGCGGACATTTGTTGCGCGAGCATGCCGAGCGATGTTCGTCAAAGCTTCCTGAGCGATGCGAAAAATCGTATCCTGTGCGCCGGGCAGCAATTCCTGATTGGTTGGCAGTTCGCCGATTTCGGCTGTGACGTTCGCTCCGGTTCGATATTGCAGCGATTCGCATTGCTGACGTACGGCCTCAACCAAGCCTACTGTTTCAATTGGCGCTGGCCGCAGGTTTTGAAGCATCGCCTCCATTTCAGCCATTGCTTCGCGGACGCTGCCGCGAACGGCCTCCAGCGCAGACCTGGCCCCGACTTCGTCGTTTTCCCACCGAGCCTGAACCGTCGCAGCGTTGACGTTGATGCTGAACAATTGCTGTTTGATCGAATCGTGAAGTTCACGCGCCAGCCGGTTGCGCTCGGCTTGAGCGGCGGCTTCATGAATTTGCTGTTTCCAGCTTTCCCCCAAATTCGCCTGAGCCGTAGCGTTAGCAACGGCGACAACTTCCGTCGAAGCTTTTGGCCTTTTCACCAACAACCAACAGTAAGCCGCGGCTTGCGCGAAAAATATCGCAGCGACAGATGCCGCGAATTTGGGATGATTGAAGCTGATTCCTTTCACCACCAGCACTCCCAGAAAAATATTCATCGCCAATAACGCCGCCGACAAATTCAACTGCATTGCTGCATCGCTGATGTTTCTGACCAATCGAACCAGCACCCCACTGCCGACAAGCGTAGCGCCAAACAAATACACAAACGGCACCATCGTAAATCGCCACTTCACCCACTCTGCGCCTATTGAAGTTAAATGATTCGGATTCAGATCAGGCCGGGGCGGCATCAACAGATAGGTCACGCGCCAGCCTTGCAGAATGAAGATGGCTCCGGCGGCAATGAAGATCAGCGAAGTAATGGTTGCCATCGTTTTGAATCGCATATTGGCTTCTCCTTGAGATGCGGAATCGTTAGAACGATGGCGATGATATAGAAAGGCTCGCGCGGGCACATCACCAGCGCGAGCCAATTTGTTCTCACTCGAAAGTAGGAGATTGATTCAACCGGCCGAAGGCGGAACCACAAACGCGATTATTTCTGTTGTCGCAGATAAGCATCCGTGCCGTCTCGCCAGTCGGCGCGAATCGGACTGAAAACGTCAATGCCCGTGAAATCTTCGGCGGCAAAGGCTTCGTGCGGAACGTTTGAAGGAATTTCGACCAATTCGCCTGCCCGTAAAACCAGTTCTTCTTCGCCGATTTTGAAATTCAGCGAACCGCTGATGCAATAACTGAACTGTTCGCTGTCATGGCTGTGACGCGGAACGACGCTGCCTTTTTTGATAGTCAAAAACGCCATCGTGATTTTTTCGCCCGTGAAAAAACGGCGCGAAAACAGGCTGTTGACGTGCTCTTCGGGAATTTCATTCAGCTTGTGATGTTTCATTGTGTCTCCTGAAACTCCCCCCACGAAGCCACACGAAGAGAAGAAAAATCTTTAGACAGGATTTACAGAATTCAACAGGATGGGAATCTGTGTGAGCAGAATAAATTCGGCTGACGCAAATCCTGCTCAATTCTGTAAATCCTATCTATTCCTCTTCTTCGTGTTTTCTTCGTGTGTCTTTGTGGGAGAAAAAAGTTATCTCAACTTAGCGCCGTTCGGCACTTCTTCCAGAAATCCGGCCAGCACCGGGCGACCTTCATCGCCAATCGAAGCCGCCAGGATCATGCCTTGAGATTCAAAGCCGCGCAGTTTTCGCGGAGCCAGATTGGCTACGATGATGACTTTGCGGCCAATCAGTTTTTCGGGTTCGTAATACTGCGCTATGCCAGCCAGGATTTGGCGCGGCTCAGCTTCGCCCACATCCATCGTGAAGCGCAACAATTTGTCGGCTTTTGGCACACGTTCGGCGGTTTTGATTTCAGCAACGCGCAATTCGACTTTGGCAAAATCCTCTATGCCGATGTAGGCGACGCCCGGCGCGGGTTCCGAAACAACTGCGGTCTGAGCCGCTGGCGCAGCTTCAGCAGGTTTTGCTTCGGCTGGCGCGGGCGTTGCCGGAACTTCCTTGTTGGTTTCCAGTGCGCGAGCCGCCTGGCTCGCCGCTTCTTCTTGTTTGATCTCTTCCATAATCTTTTTCTTGTCCAGTCTTGGAAATATCGGTTGAACTTCGCCGATTTGGTTTTGCTTTCCGTCTCCCCAATTCAAATTGGCGGGAATGACGTTGCTAACTTCTCCGGCTTCGCCGAGCTGTTGCCAAATTGTCTGAGTTGCGTTCGGTAAAATCGGAGCCAGCAACGCGGCAAAGAAGCGCAAAGACTCCGCCGCCGTGTGCAACACCAAATCCAGTTCCGCGCGTTTGGCCGGGTCTTTGGCCAAATCCCAGGGCTTGGCATCGGAGATGAATTTGTCCACGCGGAACCGCGCGTTTGAAACGGCTTCAATCGCGCGGCTGAAATTGTATTCGTCGAATTCGCGGTCAAACGACGTGACAGCTTGGGCGACAGCTTCGCGGACTTCGGCGGCCTGTGCGGTCAGTTCGGCGCTGGCTTCACCTGCTGCCGGAATCACGCCTTCGCAAAAGTTGCGAACCATGGTCAGCGTGCGCGCAGCCAAATTGCCAAGCCCGCTGGCCAGATCGGCGTTGACTCGATCCAGCAAGGCTTCATAAGTGAAATCGCCGTCCTGTCCAAAAACCATTTCGCGCAACACGAAGTAACGCACGACTTCGGGCGTGAAGTGTTTGTGCAACACGGCCAGGTCAATCACATTGCCCAGAGTTTTGGACATCTTGCGTCCGCCAGACAGCCACATGCCGTGCGAGTAAACCGTCTTTGGCAAAGGCAACCCGGCGGCCATTAAAAACGCAGGCCAATACACCGTGTGAAACCTGAGAATGTCTTTGCCAACCAACTGTAAATCGGCAGGCCAGAATTTGTTGTAATGCGCTTCGCCGCCGAACTGGTCGTTTCCATAACCGATGGCCGTGATGTAATTCGACAGAGCGTCGAACCAAACGTACATCGTGTGTTCTGGATCGTCAGGAACCGGGATGCCCCATTTGACCGAAACGCGGCTGACGGAAAGGTCATTTAAGCCTCCGCGCACGAAACTCAAGACTTCGTTGCGACGAGTTTCAGGACGAATGAAATGCGGATTGGCTTCGTAATGTTCGATCAGCCGATCCTGAAACGCGGACAGTTTGAAGAAGTAACTTTCTTCGGAAAGCAGATCAAGCGGGCGTTCGTGCGTAGGGCAAAGCCAAACATCGCCTTCGCCTTTCTGAGCTTCGGCTTCCTGATAAAACTCGTTGCAGTTGCCGCAATACCAGCCTTCGTACTTGCCTTTGTAAATCCAGCCGTTGTCTTTGGCCTGTTGCCACAGCTTGCGAACACCTTCCTTGTGGTAATCGTCCGTGGTGCGAACCCAATGCTGATTGGTGAATTGGAAAGGCGCGAACGCGGTTTTGAATGAGTCAACGATTCGGTCAACGTGTTGTTTGACAGGCACACCGGAGTTTTCCGCCGCGCGTTCGATGTTGATGCCGTGCTCGTCCGTGCCGGTCAGGAAGAAATCTTCGTTGCCGCGTTGGCGTTTATAGCGCGCAACGGTGTCGGCAATGATCGTTGTGTAAACGTGACCGAGATGTGGATACGAATTGACGTAATAAATTGGTGTAGTGACGTAGAACTTGTTCATTGGCTTTTTTACTCTTTGCAAAAAGA
>JBGAPB010000303.1:0-7791 GCA_044221525.1 Blastocatellia bacterium | reverse complement strand
TGCCCTTTCAGAACAGGCAAAAAGCTACGGCCTTGCATATCGGCAGGAAGTTTGGCTCCGGCGGCATCCAGCATCGTTTGAGCAAAATCCACGTTCAAAACCATGGCTTTGCTAACCGATCCCGGTTTGATCTGAGCGGGCCACCGAATCAGAAACGGCATGCGCAACGATTCTTCGTACATAAAGCGTTTGTCGAAAAAGTTGTGTTCGCCGAGAAAGAAGCCTTGATCCGAGGTGTAAATGACAATTGTGTTTTCCGCCAAGCCGTTTTTGTCCAGGTAATCCAAAAAGCGGCCTATGTTGTCGTCCACAGACTGCACACAAGCCAGATAATCCTGCATGTACCGGCGGAACTTCCACTTTTTCAGTTCCGCGCCGCTTAACCCTTCTGGAGGTTTTCCCTTGGTGTCGGTTTCGTTCAAATCAGCATCAATGTGCATTGTTGATTGTTTGGCGGCATCGGCTTTGCCTTTGTAATCATCGTCAAACGTGGCAGGGATCGGAGGATCGTAATTCTCAAACTGTTTGCGATGTTTTTCGTCCGGCTGCCAGTTCCGGTGCGGAGCTTTGTGGTGGAACATCAGAAAGAAAGGCTTTTCCTTCGGACTCTTTTCGATAAAGTTCAACGCCAAGTCCGTAATAATGTCGGTGGTATAACCTGTAATTTTTTTGCGCTCACCGTTTTCGATCATGACCGGATCGAAATACGCGCCTTGCCCGGGCAGTATGTTCCAGTAATCAAAACCCGCAGGTTTGCCTTCGTCTGGGCGTTTTGGATCGTTGCCGCCCAGATGCCATTTGCCAATCATGCCAGTGTGATAACCGGCGGTTTGCATGTATTTCGACAGCAAAGGCTGAGTGTTGTCTATGTGATTAAAAACCGGGACTCCGTTCAGGTGAGAGTACTTGCCGGTCAAAATCACCGCCCGACTGGGCGTGCAGATCGAATTGGTGACAAAGCAATTTTCAAACTTCATTCCTTCGTTTGCCAGCCGATCAATGTTCGGAGTTTTATTCAGCCGACTGCCGTAAGCACTGATTGCGTGTGCAGCATGATCGTCTGACATGATGAAAACGATGTTTGGGAATTGGTGACAAAGCAATTTTCAAACTTCATTCCTTCGTTTGCCAGCCGATCAATGTTCGGAGTTTTATTCAGCCGACTGCCGTAAGCACTGATTGCGTGTGCAGCATGATCGTCTGACATGATGAAAACGATGTTTGGACGCTTGGCGATTGATTGCGCTTTTGACTTGGTCTGAGCGTCGCCTGACGACAGAACAACCAGCATCGCCAAAATGAAGAGTGTGAAAATACGGGTGAACCTGTTCATTTGATTTTCTACCTTTGGAAAAGCCCCGTGCATAATTTGCTGGGGTGGTGCGATTACATGTTTCCTTCGTCAGCCGACGGGCCGTAAAGCGCAGGAACTGGAACGTCATTCATTCTCAGGTAAACGGTCAGTTGCGCACGATGATGAATCAGGTGGTTGAGAATCATCCCACGCAGACAAGCGATTCTTGGCATGGTGAAAATCGGATTGCCTCCGGCCAGCAACGACCAATTGGTCATCAAATCGGCGTCACTGGCATTTGCCAGAGAGTTCCGGAATTCAGCTACACCTTTGTCGAATTTTTCCAGAAGTGCAGCGACTGATGCTGCCGGTTCCTCTTTGTATGGCTCGCCACCGACCGGAGCCACATCGAACGATTCCGATTTCAACGTGTCGCATCCCCAGCCGATCATGTTGGCAATATGAGTTGCCAACCGAATCATCGTGAACGATTTTGGATGTGGTTGAAAGTCAAATTTATCAGCCGGAATGCGTTCCAGCGTTTTGCGGGTTCCGGCCATTTCCATATCAAATTCCGGAAGCAGAGATTGCGCAATAGACATAATTTTCTCCTTGTTGGTGAGTTGCGGTTACGCTGAAGCCGTTTCAGCGCGTTGGGTAATGTTGCGAGTCAAATCAGCAGAAAGTTTCTTCAATCGCTAAACCCAGACCAACGTCTTCGCTGACTCGAACCGCGCCGTTTTCTATCAGAATTCCGGCTCCAGCGACATCGTCAACGATGTCTATATGACCGTCCAGATCGGCGTAAACCACGTTGTTCATTGCCAGGGCGAAATGTGCCGCCGCAGCCATCGAAATCCTGGATTCATCCATGCAGCCAACCATTGTGCGAATGCCGCGAGCTTCAGCGACAGCGTTGGCTTTCAGCGCGCCTGTGATGCCGCCGGTTTTCATCAGCTTCAAATTCACCAGCGGAGCCGGAGTCTTCAAAACATCGGCTGCGCTTAAAACGGATTCGTCCGCCATTACCGGAATTGGCGAAAGTCGGCAGACTTCGCTCAAGGCTTCAAAATCGGTCGCGGCGACAGGCTGTTCGATAAAATCAATCCGGCAATCTTCAACGGCAGCCAGCACTTGCAAGGTTTGTTCAATCGAATAGCCCTGGTTGGCGTCCATCGTCAACCGCATTTGATTGCCAGCAGTCTGACGAATCAGGCGAATTCGTTCAATATCTTCTTTGGCATTCAATCCACATTTGATCTTCAACGCGCGAAAACCTTGAGCCTGGAAATCTTTGGCGCGAGCCAGCGTCGTCGGCAATTCTTCGATGCTCAGCGTAATGGTCGTTTCAATTTCGGCTTTCGCATTGCCTAACAACCGGCAGAGCGGCAAACCGGCGGCTTTGCCAAGCAAGTCGTATAGCGCGATGTCCACGGCGGCAATCGCTGTCGGCTGATTCGGAGCCAGGCGGCAAAGTTGCGGCCAGAGGGCTTCAATCCGCGAAGCGTCCTGGCCGATCAAAAACGGTTTCAGAATTTCAGTGAGCGTTCTTTCAACTTCGTCGGCATTTTCGCCGGTCACATGTTCGTCCGGCGCAGCGTTTCCCCATCCGACCAAACCGTTTTCCAATTCAATACGAACAATTAAATTAGGGGCAACGTCCACAGCTTCGTAAGCTATAACCGAAGGATTGCGGAGCTGGAAATCTCGCCGAAAAATTTCAACATCAACAATGCTAATCTGATTCACCATTTCAGGTTATTTGATCTCAATCGTCCAACCCTGCGATTCCAGGTTGCCGAAGTAAAGCTTCAACTCTTGCTTACCCGGTTCAAGATTGGCTGGCAGCCCTGACCTGACCAGATAAGCAGCGTTCGCTGGTACATACTCGATTTGAGTTGGTTTGAAAATTGACTGGCCGATCTTGATGCGAATGTTGCCAGTGTTGGCAGTTAAATCCAGACCTTCAACAAACAAGCGGACTTCCGAATTGTCATCGCGCTTTAAGCTGACAGCTTCTTCGTCGCGTTCGTTTCTAACGTTGACGATTCGTGGAATGATCGGCTGCGGCTCGTAAAAGCTGACAAGGATCGGCAAAGTCGTTTCGCCGGTTGCGGTAACAACCCGAACTTTGGCTTCGCCTGGCGGCAAGCCGTAAGGTAGTTGCTGATTGATCTGCGCCAGTTGCAATGCAGGGTCGTCGAAACCTTTTTGCCCGGCTGGCCCTACGTATTGAGGCAAAAGCCTACGGTCGTTGATTTCTACAAACAAGTTGTTGGCATCAATGTCATCCAGTTTTAAGCCGGAAACAATCAAACCCAAATAAGCGTGATCGCCAGTTGCCGGAATTGCTTTTATGCTGAAATCATCGGCTCTACCAAAAGCCACGATCTTCGGCTCAGTTGCAATGGACGCCGGAACCGGCTGCATTCGTTTGCGAAGTGTCGTCCAGCAGTATTGAGTTTCAGCGCCGACAATCGAAATTAGTTGAGCGCTTTTTTCAGAAGCAAAGCGGCGCAATTCGGCTTCAGGAAAATCCGCTCCCGTCCAGGTATCTTTATCCAGTTCTTCAAAATCGAAAGCGGTGATGGCGTTGGTTTGAAAACGGAAAACTCCTCCGGGTTTCAACACTCTCCAACCGTCTTCCAGGTTCAATCGAATCACTGCGGCGCTGGGAACGTGTTGAAAAACATAAGCCGACAAAATCAAATCGAAGTGTTCGTCGGGCAGCATCGGAAAATTCACGCCGGAAGTTTCGTGAAGCTGCACATTTCTAATCGCCGTCATTCGTTCGCGGGCCTGCCGAATCATTTCTCCAGAAACGTCAACACCGACGACTTCACCGAAAACTGAGGCCAGATGTTTGGTCATTCGTCCGGCTCCACAGCCAATTTCCAGCACACGCAAAGTTTTAGGATCGCGTCCGCCAGTCAGCAAAGGCAGGTCAGCCATGACCAGCCGATGAACTTCAAAAGCGCCGGTTTGATCGAATTCTTCTTCGGATTGTTGAAGCCGAAGAGTGTTGATGAACCACTTGGCGTCCTGGCGTGCGCGGTCGTCCCATTCGTGTTTCATCAAATAAGCGAAGTCCCGCAATTCCTGTTTTTCTTCAGCCTGATGATTCATAGATACTTGCGTCACATTGGTCGGCGATAAACTGCCAAAAGATTTTTCGACTTTCCCCAATCAAGCTAACTCCAACAGCGCGAAACGACGTAATCGCAGTCGTGGAACCCAACAAAAATAGAGCAGGGAACTTCAATCGAGGGAGGAACTTTACGATGAAGCGTTTTTCAATAATTGCCACTTGTTTGTTTGCTTTGATTCTTTCTACCACCGTTTGGGCACAAAACCCAACGGAGCGTGGCGGCAAACGCGGTGGACGAAATCGCAGCAACAAGCTTAAAAAAATGGATGCCAACCAGGACGGCCAAATCACGCGTGACGAGTGGAAAGGTCGGGATCGCGGCTTTCAAAAAGCAGACCGCAACAACGACGGCATCATCAGTCGCGATGAGGCTTTAGCTGGTGGTCGCAAATTCGGCAAACGCCAGTTGAAGAGAATGGATGCCGATAAAAACAGGCAAATCACACGCAGCGAATGGTCTGGCGACCCTGAAAGTTTCAACAAACTCGACAAAAACAACGATGGCGTTTTAACCAGACAGGAAATCAAACGTCATAAGCGAAAAGGCTAAACTGGAAAATTCGCTGTTTTCACAGGTATTTCAAGTTTGAGCAGCGTTTCACTTCACCGAATCTGCACCGCGCGCAGTTTCGACTGTTCTTTGATCTCAATCGGTTTAGTCGCTGAAGCCGATTGAGAGTGAACTCTGCTCATTGACGGTTGGCACTTAACTTTCGTCTCGATCTAGATAGTCGAAAGCTGGTTGCCGACCGTTTTCATTTTTTATCATCTTGTTTCAGAAGACCTATCAGCCTTCCATTTGGACTCTATCACACTTGCCTTGATCGAAAAACGAAGCTACAACGCCACTAACTTCAAACCAATTGAGGAGGATTTTATGCCTGAAAATCTGCCTTCTCGTGAAGAGGCGTGGCAGTTGTTGTGCGAATGGACGCTTGGCGAAAGCCTGCGAAAACACGCCCGCGCGGTCGAATACGCCATGCGCGCTTATGCCCAAAAGTATGGGCAAGACCAGGAAAAATGGGGCGTGGTAGGAATGCTTCACGATTTCGATTACGAACGTTACCCGGACGAACGACACCCGCAACTTGGGTCGGAGGTGTTGCGCGAACGCGGCTACCCTGAAGATGTGATTCGGGCAATTCTTTCGCACGCCGATTACACAGGCATCACCCGCGAAAGCTTGATGGAACACGCGCTGTTTGCCACTGACGAACTTTGTGGATTTCTGACCGCCTGCGCGCTGGTCAGGCCGGATAAAAGCTTCGACACCCTGGAACCTTCTTCGGTCAAAAAACGAATTAAAGACAAGGCATTCGCCCGCACGGTCAATCGCGACGACCTGTGGAAAGGCGCGGAAGAACTTGGACTGAGCTTTGACGAACATTGCGCGTTTGTCATTTCAAAGCTCAGAGAGATTCAGGAAGAACTTGGTTTAAGATCAAGTTCTTCAGCCGAGTCAAATTCGTAAAGGAGAAAATGTGTTCGGATATAGTTTTAGCTATTCAGGCCCATTAGGTTTTCTCAGGCTTTGGTTGTTCCACCCGCAAACTGCTTGGGGGTTATTGATATTCAATGGACCGGTTGAGAACGTTGAGGGAAAAGATGTTCCAAAAGTAGGGGCAAGTCTGATGTGGGATATTTTTTGCGGACGCACAGATGTTCATATACACGACGAATGATTGACGAAGATGAGGATGAAATTTTCGGCGCTTGACGATGTTGGCTTCAACGCTTATCCTCCGCGCTTCCTTCAGCAGCCTTGATTCAAAAAGTTTCTCGCTGTTGAAGTCATTATCCTAGAGTTGCCACAATCGAAAGGCAGGTGAATACATTTGGCAGAAGTAAAGCTCGGCGATAACGAGACGCTGGAAAGCGCGCTCCGCCGCTTCAAACGCAAAGTACAGCAAGAAGACATCATTCGCGAAGTTAAGCGTCATGCCTTCTACGTGCCACCGGGAGAAAAAGCCCGCTTGAAATCGGCACTGGCTCGCAAGCGTAACCGTAAGAAATACCGTCGCCCGCCTCCACCAACGGAATAAGGTTTTAGGGACGACATACTCGTCATAAGCAAAAAGGCCGCGGAAGAATTCTTTCGCGGCCTTTTTGCTTATTCGCCTGAACCCAACGCCAAATGTTCGCGAGCGTTGCTGATAGGCGACAAAGAAACTCTGTCTCCAAAACAATATTTCGCTGGTTCCCGTTGATCCAGAAGCGCTTATAGCTAAATTTACTTAACTGCCGTTATTGGCCTGCCGCTTGCCAGTAAAAAAAAGTTCCATCCGCAGAATCAATCAACAACCAAGTGAGGAATTTAGTTGAATCAGCAAACCACGATAGGAAAGAGTTTCAGCGCAAGCGGCGTCGGTCTGCATTCGGCGTCGCCAGTCAATGTGACGGTAAAACCTGCGCCGCCTTATACCAGCTATCTTTTCCGTCGAACCGACCTTAATGACTTTGAGATACCAGCCGCGCCTCAATACGTGTCGCACGTCAGTTACGCCACGACTCTGATGAAGTCCGGCGTTATGCTTTCGACGGTCGAGCATTTGCTTTCGGCGCTGTACGGTTGCGGAGTGGACAACGCCATCATCGAAGTTGATTCGCTGGAAATTCCCATTCTGGACGGCAGCAGTCGGCAATGGGTTGAGTTGATTCGACAGGCAGGCACGGTTGAATTACCCGCTCAGCGGCCTTACCTAAAAGTGCTGAAACGAATCGAAGTCAGCGAGAGAAATCGCAAGATGAGCATAGAGCCAGCCGACAGTTTTCAAATCACCTGTGAGATTGATTTCAACCACCCGATGATCGGTATTCAACAACACGAAATCAGTTTTCGTGTTGGGGATTACAGCCGCGAAATAGCCCCGGCGCGCACGTTCGGTTTTGTAGAAGAAATTGAAATGCTGAAGCAAAACGGCCTGGCTCGCGGAGGTTCGCTGGAAAACGCCATAGCCTTGACCAGCGACGGTTTCTTAAATCCGGAGCCGCTGAGGTTTGATGATGAATTCGTTCGCCACAAAATTCTGGACATCATCGGCGATCTTGCCTTGGCTGGAATGCCCATTCTGGGCCACGTCAGAGCTTCGCGTTCAGGCCACGGGCTGCACACGATGCTGCTTTCAACTCTGCTGAGAGATCGCGAAGCCTGGGAAGTGATGACGTTTCCAGGCTGACCGGCTATCTCTTCAGACAGTCACAAACTGAATTTTCTTCCCTGTCGCGCCAGCGGCGTTTGACGATAGACCGACTAATGCACCGTCCCGCTCTTTTCCCGTCGTTGAAGTGCAAATCAGGTAGGCAATCCGGTGGCAGTCGCTTCGCACTGAAGCCGTCAACGATGATTGAG
>JBGAPB010000302.1:0-10429 GCA_044221525.1 Blastocatellia bacterium | reverse complement strand
GGTATTGCTATGCAAAGAATAATCAACTTAGCTTAGCAATAGAGGCAATCAATAGATCACTATCAATTAACCCAAAAATACCAGATGCCTGTTTCTACAAAGCTCTTGTGTTGTATCAATCACGAAAACGCAATGAAGCATTCAACGCTATCTCACAATGCTTTCCTGGAATTGAATCTGAAATAAATGAAGAATATCAACAAGCATTTCTAAACCTAACAATTGCCCTTCAAAAAGAAGCAATGAGGTATTCTGAAGCCGTCAAAAGTATTGACCAGTCGTTAAATTTGGCTCTGAAAAATGGAGATAGTAAATATCATATAGCCAGTGTTGCTTACCGAGCCTTGGTGAATGAGCTACAAGGAAATTATTCTCAAGCATTGCGGGGCTATCGTCAGGCAACTGAGCTATCAAAAGAAAATGACGATTTCATCAACTTAAGGCGTTTCCCGGGTTATATCGGCAATATCCACTTTTTGCTTGGAGATTTGCCAGAAGCACGTCAACAGTTTGAAGTTGGGCTGCAATCGTCAATACAGGCCGACGACAAAGAGATGCAGGCAATTTACTTGTCGCGCATCGGCGATGTTTTTGCGGCGCAGAATCAGCCTGACCAGGCAATCGCATACTACAAAAAGCTGGAACAGATTGAGGGGATAGCCAAGACTCCGGCGCTTCAGTTGTTTCTGCTGGATTTGACTTACCCGTTCTATTTGAAAACCGGTCAGCACCAAAAAGCGCAGGAAGCGATTGAGCAAGCGTTGTCGTTGGCTGAACAGCTATCCGATGCCGAGCGCAAACTGCGAGCATTGAACAGCGCGGGTGAATTGTATTTGCGATTGAATGCGCCGATGAAAGCTGTCAGTCAATACAAGGAGGCTTTTCAATTCGCAAAAGATAGAAACAGCCCGCTACATTCCTGGACGGCTAGCGCCGGATTGGCGGCGGCTTACAGGCAAATGAACCAACCGATTCAGGCAAAAGAATACTATCTGGAAGCAATCAGGATTATGGAAGATGTGCGCTCTCGCTTGACGGCGGAAGAAGAAAAGGTCGGTTTCTTTCAGGATAAGGTCAAAATCTACAAAGACCTGATTGCGACTTTGATTCAGTTACACGGCAAGGAAGCGACAAAGGGTTACGACGCCGAAGCTTTTGATTACGCCGAACGCGCTCGCGGACGCGGGTTTCTGGATTTGCTGGCGGAAGCCAAAGTCAATCTGGATCAAAGCCTTGATCCGGCGTTGCTGGAAAAACGGCAGATCATTCAGAACGAGCTTTCGCGATCAATTCGGAACTTGTGGCGAACGATCAAAAGAATTGTCCAAACAGGATGCAAAACAAGTTGAAGCTGTTGGAAAAGGCTCTGAGCGATGCCAATGAAAAGCTGGACAATTGGGTTCGTGATGTACGACTGAGCGATCCTCGGTATGCGGCGCTGAAATTCCCGGAGCCGATCAAACTGCCGGAAGCTCAAAAGCTGCTGGATGAACGTTCGGCGATGCTGGCTTTCAGTTTAGGCGAGCAGGAATCGTTCCTGTTTGCCGTAACCAGCAACGATTACAAAGTGTTCAAGC
The DNA here is from genome assembly GCA_044221525.1 of Blastocatellia bacterium. Classification (GTDB taxonomy): domain Bacteria; phylum Acidobacteriota; class Blastocatellia; order RBC074; family RBC074; genus RBC074. The sequence continues at coordinate 8,852 of JBGAPB010000302.1, read as the reverse complement.
TGAAACCCGCCGCCGAAATTCGCCAGCAGGTTGACGACCTGCTGGGAGCGATTCACGGAAAAGGGCGCGCCAATTCGCCTATGGGCACGCGTCCGCATTGCCCGTGAGCTTTATCAATCCTTGATTGAACCGGCAAAGGAAATGCTGGCTGGCAAACACGATTTGATTGTCGTCGCGGACGAATCGCTTCACCGGTTGCCGTTCGAGGTTTTGCTGACCGCTCAGCCCGAAGGCAAGTGGGAGCAGTTGCCTTACCTGGTTCGTGATTTCGCCATCAGTTATGCGCCGTCGGTTAGCGTGCTGGCTTTCTGAAAACTCAACACACCGCCCCCCAAAAGATTTTGTAGCCTTTGGCGATCCGGTCTTGGCAAAGACGACCAGATGAACGACCAAGCCAAAATGCTGGCATCAACAATCTCAAAAGATCGCGGCTTGGCAGTCAAACCTGAACGCCTTGGCTTTTGGCGAAAGTTGTTCGGTTCGTCCACTCGCGGAGCTTCGACAGGGCCGCTGAAGTTTGACCGATTGCCGTTCAGCCGCGAAGAGGCGATTGAAATTGCCAAGCTTTTTCCTGCCGGAAAAGCCGATTTGTTTTTGGACAAGAACGCCACTGAAGAAAACGCCAAAACCAAAGATCTGCTGGGCCAATACGGCATCGTGCATTTTCGACTCACGGGTTGCCGAACGAAGATCGCCCGCGTTTTTCCAGTCTGATTATGTCTTCACCGGCAAAAGCCAAACAGGATACGGCTACGATTGAAGACGGCTGGTTGTCGGCTTACGAAATCTTCAACCTGAAGCTAAAAGCTAATCTGGTTGTTTTGTCGGCCTGCGAAACCGGATTGGGCAAAGAGGTCAAAGGCGAAGGTTTGATGAGCCTGACCCGCGCGTTTATGTATGCGGGTGCGCCTTCGGTTGTTGTCAGTTTGTGGAAAGTGAATGACGCCGCGTCAAAGGATTTGATGGTCGCTTTTTATCGCCAGCTTCGAGGTGGTGAGAAGCTTAGTTATTCCGAAGCTCTGCGACGCGCTCAATTGGAAATGATTGGAAAGGGAAACGCTCCGAAGTTTTGGGCGCCTTTTGTTTTGGTGGGTAAACCGTAAGTTGATGTGTCAGCGATTCAATTTGATCGTCACCGTCTGCTCGCCCAGCCTTTTCTTTTCCTGTCCCCTAACTCCGTAAAGCACCAACCTGTATTTTTCTTCTTTCAACCCGGCGCGACTGATGACCATATTCAACGTGTTTTCGTCTCCCAACGGTCTGAGTCTGGCTGGAGCCTGCGCCAGTTTCCCGCTTTCATCCTGCATTTCAACGATGTAGTTCGGAAAGCTGTTGGGGTTGCTGATTTCAATAATCAGCAACTTTGCCTGGACGCTTGCGGCAAATTCCAGCGACTTGCCTTCACCTGCGCGGACTTCACCAAATGAAAAGTTTTCCGGCTCAATGTTGTTAGGGATTGGCGACACTTCAGTTGGAGGTTGAATTCGCTGTGCAAGTAGAGTTTGTTCGGCAAGCAAAGCTTCGTTCTTCTGGCTGAGGTCTCGAATAGTTTGCTCTGTTCGGGCAGTTTGTCGTTCCAGTTCTTGTCTTGTTTTAGCGACATCATTTCTGGCGGCTTCAGCTTCGCGTTTTTCCTGTTGGACTTGCCAGGCCAAATATACGGTCGAGCCGAACGAAAGCAAAGGCTGGCGGCTACTGCCAGTCGCATGACCGAATAGGGTTTCTTAACTATTTTCGGCAAAAAAGGATTACATTCCCAGGGTTCTCTTTTGATTTTCGCCCAGAGTTCATGCCATTCGGTTGCAACTTCCGCTTCGGTCATTGGTTCTTCATTTTCACGTGCAGGGTCAAAAGAAATCGCTGACGCTTCGGAACAGACTCAAACATTCCGCGCAGACAGCCAAATGATTCTGCATGGCTTCGCGCTGATTCGCCGTCAATTCGCCTTCGTAAAAGGCAATCATCTGCTCTTCGCCAATGTGCCAATAACTTTGGCTGTCAGGCGTAAGAACTGCGGCTTTTAGGTGTTCACGAAACTCGTTCACGCGGAGTAATCCTTTATCTGTGCTTTCATCAAAAATCTATATCTTTGAAATAGGGAGCCAGCTTTTCCTTCAATTTTTCTTTCGACTGATTAATATGAGCTTTGACAGCGCCTTCGGTTATTCCCATCACATTGGCAATTTCCTTACCGCTAGCTTCGGCCATATGTAATTGCAAACACTGACGCATCTTCGGAGGCAATTCTAGTATGGCTTCACGCAGCTTTTTGGCTCTGTCTTTTGCAGAAAAGACTTCAAGCTGATCCGGGGATGGGTCGGCTATCTTGTCAGCGAGCGGGGTAGCATCTTCTGACTCGTTCTGATTTTTTTCGTCTAAAGAAAGGATTGTGGCTTTACGTCTATCGGCGTGTCTTCTGTCCATCTCGTCGTGGAAAACATTCCTTGCAAGCTTCATAAGCCAAGTGCTGAATTGCGAGTCGCCACGAAACCCTTTCAGTCCTTTATAGACGGCAAGAAAGGTCATTTGGGTTAGTTCTTTTACGTTTTCTTCACTTTCTCTTTGACGACGAAAAAAACGGTGAACCTGATCGCAGAAATTTTCATAGAGCTGACGGAAGTTCTCTTCTTCATTCAACCCTTGTTTGATTTCATCAATCAACTCGCAAATTTTATTTTCAGGCAATCGGTTGGAGCGGTTCACGGGCGGGATTATAAGCACACGCCTTATTGTCGGCCAAACAGATAGCAGCGAGGAAAACCCCCTGTCAATCTTTTTTACAGATTTTTATTCCACCGACTAAACTTTCAACCAAGACTTTCCGACTAACACAATTGAAAGCCGACAGTGAAGCAATCAAGAGGAGTATGAGGCGATATGGATAAGGTACTCAGCCATTGTTTCTGTCAAGCCTCGGCCATCCTGTTCGCTCCTCTTGATTGCGTTCGGCACCTTTTGAAAAGCAAAAAGTTACCCTCAGCCATTAGGGTATTTATCGCTGCTTCAGTCGCTTGCTGCGACAGCAACGGCTGAAGCAGCCTGGTCAGGCCTTAGAAATTTTGCGCTCGCCAGACTTTCTTCAATCAACTCTCAAACCACTGATCCCAAAACCAAATTGACCCGATAAATAGAATTTGCAATCGGATGCTTCCCGACTGACTCCGAGCAAACAAGCGGGTAATCCCTCAGTTACGTGTACAAAAGTCCAAGCTTGGGGACTCATAGAATTTCGGGCCACTGCAAATAGTGGTTCTTCGCCCGTAACTGAGGGATTACACAAGCGGGCATAAAAATCTTGCCTCCTCCTCTAGCCCAATCCATACTCGTATGCTAAATTCTCGCCCTTCTTGAGGACAGGTCAGGAAGCGGTCAGCCAAACAGTTTTCGGCGGCATAGCTCAGCTGGTTAGAGCGAGGGATTCATAACCCCTAGGTCCGTGGTTCGAGTCCACGTGCCGCCACCAAGAAAAGAAAAAGCAGGCCATTTGAGCCTGCTTTTTCTTTTCGCTGGAAGTCCATTTCCATTTATCACATAGCCGCAGTCAAAGTGTCTTTCAAGTTCAATTCCCTCGCAGCATCCGAAAGCAACACTCGCAAAAAGCTGCTGGGTTGGTTTTGGCGGAAGAATTCGGCGGAGACGGCGGGTTGGAAGCATTCGTCTTCCAGGAAGTGCCAGATTTCGTCGTTGCCGTTTTCGCCTCGGCGAACGGTTTCTGAAATCCACAGGCCGAGCATTGTTCCAAGTGCAGCGCGGACGCTGACGTCGGCTTCTCCGGCTTTGAACTGGCGTTCGGTTTGGGCGATCAGGTTGACGGCGTCCGGCTCCAACCGCATGACCCAAATCCGCAGCCAGGCGTAATCGTAGTCGGTGATTTTCAGATCGCTTAATGACCAGGGGATGCCTCCGAACCCGAGTTTGTCGGCGCGTTCAAGAATGGCGCAAGTGGCGCGAATGATTGTCTTGATGCCGCCATAAGGCATGAAGGCTCCGAAGACGTCTTCGGGTTCGCTGGGGATTTGAACAAGCGGGCCGGTTGAAGATGGTTTGGCAGCGGGTTCGGGTTCGGCTGGTTCCTGACGTAACGGTTTAAGCGCGGCGACCATCTTGTTCACCCAGCGCGGCAAAATCCAGACGTTGGTTTCAAGCGTTTCGCGCAGGTCGGTTTCGTTCACAAAACCTTGCAGATAATCGCGGCAGCCTTGCCACAGATGCAGAAAACTATCGCTGCCATTGACCGGATCAAGCAGCGCGGTGATGTGTTGCGGTATGTCCAGAGTTTTCAACCATTGCGGGAATTGTTCGGCCAGGTCGGGTTCGGTCAATCCGACTTGCAGAGCGATGCCTTCGCGTTGGGCGGCGAACGAGTCCCAACCCTGGCCCACGCGCAGCCGCAGCCGCATTGAAGCTTCTTTCATCGAACCGATAAGCGGTGGAGCGAAGCTGCCTTCTTTGAAAAGAATTGGTCGCGTCTGGTCGCTGAAAAGAGAGGACAGGACTGTGATCCAGTCATCGTCGCCGGCCAGGCCTCGGCGTTTTTGCTCGGCTGCCAACATCATGACCAGCACACCAATGCCTGCGCGGCGCGTCTGAGGGTTTCCCCAAAAAGCGGCGGTCTGACCCGGCAACAACCAGCGGCTGGCTATTTCTTCATCCAGCATGTGTGCCCAGCTTTGCAGCCATTCAAAATCACTGTCATCAGTTCTAAGTTCAGCCAGCGACCAACCGTCGGCTGTCAGGTGATTGGCATTGGCGCGGTTGATGATTTCTCGTTGAGCGGCGCGAATTGTTTCGCCGCCACCGTTTACAGGGATGTCTTGAAAAATAGCCATGATTGAAAGTGATCTCCCACTTGAGCGAATTTCGGCAGATGGCTCGAACCGTTAAAAGTTTTCGTTGATTGAAGATTCGAGCGGGGTACGAGATCAAGGCAGGTCAGTGATCCAACCTTGCGGGGCCTTGCGAGGCGAAACGGAGTTTAATCTGAGTCGGCTGAGACGGGCAATGGAAATTTTCAGCAACGAGCCTGTTTCACAACATGAGGTATAGTTTTTGTCGCGGCCAAGGTCGTCACAAAGTGAAGAGCAACCCCATCCGGTCCCATCACCGTAAAATCGCGCATCCCGTTTTCACGATCACCTATTTCCTTGATAACCGGCAAACTGTGTTGCCGCACTTTGACACGAATAGCATCAACGTCAGCCACCAACACGCACAAACTTCCGACAGGTTTTGGCGGCAATAAAAACAATTGATCGGACTGCTCCAAAAAAATCCTCAGACCTCCTAAACACAATTCGGCGAACTGCGATTCAAGCCTGGCAGGCGTAAAGCCCAGTTTCAGGTAAAACGAAATCGAATGCTCCAGATCGCGCACAAAAAGTTTGAAGATCAGACTGGCATTGCCATGAATGCAAGTTGGCGGTGAACCTGTTCCATACCTGTTCTGACTCTTAAAGTGATTGCCCGCAGCGACTGAGACAAAAGTGAAGTTTGCGGATTGAGCGACTGGATGATCTCCGGCGATCTGTTCAGATTGCCTGGTCACAAAACCATTGGCCAATTCTTTGACATCTGACGCAAACCGGTAACCGCGACGCGGAATAGTGAGAACGTAACGATGATCACGCGGGTTTCACCCAGCATACAATACTGAGATGTGAAAAGTGGGGATTGTTTTCTTCGACCGAGATTTGTTCGGCCACAACAAATCCATCAATTCATCGGTTTCGCTCGACCACTTCTGTCGCGGCGTTAAGCCAAAGCCAACAACGCTTCGACAGCCTTCGGTCGCAACCGGATTACTGCGCCGTCTTTCTGTAACAACCGACGATTGGCATCGCAGGCAAAACTGCCAAACTCATACGAGCAAGCCGCAAACACAGCAGGCCAGCCTTGAGAATTCGATTGGCTCTTGTTGATATGATTCACTTCAGGCTCGGGTTATTGGCGGATTGAATTGGAATGTTTATCCGGCAATAAGTGTCGTCAAATATTAAATCTATCGCCCGGTCATATTTTTTTGCCAGCCGTTCATCGCCGCACGATCACGACTGGAAATACGCCCATGTCATACCAACCAACGCCTGACACTGGCAGGTTACGGTATAATCACCAGGCTCCTGGCCTGCTCAATCCCTGAAGCCGGCGCAGCAAAGTCACCGAATTCTTTTTAGCCCAGCAAGCCTGAGCGGCTCCAAATCAATTAGCCCGTCGCCTGAACGCAACTCCAAGCGAAACAGGTTATAGCCTGAATTCGTCAACCTGAAAGTAAGTCGCACCGATTTCGCTGGTTGGAATTATCAGTAAAGCGTTCAGCCATTTCATTTTGAGGAACGCAAACTGGAAGCGTCCAGGCGAAAGTGCCGGTATTTCACGCTGCTTGGTTTAGGTTGGGCGATATCCGCCAACTGGCGACAGCGACTTTTCAATTCTGCGGCTATTTCAACATTGCGGTCGTGCATCACTGCAATCCGGGCACGCAATTTCGTTTCCGCGTTGGGCCAGCAGCGCTCTTTCACGTTCGCTTTCTGCCGCCTTCGCCGCAATTGCCTGTATCCGCCAACCAGACGCCGCCAAACAGCACCACCGCCAAACCGGTCACGGCAATCAGGCGAGGCATACGCCAACTGAATAAAAATTTTGGCCGCCACAATGATGCTTCTGTTTTGGGTAACGATGAAATCGGCTGAGTTGCCAGAGGCAATGCCCTGGCTAAGGCTCGATAAAATTCGACCTTCTCGCGCCGCTGCGGAGAATTAAGGTAGGCCTGTTCAAACTTCGCGCGGTGTGTCGCCGTCAGCTTGCCGCAGACATAAGCTTCGATCAGATCGTGTTCGACCGCTTCCAGTCTGGCAAGCAACGCCGGGTCGGCAAAAAACTCCCCTTCCAGCGCCTCCCATTCCGCTTCGGGCAACTCGCGCAACAGGTAACCGATCATTCGCTCTTCGTTGTTTTCTGTCTTTATGACCACAAATTGAAGTGAGGAAAATGGAAAATCTATCGCAACCCGGATTGGCGCAGGCAATTATCCTTGCACTGCCTGAGCCGCTCAACCAAACGGCTGACGCGATTATAAAGGGCAGCCTGATTGATACCCAACTGGCCGGCAATGACCTCGCGTCGCTTGGTGCGTTCGCCGCCCTGGCCGCGAAAATATTCTCGAAGCAATTCCTGCTTGCCGTCCGCCACTGACTGCAAACACTTTTGCATGCAAATTAACTGCGACGAATCCCAGGCTTCATCGGTTTGTGCTTCCGGGACGGGATAACGATCAAGCTCTTCTATTGGAAGATGGTTATTGCGCGGATTCCTTTGCCATTCCAGGTAAACATTCCGAGCCACTCCCAAACAGTAACCGCCAATTTCCCGCACCTCTTCGCCCATTTCTATGCGCCTGGCCACTCGATCCAGAATTTCGTCGGCCAATTCGTCCGAAGCGAAAACAGCGCGCTGTTCCAGATAACGCATCACTGACCGGCGCAAAGCTTCGTATCGCTCGCCCGCATCTTCGCAATGGGCGCTCAGATAATCGAGCAAGGCTTTTAGAGTTACAGGCAGAGTTTCCGGCATGAGGTTCGTCTCCAACGAGCGATTATCGTTGACCGGCCAGATTCGCCCATTCGCCTGACTGAATGAAGCCGGCCCAGTAAAACGGATGCCGATTGTTCTTGCTGCGAATCAATTGCAACTGCACTTGCCGCAATGCCTTGCCCCGGCCATCGCCGCGTTTGAGCGCGGAATAGTACGGAATCATCAAACGTTTCGTCTCTTTATCCGATACCGGCCACAGACTCATCAGCAAGGTTTCGGCTCCGGCCAGAACAAAGGCGCGGCGCAATCCATAAACGCCTTCTCCATTTTTCACCTCGCCCACGCCGGTATCGCAAGCCGACAAAACCACCAGCTTAGTCCCCCACAGATTCAGCGTTGTCGCTTCCATAGCCGTCAACACGCCGTCATCTTCGCCATTTGGCCCGCTTTTGCCTTCGTTGGCTCCGGCAAAAGCCAGACCTGCTCTGAGCAATGGGTTTTCAATATTTGCCGCCAATTTCGCCAATCGGGCATCGGGCGTTCGCAACGGGTCTTCCGCCAAAACGCCGCGGGCGTCTTCGGGCGGTTTTTCCTGATCGGCCAGGAAGAAACCGTGCGTGGCAACATGAAGAATTTTCGGCGCAACCGCTTTTTTCAATTCTGCTTCGGTCGCTTGCGCTTCGGTGAAAATCCGCGACTGCGGAAACAAACGCTTGATGGCGGCGGCTTCCTGCGCCGTTCCCGGCAAAGGGCCGAAGAACTGCCCGCGAAGGTCTTCAGAATCATTCCTGTCGCCTGGCTTCGCAGAACCTTTTTTGGTCGAAACCTCGGCGCGTTTCAAGTTGCCAAAAGCCGGATTGGCCATCACCATCGGCTCGCTGCCACTTTCGCGCGCCACCTGCATCCGCAGCAAATCCCGCCCGCTGCTCAGATAACTCAGCGAATAACTTTCAACCAGATACCGATTGCGTTCATCCACCAAAGCCTCAAACGGAATCAAATTGAGCAGTCCATCCGGCGCAATCAGCAAATGCTTCGTTTCACCCAGCAGCGCGCGCACCGGCCTCATCACTTTTTCATCAACTGCGCGAGCCAGCCGCCGCACATCAGTGCGTTTTGGATCGCGCAAGGCCTTGCGCCAGGCTTCAACCGCTTGGTCAATCGGGGCTGCTTCGCCCAGGTCGGCCCATCGCGGCTGGCCTTGCGCGGTGAGCACGTAGACAGCGTAACGAGCCGCGACATGCTTTAGCGCGGACGGGTCAAACGGCTTGTAAGCCGCGAATTCAATCAGGGTGGCATTGTTGGGAATGGCGAATTGAACA
>JBGAPB010000301.1:0-7814 GCA_044221525.1 Blastocatellia bacterium | reverse complement strand
CCGTTCTGATCGTTGGGAACAAAGGCCGAGCGCGTGTGACTGAACTGCAACTTCAATTCGTTGAAGCCACTGGCGCCGAACTGATAGTTGTGCGAAGCGACCGCTCCTCCACTGAACGCATCGTATGTGCGTCCGCGCGAAACCGCAGTCAAAGCGCCAGCCGCCTGATTCTGAAAAAAGGAATCGGTCAGGTTGACGCGCAAATAACCCGTGCTCTTTTCGCTGAAGTTGTGATCCACACGAGCCGAAAACTGCGTCTGCGCTTCATCGAAAGGAAACTGGCCGCTGGCCTGGGTAAACAGGTTCACCGTGCGTGGATAGGCCTGGGAGGTGGTCGTCAATGCGGCGCGCCCAGCAGCCGCCAACGGAGCGAAGGCCGGAACGGAATTCAGGTAATTCAACAGGGCATTTTGCGAAGTCGTCGGTTGGAAGATGTTCGGATCGCCTAGCAAATTAACGAATGCCGTGCGTTTCTGATCCAACCGCTCTGCCACCAGAAAGAAAAAGGTTTTGTCCTGTTTGATAGGGCCGCCTGCTGAACCGCCGTATTGATACCGGCTGAAAGGCGATTGACCGCTGGGGTTGAAGTCAAAGGCATTGCGAGCATCCAAAGCCTGATTGCGGAACAGGCCAAAGGCGCTGCCGAAATACTTGTTGGCTCCCGATTTGGAAACGATGTTGACGACGCCGCCCGCCGCTCCGCCGAATTCGGCGCTGAAACTATTGCGAACGACCTGGAATTCCTGAACTGCTTCCTGGCTGACCGTCGCCTGCACGCCACCCGATGAACTTAACGTTTCAGCTCCATCCACCTGAACCATGTTCCCGCGTCCGTTGTTGCCGCCGAACGAAAGACCGGATTGCGGAGTTTGCGCCACACGAAAATCCGAGGAATCGGCAATGTTGTCGGCATCCACAACTCCCGGAGTCAGCAAGGCGTAATCCAGAAAATTGCGGCGATTGATCGGCAGATTGGTGATTTGTTTGGTGTCAACGACCGATGATTGTTCCGGGCGCGAAGTTTCGACAACTTCTCCGCCCGCAACAACATCAACTTTTATCTCAACGCCACCGGCAACCAATTGGAATGAAATGTTAGCTTGCTGGCCAACGGTCAATTCCAAACGGGTTGTTTTTCCGGCAAAGCCTTTGGCTTCGATCTTCAAATCGTAAGCCCCAGGCAGCAAGGCCAGAAACGCATAATTGCCTTCGGCGTCTGTGGTCGCAGTGCGAACCGCGCCTTTGCTGACATTGGTCAGCGTAGCCGTCGCGCCGGGAATTACGGCTCCCGCGCTGTCTGTGATTTGACCGCGCACTTCGGCGGTCGAACTTGAAACCTGCGCATTGGCGGAAACGACGCCTGTCATCATCAAGGCAATCGTCAGGGCAATGGCGGAAGCCAGATATTTCAATTGTTTATTCATTATTATCTCCTTCACCTATGGTGGTGCTTGGGCTGCAATTCGTCTTTTTTTTGATCCAGATTTTGCAACCCAGTTATGGCCAGCTATGGCCAGTTATGAACTGATTCATTCCAGGAATCAGCGGAACATTCGAAAACAACCTGCGGATTGGTTGCTCCGTAAAATTCCCAGCAATGCTTATCCCAATCTGGTTTTGTTAGGGTTAGTTGATAGTTACATTTTCAACTGTGGCCAATAATACATTTGCAACTCCGCGCAAAACAACCGGATAGCTTAACAACGCGCACTAAAAACTGTCTTGCATCTTTCCAGTCGAACCGGGAAACTACGTGGCCATGAACGACAAACTCATTCACCCTGCCTTGCTTGACCCGCGTTCGTGGTCGGACGTGAATCTGTACGAGACGACTGTAAACATTGACCGTTCTCCCGTCGAAGGCGATGAACATCAAACACCCGGTCGCCGCTTTTCCATCAAACACCTAAAACTGGAAATCCAGATTGACGACGAAAAAGAATCTGTCGAAGGCACGGCCACTCTGACGCTGTCACCGATCAACGATGGTTTCGACCACTTTGAATTGGACGCCGCCGAAATGAGCGTAGCGGGCGTCAAATTGCTGGCCGTTGAACAACGCGGCACGGGCAATCTGGTTCGTTCGACGGCGCAGTTTGCGACTCGGCTGGATTTTGAAACGCATCCCGACCGACTGACTGTCGAACTCGATCGCAGTTACGCTCGCGACGAACAAATCACAGTCGCGATCAGCTATTCCTGCTTTCCGCGCAAAGGGCTGTTTTTCATCAAACCAGACGACGCTTATCCGAACAAACCTTGCCAAATCTGGTCGCAAGGCGAAAACGAAGACTCTCATTGGTGGTTTCCCTGCCACGATGTGACCAACCAAAAGATGAGCACGGAAATGTTGGTGACGGTCAAAGCCAATTACTTTGCCCTATCTAACGGCGAACTGCTCGGCGTGCGCGACAATCAACAGCAAGGCACCAGGACGTTTCATTGGAGCCAGGCTCAACCTCATCCGGCGTATTTGGTGACGCTTGTTGTCGGTGAATACGAACAGATCAAAGACAATTACAAAAACCTGCCGGTGGATTATTACGTTTACAAAGACCGCGTGGCCGCCGGGCATAAGCTGTTTGCCAACACTCCGAAGATGATCGAGTTGTTCGAGCAGCGCTTTGGTTACGACTATCCATTTGCCAAATACTCGCAAATCCTGGTTGATGATTTTCTGTTCGGAGCGATGGAAAACACGTCAGCTTCGACCTTCACCGACCGCTGCTTGCTGGACGCCCAAGCGGAACTGGACATCAACTACGACGACATTGTGGCTCACGAATTGGCGCATCAATGGTGGGGCGATCTGGTGACGTGCAAAGACTGGACTCAAATTTGGCTTAACGAAAGCTTTGCCACTTACAGCGAATACTTGTGGCGCGAGCATTCTCGCGGACGAGACGAAGCGCGATTTGTCATTTTCCAGGACTTCATGACTTACCTGCGCGAAGATTGGACTGGCCATCGCCGCCCGATTGATTGCCGCTATTATCGTTTTTCAGAAGAGTTGATGGATCGCCACGCTTATGAAAAAGGGGCTTGCGTGCTGGATATGTTGCGCTGGACGCTGGGCGATGAAGGCTTCTTTCGGTCTCTGGCTCATTACCTGAAAAAGTTTGAGTTCGGCGTTGCCGAAACCAACGATTTCAAAGTCGCCATTGAAGAAGCCACAGGGCAAAACCTGCACTGGTTTTTCGATCAATGGCTGTATGGCGCGGGGTACCCCGAACTGGAAGTTGACTACGAATGGCAACGCGATCAGAAAATGCTGCGCGTGTCTGTGAAGCAGGTTCAGGAAAATGAAGAAGATGGAACTCCTGTTTTCCGCTTCCCGGTCGAAATCGAAATCACCACAGTCGAAGCGGGTGAAATCATCGAAACTGAACACCGCCAGCTTTATCGTGTTGAAATCACCAAAGCTGAACAGGAATTTTACTTTCCCTGCGCATCCAAACCGCGAATGGTGCTGTTCGACAAAGGCCATCGCATCTTCAAGCTGATGAGTTTCAAGAAGTCGGCGCAGGAATTGGCTTATCAACTCACGAAAGCCGAAGACGTGCTGGACCGCATTCGCGCCGCCAGAGAGTTGTCAGAATTCAAAGGCGACGAAACAGTTTCTGCCTTGAGCGCGGCTTTGACCGGCGAAGACTTTTACGGCGTGAGAATGGCTGCCGCCGTCTCGCTTGGAGAAATCGGAGGCGACACTGCCCGAACAGTTTTGACCAACCGCTATCACTCCGAAACAGACAGTCACGTTCGCAGAACCTGTGTCTGGGCGCTGGGCAATTTCAAAGACGAAGCTGCAACGGATTTTCTGCGCGAAGTTTCGCAGAAAGACGAGAGTTACTTCGTCACCGTCGCAGCCATTCGCGGGCTGGCCAGTATTGCCAGCGACAAAGCGTTCGATGCCTTGAAACCCGCGATTGCACGAACTTCATGGCAGGAAGTCATCGCCGCTTCGGTCTTCCACGGCCTCAGTCAGGCAAAAGACAAACGCGGAGTTGATCTGGCTTTGGAGCAAAGCAAATACGGCAAACCTGTGCCGATTCGCGTCGCCGCCATCGGCTGCCTGGGAAGTCTTGGCAAGGAATTAAACAAAGACGAAAAAGCCGACAAGATCGTTGATCATTTGATCGAACTGACCAAGGACAAAAACATCCGCGCCAGAGTTTCTGCAATTCGCGCCCTGGGCAAAGTCGGAAACAAACGCGCTTTGCCCGCTTTGCGCGAAGCCGAACAGCGCGAATGCCTGGATCAGTTGAAAGCGGCTGCGATGGATGCAATCAAAACTCTGGAAGAGGCGGCCAAGTAATGTCGTTTCCAATTTGGGCTATTCATCCGGTTGCCGGATTGAAATCCATAAAGTATAAATCTGTGACTGAATGAGCATTCATTCAGATAAAAAAACCACGTCTTAATCCCAAGCAATTAAACGGGAAAACCTAATACCAGCGACAGGAGTCGTTATGAAAATTATCGTCTGTCTGAAACAGGTGCCGAAGAACGATTCGATTCTTCGCATCAACGAACAAGGAAACTGGATTCAGGATCGAGACCTGACTTACGAGATCAACGAATCCGATCAGTACGGTTTGGAAGCCGCGCTGCAATTGAAGGAAAAACACGGCGGCGAAGTCATCGCGCTTAGCCTTGGCCCGGCGCGCGCGCAATCCGTTATCAAAGAAGCTTTGGCGCGCGGAGCCGACCGCGGCTTGCATCTGGAAGACGCCGCGTTTGACAACCTGGACGCTTTCGGCGCGGCTTCGGTGATTGCGGCGGCGGCGAAGGCGGAAGGCTTCGATTTGCTGCTGACCGGTTTGCAATCCGACGATCACGGTTACGCCCAAACCGGCGTGATCGCGGCGGAACTGCTTGGCACTCCGCACGCCACCATCGTCATGGACGTGCAATCCGAAGACGGCAAGATCAAAGTCAAACGCGAACTGGAAAACGGATTTTTCCAATGGGTCAGCTTCCCTGCTCCGGCGGTACTGACAATTCAATCCGGTATCAACACTCTGCGTTACGCCACTCTGAAAGGAATCATGGCGGCGAAGAAGAAGGAAATTAAGAAGCTGGACGCGGCAGCGATTGGATTGTCGGCTGACGACTTAGCGCCGAAAACTCAAATTCGCAAAATCTACGTGCCGCAGAAATCCAAGCAGACCCAGTTCATCGAAGGCAGCGCCTCTGAAATCGCCGCGAAGTTGATGGACAAGCTGAAAAATGAGGCGAGAGTTTTTTAGTTGGTGATTGGTAGTTGGTGGTTGGTGGCTGGTAAAGCCTCGCCAACCACCAGCAACCAGCCACCAACCACCGGAGGACTTATGATTTTAGTTTTCATCGAACACGTTGACGGAAAGGTCAACAAAGCATCTTACGAAGCCGTGCGCGCGGCTCAGTTAATCAGCGGCGCGACCGGTCAGGCTGTTTCAGCCGTCATTTTCGGAAGTGGCATTGGCGCGGCGGCTGGAGAAATTGCGGCGAAAAAGCTCGGCGCGGTATACACCGTCGAAAACGAAGCGTTGAAGTCATACACCGCTGACGGCTACTCGGCAGCGTTCAAACAAGTCATCGAACAGTTGCAACCGGAGCTGGTTTTGATGACGCACACTTACGAAGTCCGCGACTTCGCGCCGAAGTTGGCCGCGAGCTTGCGCCGTGCGCTAGTTGGCGATTGCATCAGCCACAAAGTTGAAAGCGGCGAACTCGTCCTGACTCGGCAAGTCTTTCAGGGCAAGATGGCAGCGGACGTTGTGCCAGTCGGCGATAAGCCGCATTTCGTCAGTTTCCAGATCGGCAGTTTTCGCGGCGATGAATGCGAAGCCGGTCAGGCCGAAGTCAAAGCTTTGACCGTCAACCTGGATGGCATTGTTCGTCAGCAACCCGAAGAGCGATTCAAGGAAGCCAAAGCCGCCGTTGATCTGACAGCCGCCCCGCTGATTGTTTCGGTCGGTCGCGGAATCAAGGAGCAAAAGAACATCGAAATCGTCAAGAAACTTGCCGATGCAATGGGCGCTGAACTGTCGGCTTCGCGTCCGATTTGCGACAACGAATGGTTGCCGATGGATCGCCAGATCGGTTCTTCGGGGCAAACCGTCGCTCCGAAAATGTATCTGGCCGTGGGCATTTCAGGAGCGATTCAGCATCTGGTCGGAATGAAAGGTTCGCGCACCATCGTCGCCATCAACAAAGACAAGGAAGCGCCGATTTTTGAAATTGCCGATTACGGCATCGTTGGCGACCTGTTTGAAATCGTTCCTGCGCTGACTGCCGAAGCTGAAAAAATGAAGCAATAACGGCGAGGAGAGATAACGGAAAAACGGAAATAACAGAAAGGACGGAAATCAACCTTCCGTTTATTCCGTTATTTCCGTTTGTTCCGTACTCTCCTCCCAGACTTTCACCAACTAGACTCTTCACCAATAACCGGAGTTTCCCAATGATCACCAAACGCCGCCAGTTTCTATATTCCATCGCAATTTTTGCTTTGATCTTCGCCTTTGTCGGTCACACCGACGCCAAACAGCGCAAGGGCAAAAAGCTGACCGCGCTGGATCGTTACGTAGCCAAACCCGATTCAAACTACAAATACAAAATCACCAATACGATCAAGAAAGAAGGCTTCACGGTTTATGTTGTCCGCATGACTTCGCAACAATGGCGCACGGCGGCAGAGGTGGACAAGCCAATCTGGGAACACTGGATGACGATCATTCAACCGGACGAAGTCACTTCGCCAAACGGTTTTATGTTCATCTCCGGCGGTTCGGTGAACAGCAAAGAACCCGGCGTGCCAGCACCTACATTCACGGATATGGCAGTGCGAACGAAATCCATTGTTGCCGAATTGAAGATGATTCCGTATGAACCGCTGACGTTCAAAGACGAAACCAAATCCCGCAACGAAGACGGGATCATTGCTTACACCTGGGAAAAGTTCATGCGCACAGGCGATGAAACCTGGCCGCTGCGATTGCCCATGACCAAAGCCGCCGTCCGAGCGATGGACACCATCACCGCCGTGGCCGCCAGCGCCGAAGGCGGCAAAAAATCCGCCAAAGTGGAAAAGTTCATCGTCAGCGGAGGATCGAAACGCGGTTGGACTACGTGGACGACGGCCATTGTGGATGACCGTGTCATCGCAATTGTTCCTTACGTCATTGACTGCTTGAACCTGGAAAAAGGACTGGAACATCATTTTCGCGCTTATGGATTCTGGGCGCCTGCTGTCCACGATTACCTGAACGTCGTTACCTGGGCAGGAACTCCGCAATACAAAGCGTTGATGGACATAGAAGACCCGTATTCATATCGCGACCGGCTGACAATGCCGAAGATGATCATCAACTCCGCGGGCGATCAGTTTTTCCTGCCCGATTCGTCGCAGTTTTATTATGGCGACCTGAAAGGCGAAAAGCATTTGCGCTACGTGCCGAACAGCAATCACGGATTGGATGGAACCGACGCTCCAATGACGCTTGATGCCTTTTACGAATCCGTGCTCAAAGGTACGCCGCGCCCGCGCTACAGTTGGAAGTTTGAAAAAGACGGTTCGATCACCGTCAACACGGTGGACAAACCCACCGAAGTCAAACTCTGGTACGCCACCAATCCAAAAACCCGCGACTTCCGCATGGAACTCATTGGCAAAGCTTACAAGAGCGAAGTGCTGCAACCGGTCAAACCCGGTGTGTACGTCGGCAAAATGGTCAAGCCCGAAGCCGGCGTCACGGCATTTTTCGTCGAAATGACCTTCCCCAGCGGAGGCAAATATCCATTCAAATTCACCAGCGGAGTCCGCGTCACGC
>JBGAPB010000300.1:0-7820 GCA_044221525.1 Blastocatellia bacterium | reverse complement strand
GTTCGATCAAACTGGTCGCCGACAAGAAATCTTACAAAGTCGGCGAGACTGCAAAAATCCTGGCGCTGCTGCCCACGGACAAAGCTCATTTGCTGGTGACGACTGAAATGACTCGCGTTTTGGACACTCGCCAGATTTACGCCAATGGACGAGCCGTAGTGATTGACCTGCCGATCAAGGATGCTTATTCGCCGAACATTCAACTGAGCGTGGCTTATGTCAAAAACGGCGAGATGTTTGAACACAGCAAAAACATCGCGGTTCCGGCGGTCAATAAATTCCTGAACATCGAACTGATTCCTGACAAACAACAATACAAACCGCGTGACCCGGCTTCGTACCAGATCATAGCCAAAAACTCCGACGGCTCTCCGGCAGCCGGAGTCGAAGTCAGTCTAGGTTTGGTAGACGAAGCGATTTACAGCATTCGCCCGGATTCCGCTGGCGACATTCGCAGAGCTTTTTATGGGACTCGTTACACACGGGTTTCGACGAATTTTGCCGCTGCGTTTCAGTTCACGGGCTATTCCGGTGACAAGAAAATTGACCTGGCTCAGAACAAACGCTCGTACCAACTGGCCGACTTCAAAAACGACAGCCAGTATGCCGACCCTAAAATTCGCAAAGATTTCCGCGACACGGCTTTCTGGCAACCTGACGTAGTCACCGCCGCCGACGGCAAAGCCACAGTCAAATTGAACCTGCCTGACAACCTGACCACCTGGCGAGCGACGGCTCGGGCGGTGACAGCCGACCTGAAAGTCGGATCGAAAATCGGCAAGGTAATTTCGCGCAAAGACCTGATTCTGCGGCTTGAAACTCCGCGCTTCGCCACGGAAGGCGACACGGTGACGATTTCCGGCATCGTCCATAACTACCAAAAAGAAGACAAAGTCACCCAGGTTGAATTGAAAGTTACAGGCGCGCAATTGCTGGATGCCGGTCAGCGAACTGTGACCATTTCCAAAGACGGCGAGCAGCGAATTGATTGGCATATTTCGGCTGCGAACTTCGGCAACGTCACGCTGCTGGCGACGGCCAAAACCAACGGCGAATCCGACGGAGTTGAATTACCTATGCCGGTTGTTGCCGCCGGAACCCGCGTTGTCAAAGGCGAATCACTGGCCCTGAGCGAAGATGCGGCTGAAAAACAAATGTCGTTTGTGCTGCCCGGCAATGCTCACGCGCAAGCACGCACGCTTCGCATTGAGGCTTCGCCTTCAGTGGCCGGAGCAATGTTCGGCGCGCTGGATTACCTGACGACTTATCCTTACGGCTGCACAGAGCAAACCATGTCCAGCTTCCTGCCGAATGTGATCGTCGCCCAGACAGTCAAAGAGGTGAAGACGGCTTCGATAGGAGCGGGCAACGATCTTGGCAAAAAAGTTCAGCGCGGTTTGGATCGCCTTTACGGATTCCAGCACGAAGACGGCGGCTGGGGTTGGTGGAAAGACGACAAGACCGATCCGTTTATGACGGCTTATGTGATGGATGGATTGTCGTTGGCCGAGCGTGCAGGTTATGGCGTCGAACCTTACAGAGTTAAGCAGGGAAGGCAGAAAATTCAGCAACTACTGGATGCGGGCAAGATGGAAGACGGCACGCCTTTCGACATTGAATCGCGAGCCTACCTGCTTTATGCACAGCAAAGCAGCGGCGGAGCGGATGTTCGGCATTTGAACGATATGTTCAACCGCCGCAGCGAGATGCAGCCTTACGCCCGCGCGCTGCTGGCTTTGACATTGAAGCTTCGCAACGACAACCGCGCTCAACTGGTGGCTGGGGACATAGAACGCACAGCGAAGATGAGCCAGGCAGATGCTTACTGGGAATCAAAGCGGCGGCCTATGCTGGATTTCACCGAAGAAAATAATCTGGAAGCGACGGCTTGGTCGCTGAAAGCTTTGGCTCAGATCAATCCTAACAGCGAACTGCTGGCCAAATCTGCGCGCTGGCTGGTGGCTCATCGCCGGAACGGTTATTACTGGGAAACGACCAAGCATTCGGCTTTCGCAATTTTCGCTTTGACCGATTACTTGCGCGCCAGCAAAGAACTGACCGCCGATTACACGATTGAAGTTTATCTGAATGGCGAACAGGTTCTGAATCGCAGAGTCACCTCCGCCGAAGCCGTCAGCGGCCAGCCGATCGTCATCGAGCGCAAAGCTGGCAACGTAGCTCCGTCCAGTCTGGTTCGAGTCGTCAAACGCGGCGCGGGCGTGGCTTACGTAGCGGTGACTCAGGACTTTTACACCAAAGAAGAGTCATCAGATTTTTCGGCTGGCGGTTTGAAACTGACTCGAGAATATCTGCGGTTGACCGTCAGCGACCAGGGAGGCAAGCCCGTTTGGAAAACCGAGCCACTGACCGGCGAAGTTCGATCCGGCGATATGATCGTTTCGCGCGTTCGCGTCATGGGCACGAAGTCGCAGTATCTGCTGATTGAAGACCCGATACCGGCAGGTTGCGAACAGGTCGAACGTTATAGCGGTTTTGATTTCGGCTATTCGATTACTGGTTGGAGCGATTGGTACAGTCAGCGCGAATTCCGCGACCAGCGGACTGCGTTGTTTGTCAGTTACTTCGACGGCGACGCGACGTTCCAATACGCGATGCGGGTGCAAACTCCAGGGCAATTTCGTGTGGCTCCCGCGCGAGCCGAATTGATGTACCAACCCGGCTCGCATGCAAATACGGCCAATTATCGGCTGAACATTTTGGACAAGAAGTGATTTGTTCGTAGTCCCGCTTTCAGGCGGAAAGTGATGCGCCGCCTTTAGGCGGAATAGTTTTGTGGAGAAGGCTTTTCGGGTTTGCTTGAATGCTCCCCTGTTCCGCCTGAAGGCGGGACTACGAAATTAAGGTGAACAGATGATCAAAGACGTTTTCACATCAATCGGCGCTGCGGCGCAAAAGCTATTTACTAACTTCGGCGCGGTGCTGATTGCTTTTCTGTGTTACGCGTCGCTCTTGCTGGCCGTATATTTGTTTGTCGCAGTAGTCGGCCAGGCCACACAACTTCAGGTCGCGCTCAGTTTGATAGTTTTGCCACTGACAGCCGCCATCTTCTTTTTCCTGTTGCAAGTGATTGGCTTGAGTTACGTCAGAATTGGAGTCGGCGCGGGTTACTTGCTGAAACGCGCACTGATGGATTTTTGGAAGCTGCTGATCGTTAGTTTGCCGTTGCTTGTTGTGGCCATTGGGTTGTGGTGGCTTTTCGGGTATCTGGATAAAAGGTTTGTTGCCGATGTCGAAAAGCCTAAACGCTGGGCGGAGTTGTCGTTGATGGCTGGACGTTGGTTGCTGCTTTATCTGGCGCTGCCGTTGCTGGCAATTCATTGCTGGATGGCTGCGATCCGACAGGGACTCGGCACTGCTTTCAAAGATATTATCCGTTCAATTGCCGCAGCCTTCTCGCCGCGCTCGGTTTTGATTTACGTTTTAGTCCTGGTTGTGTGTGGCGCTTTGGCCTGGTTTTCAGCGTTTACTGAAACTCACGTCAGCAGCAAATGGGGCGAAGTCTGGCTGGTTGGAGCGCGCTTCGCGTTTTCGCTGCTGATGGTTTTCGTCGGTTGGTTGCTGACGCTGGGGGCAATGGCTGAAATGACGACTCGACGCGCCCTAGATGAATCCATGAGCGAGTTGAATGTTTGATCTGATGAACTTTGATTCACCACAAAAAACGCAAAAGGCGCAGAAGTCTTCAACCCGGCTTTTGTGCCTTTTGTACTTTTTAGTAGTGAATGCTTTCTTGCTTGCATGCTCCTCGCCGCCAGCCGAAGGTGAGTTCAAAGTTGTTGCCCAGCCGGTTCAGCGCATCAACGAATCTGAACTCGATAAGCTCTTACAAAAAGTCGCCACCGACGCTCTTGGCGAACGCGAAGGCGCGGTGATTGTCATTGATCCTCAGACCGGAAGGCTGCGCGCCGTTGTCAATCCTCGCCTGGCATTTGAACAGGCTTTCCCGCCTGGATCAGCCATCAAACCTTTTACGGCGTTGGCGGCTTTGCGGGCCGGATTGTTGGATTTGCAGACGCGCAGGCAATGCCAGACCAAATACTCGCGCGAAGGTTTCGAAATAGTCTGTTCTCATCCGCGCAGCAACTCGCCTTTCAACCTGACTCAAGCTTTGGCGTATTCCTGCAATGATTATTTTGCTCACGTAGGCGAACGTTTGAGCGAAGGAACCTTCAATGCCGCGCTTGTCGGATTCGGATTTGGCGAACGAACTGGTGTTGCTGCCAATGAATCTTCGGGCAGTTTGCCGCACGGAGAATGGCGAGTTCAGACGGCGCTGGGCGATGACGACAAATTTCTGGTTACGCCGATTCAACTGATGGCGGCCTATGCGGCGCTGGTCAACGGAGGACATCTTTATCGGCCACGGCAAACGACTGATGCGGCTTTTGCTCCGACCGAAACTGCTCGGTTGAACATCTCGGCGGCTCATCGGACAGTTTTGATCGAAGGCATGCGCGGCGCGGTAAAATACGGCACGGCGTCAAAAACCGAGCTTGGAAACCTGCCGAGTTTCGTTTTCGGCAAGACTGGAACTTCAACCGCCAGCAACGGTTTTCGCACTCAAGGTTGGTTTGTGGGCTTTGCGGCGGACAAGCGTCCAACCGGCGTTCCCGCGCCTGAGCAAGTGAAGCTTGGCGTGCTGGTTTTCCTGAAACGCGCTCACGGTTCTCAGGCGGCGGAAGTCGCTGCAAAGATTTTTGAATTTGGAACGACGTGGAGACGGGGAGACGGGGAGACAGGGAGAAGAGAAGGCGGAGTTGATTTGGAGAAGAGAAGTTTGCAGGCGACGAGTTACGAGTCGCAAGAAGATTTTTCGCCTCGTCGCCCTGTCGCCCTGTCTCACCTTCTCCTGGGCAATCCGCAATTGGTCAAAGTTCGTTCCATCAGCGAAAACATAACCCGTGAATTGCCTTTGGAAGATTATCTGGTTGGTGTTTTGGCTGCAGAATCCAGCATTGAAACCGAGCCTGAAGCATTGAAAGCTCAGGCAGTCATCAGCCGGACTTTTGCCGTTCGCAACCCGGGACGCCACGCCCGCGAAGGTTACGATCTGTGCAGCACGACTCATTGCCAGCGGTTTGTTATGCCGAAAGACCGTCAGTACGAAGCCGCTCGTCGAGCCGTCGCCGCTACACGCGGAGAGGTCTTGCGCGACCGCAGCGGCAATGCGATTGACGCTTATTTTCACGCGGCTTGCGGAGGCGTGACGGCGAACATTGAAACTTTGTGGGGCGTCGAAGCTCCGGCTTATTTGCGCGGAGTGCGTGACGATTTTTGCTCTACGATGCCTCATCGCAAATGGGAGCAGGTGATTTCTATCAGCGATTTGGCCAAAGCTCTTCACAGCGATCCGAAAACTGATGTCGGCTCGCAACTGAAAAACATCACGGTCAGCAAACGCGACGCGACTGGTCGAGCCGAAACTATCACGATTGATGGTGAGCGCCGCCGAACGGTTCGCGGCTGGGATTTCAAAATCATCATCGGACGCGCGCTGGGTTGGCAGATGGTCAAAAGCTCGCGCTTTGAAATTGAACGACGCGGCGAGGGCTTTGTGTTTCGCGGCGGTGGTTTCGGTCACGGGCTGGGGTTATGTCAGGAAGGCTCTCACGTTATGGCCGAACGCAAAATGAATTACCGACAGATTCTGAGTTTTTATTTTCCAGGAACCAGACTGCTCGGCAGGCAATCGGTTCAGTTTCAACGAGACGCGGATTTGAACCACGGGGAACACTGGGAGCACGGGGGAAGACATCTTGAAACGGTTTTGTTTTCCCCGTGCGCCCCGTGCTCCCCGTGGTTGAATCTTCCCTCCACCACGGAACATTTTCGCGTCAGTTTTGGAAAAGGCATTGACCGTAGCGAAGTCGAAAAGGCGTTAAAGATTCTGGAAGCAGCCAGAACTGATTTGCTTGGCCGGTTGAAAAAAGCTTCGCTGCGATTGAACGAAGCTGCGCCGTTTGAAATCGTCATTCACGCGACTACGGCGGAATTTATCAAAGCGACTGGTTTATCTGGTTGGGCGACTGGCGCGACGAAAGGGCAGAGAATTGAATTGCAACCGCTGGCTTTGCTCAAAAAGCGCGGCCTGGTGACGACGGCGCTTCGGCATGAACTGGCTCATTCGGTAATTGAATTGCTCGGCAATGGACGAACTCCGCGCTGGCTGGCTGAAGGTTTGTCGCTTCATTTTGCAGGCGAAGCCTCAGCGATGATGCGCGTTCAAATCAAACAACGGCTGCCACGCGAAGAGCTTGAACGCCGTTTGTCAGCCGGGGCTTCGTCAGCAGAAATGCGCCAGCTTTACGCGATGGCTTTCCGCGAAGTCCAATCGCTGATCAGTGAAAAAGGCGAAGCCTACGTTTGGCAACTCGTCGCAAAATCGAAAGAAGGGGCGAAAGCGTGAACGTTGAAACTGAACTGGAAGAGAAGCAGGAATTGATTCAGAGCAATGTTTTGCGGTGTATTCAGTGCAACGCGCCGGTTCCTGACGCGGTCTGTGGACGCAAACGGCCTTGTTCCGCGTGCGGCTTTCCGTATCCGATTGGAGATTGTTCCGATCTGGCTGAAAACTAGATCGGTTTGCAGATGGGTATAGGGGAGTTTGAACCACGGGGAGCACTGGGATCACGGGGAGAAACAGGTGAAACCCTTTTGGTTTCCCCGTGTGCCCCGTGTCCCCCGTGGTTGAATCCCATACAGGCAATTGAAAACCGATCTAAATAGCTGGACGAACAAGTGCCGCAAAGAAATACCAAATTGCGATTTCGTGTCGCACCAACAAAAGATGTGAGGATTTACAGTGAAGATAAGCATCAGGATTCTAAGTTTGCTCGCGATGGTTTCTCTAGCCGTGACTTGCGGATGGGCGCAAGAACTGGACGGACGCTGGGATGGAAAGGTCACTTACGGCACTCTGGAAGTTCCATTCACAATCCATTTTGAACCCAACGGCAAAACGCTCAGGGGCTTTCTAGTCAATGGCGACACGCGCGTATCGGCTACAGAAAGCAGCTTTGAAGCCGGAACCTTGCGACTTACTTTTGGCGCGTCCGGCGCTCGGTTGGAAGCGAAATTGGTGAATGGTCAACTCAAAGGGACTATTGGGAATGGTAACCAGATGCGCCCGTTCACCGCGTCACAGTTCTGTTCGTGCGCCCCCGAAGGCGAGGCTGGGCCGGATATTTCCGGAACTTGGGAAGTGCCGGACTCCAACTTGCGCCTGACAATCCGGCGGAAAGACGAAGACACCTTCGCCACCATTTCGCGCCCGAGCGGGGAACTGGGGCCGCTCGCTGGACGCTCTGACGGATTGACCTTCATGCTTCACTATTTTGATGGAGTCCGTGCCGCTCTGCTTGAAATCGAACCGCGCAAGGACGGCGGCCTTGACTTGAAATTCACTGAACCGGGCACTGAGGTGAAAAAGTATCGGGCAGTCCAGGCGACGCCTCGGTAACAATCGTTGCCGAACGCTTTCAGACAGTTGTATGCTTGCGATCAAGGAGAAATTCTGATGAGCGCAACAATCACATTACCGATAGAACTTGAGAGCTTGCTGGCGAAAAAGGCGGCTGCACGAGGCGTCAATGTGGAGGAGTTTGCCGTGGACGTATTAAGCCGTGCGGCGAGACGCCCAACGGTTAGCGAAGTCTTCGCCGACGTGAGAGCTGATTTTGTAGCCAGCGGCATGACGGATGAAGAGTTGGGCCAGTTGATCGAGCAGGCGCTTTCAGAGGTGAGGGCGGAGCGCCGCGATGAATAAATATCTGGTCGTCTTCGACACGGTGGCGCTGTTG
>JBGAPB010000299.1:0-7849 GCA_044221525.1 Blastocatellia bacterium | reverse complement strand
GTGGTCACTCGCGGATCCATTTTGAC
This sequence comes from Blastocatellia bacterium, assembly GCA_044221525.1. Taxonomy (GTDB): domain Bacteria; phylum Acidobacteriota; class Blastocatellia; order RBC074; family RBC074; genus RBC074. Next base: position 7,823 of record JBGAPB010000299.1, on the reverse strand, counting down.
GGTCAGCGGTTGCGTGAAGACTTTTCCATCCACGGTCAGGCGGACTTGGTAAGTGCCGGGGCTGACCAGTGGGCCGTCGGGTTGCGGCGGAGTGTCTTTCAAAATCGCCGTCATCGGGTACGAACGCGGAAAGCCTTCGGGCGAGGTATAGCGCAAATCCCAAGTCCATCGCTGCATCCCGGCTTTGGCCGAAAGCACACGCGGCGCGCGGAACCAGTATTCGGGATAGGCCTGCGTTTTCGGGTCAACCACATCTGGATTGTCCGAACTGGAATATCGGCGAATGACTCGGTCGCCCTGGCCCAGGATTTCCAGCGTGACTTTTTTGGCGTCGGCTTTCAGCCAGTAATTCAGAATTGCGCCGTCGGGAGGGTTTTGTCCCATTGGTTCTTCGGGCGGAATCGGAGTGTCTGTGTTGTTGCTGCGACGGACTCGAATCGCCGTTTGCGGTTTGTACAAATGCGCGGCGGAATTCGCCACTTCAGCCGTCAACTGACGCAGCGGAGTGATGTCGTCCAGAATCCAGAAACTGCGCCCGTGCGTGCCGACTACGATGTCATCGTCTTTGATGACCAAATCGCGGATCGAACTTGGGGCTAAATTCAATCTCAACGATTGCCAGTTGTCTCCGTCGTCAAAGCTGACGAACACGGTTTGTTCGGTTCCGGCAAAGAGCAAGCCTTTGCGCTGTGGGTCTTCGCGGACGACGTTGACGATGGTTCCGTTGGGGATTCCATTGGTGATGTGCTTCCAGGTTTTGCCGCCGTCATGGGTTCGGTAAATGTGCGGACGCAGATCGTCAAGCCTGAGCGTGTTGATCGCCGCATAAGCCGTGTCGTTGTCAAAATGGCCAGCGTCCATCAGCGAAACTTTCATCCACGATTTCAACTCCGGCGGAGTGACGTTCGTCCAGTTTTCGCCTCCGTCGCGTGTGACGTGGATCAGACCGTCGTCGGTTCCCGCCCAGATCGTATTGATGTCTTTGTGCGAAGGCGCGACGGTGTAAATCACACCTCGGCGAGCCATGGTCGCCATATCCGGCGTGCGATATTTTCCGATCACTTCAGGAATGTCGTATTTCTCGCGGCTCAGGTCGGGGCTGATGACTTCCCACGAGCTTCCGCCATTCAGGGTTTTGAACAACACATTGCCCGCGTAATAAAGCGTCTTGTTATCCACCGGCGAAAAGATAACCGGCGCGGTTCTGAGGAAACGATACTTGCCGCTGCGCGTGGCTTCAGGCGCGATGTTTTGCGTTTGGCCGGTTTTCCAATCGTATTTGGTTATTTTGCCGCCGTAGATCAAATCGGGATTGAGCGGGTCGGGCGCGACGTAACCATATTCTTCAACGCCGACGGTTCGCCAATCGCGCCAGGTGATTGCGCCGTAATCTCCACGACTGGCAACCGCCACTGAGCCGCTTTCCTGCTGTCCGCTATACACCCAATAAGGCCAGCGATTGTCAGTGATGACGTGATACATTTGCGCCATCGGCTGGTTGTACCAACTGCTCCAGGTTTCTCCTCCGTTGACTGTGATGGTTGCGCCTTGATCGGCGGCAAACAGCATCACGTCCGGCACATTCGGATTGATCCAGATGCGATGGTAATCGTCTCCGCCCGGCGCGCCTTTGAACCCAGTCCAGTTTTTGCCGCCGTCGGTGGATTTGTATGAAGCCGTATTGGCGACAAACATCACGTCAGGGTTTTTCGGATGCATGCGGATTTCCGCGAAATCGCTGCCGCGTCCCCAGGTGCGCGCGTCGTTGCTGATTTTCGTCCAGCTTTCGCCCGCGTCTTCACTGCGATAAATGCCGCCGGTTTGGGGGTTGGAATCAACCGTCGCCATCAGTATGTTTGGATTGCTGCGAGAAATATCAAAGCCGATTCTTCCCAAACCCTGCTCAAAAGTCGGCAAGCCTTTGGTCAGTTGTTTCCAGGTCGCGCCGCCATCTGTAGATTTGTACAAACCACTGCCTGGGCCTTGCCACTGGCCGTTTTCCCAGGGGCCATGGCGGACTTCGTAAAGGTCTGCGTAAACGATTTGCGAGTTGGTCGGATCGAACTGCACCTGAATGGCCCCGGTGTTTTCGTCCTTGTACAAAACCTTTTGCCAGGTTTCGCCTCCATCGGTCGAACGAAAAACGCCGCGTTCCTGATTCGGCCCAAACGGATGACCGCAAACAGCAACAAAGACTCGATTTGGATTTTTCGGATCAACAATCACGGAGCCGATTTGCTGACCGTCTTTCAATCCCATGTTCCGCCAGGTCTTGCCGCCGTCTGTGGTTTTGTACAGGCCGTCGCCTACAGAAAGGTCAGGTCGCAACGGCAAGCCTTCGCCGCTGCCGACGTAAATAATGTTCGGATCAGATTCGGCAACCGCCAAATCGCCGACGGAGCCGGTCGGCGCGTCGTCGAAAATCGGCTTCCAGGTTCGTCCGGCATCGGTCGTTTTCCAAACCCCACCGTTGTTGACACCGATGAAAAATGTGTTTGGCTGATTTGGAATTCCAGCAGCGCCGACTGTTCGACCGGCGCGAAACGGGCCGATGTTTCGCCAGCGCAAGCTTTGATAAAGCGATTGGCCGAATTGTTGAGCGTTTGAACTTTGGTCAATGAACGGCAAACAAACTGCCAGCAAAAGACAAATCAACAGACAACGACGAAGAGTAATCACGACTCACCTCCGAAAATGGTTTTAGGTTTTTACGAATTTAAGAGACTGCTTGAGACGCTGTGGATTCTACACTCAAGCCGACTGAGGCGGGAACTGCGGAAAGTTCGTAGTGACGCCTTCAGGCGGAACGGTGGCGCATCACTTTTTTTAGGCGGATGGGCTTGCTGGAGTTTTTTCCTTCTGAAAAATGGAAACTCCACTGTTCCGCCTGAAGGCGGTACTACATACAAAAAAGAAAAACCGCGAAACGTGTGAGAAAGCTTTGCGCTTTGCCGCACGTTTCGCGGTTTGGATCAAATCAACCAAGGACTGGTTTAGTAGCCGCCGCCGCCACGATCACCGCCGCCGCGTCCGCCGCCGCCGTAACCTCCGCCACCGCCACGATTACCGCCGCCACCGCGACCGCCACCGTAACCACCGCCGCCGCCGCTACGACCGCCGCCACCACCGTAACCGCCACGACCACCGCCGCCGCCGAAGCCACGACCACCGCCGCCACCGCCGCCTGTGCGCGGTTCACGCGGACGAGCTTCGTTGACGGTCAGAGCGCGACCGTCAAGCTCACGGCCATTGAAGTTCTGGATCGCCGCGTCTGCGGCTTCCTGCGTTTCCATTTCGACAAACGCAAAACCGCGCGAACGGCCTGTGTCGCGATCGGTCACAATGTTCGAAGATTCGACAGTGCCGACCTGGGCAAAAATTTCTTCCAAATCCTGCTCCGACACGCTGAAGGGCAGATTACCGACATACAAACGAACTGACATAGATTTTCCTCTGAAGTACTGGGGAAGCAGGCAGACTAGCGGGCGGAAACGGTCTCCGGAGTACGCAATCGTGACTGAGTGAATAAAAGAACCGACAGACAACGAACTGAGCTGCTTCTGAAATTGCTTTACTACCTTCTCTCTAACTACCGACTGCGCAAACCGAAACTGCTATGGACGGCGCATTCACCGTTGATGCTAGTGAGCAGGCTCTACTGGAAACTTCATCTCGCTCTAAACCAACTTACACTCGGCAGAAAACTCTTCAGAAGCTTTCACCAAAATGCCGTCAAAATCGAAAGTGGGATATTTCCATCGCGCGCATCTTACCCGGCTGACACGATTTGGCAAGGGCTTTTTGCCGGAGAAACAATGGGACTGGCCTGCTAAATGGCTTTACCAGAAGCTCATAACAGGTTAAATCCGTCTTGACTGAAGCCGACTCGCCCCGTTCCCATTCGCTCCCGTAAGGCTTCGAATAAGGGGACATGAGCCTCTTCCCTCAACCAATCCGAGTAACCCAGTGAGCGCAAAAGCTGCGGCATTCCAAGCTCTGCGCTTCGCCGCCCGCCCGCACCGTCGCCGTGAATCAGCGTATCCACGACCGCGCGCGTAGCTCGCGGTGCAACCAATTCAGCGAATTCTTCCGCATCGCAAGGCAGCACAGGACTGATCGCCGCCTGCACCCTGATGCCCGCCAGCTTCATCTTTTCCAGAGTCGCCAATCTACGTTCGACGCTGGGCGAAGCCGGAGTTATTTGTTGCCGAACTTTTTCGCGGTTAGTTTCAATCGTCAAACTCAACCACGCGCGCGAACCCAATTGAGCCAGCAAATCCGCGTCGCGTTCAACCAACGGCGAGCGAGTTTGAACAACCAGCAAGCCGAAATCGCCTGCCTCGGCAAACACTTCCAGTAAACCGCGTGTAATTTTCAATCGAGCTTCAGCGCCTTGATACGGGTCGGTCGCCGTACTCATAAAAATCCTCAAGCTGCCGAACGTGCCTTTGCGTCTGGCTTTTTCCAACTCCTGCCGCAGCAGCTCCGGGGCGTTGATTTTGGCTTTGACCCAATCGCCCCACGGTTTGCCCGAAAACCGCTGCACTGGCATGGCTCTGACGTAACAGTACGGGCAGGAGTTTTTGCCGAACGCGCAGCCCTGATACGCATTCAGAGAATGCGTGTACGTGGCCAAAAAGCCTCCGGTCGGATTTAGTATGGATTTGGCTTGGACTTCTTCGATCATCACGTCTCAATTTCTTGCCCAGTTCCGCGAGCGGCTGTAGTATCAAGTCCGTTTTACCACAACTCCAAATCTGAGCAATCAAACTTCTGGAAAGGATCATTCACGTGCCACTACTTTCGCTCAAAACCATTGCGCTCAATTTCCCAAAACTGTTGTTATTGAGCCTGTGCCTGATTGCAGTAATTTCGACAGCGCCGAAGACTTCAGCGCAGCGCCAACCCAATATCATCTTCATTTACGCCGATGACCTTGGCTACGGGGACGTTGGGAGTTTCGGCGCACAAGCGATCAAAACTCCCAATCTGGATCGAATGGCTGCCGAAGGGTTGCGTCTAACCAATTTTTATTCAGTCGCACCGGTTTGCACGCCTTCGCGAGCCGCGCTGATGACCGGACGGTACGCCGCGCGAATGGGAATCCAGCAAATGCACCTGTCGAACGTCCTGACCTTTCAGGACAAGACCGGATTGCCGACCGAAGAGACTCTGGTTTCCGAAGCATTAAAAGCTCGTGGATACGCGACGGCGGCGATTGGCAAATGGCATTTGGGCGTGACGGCTCCGTATCGCCCGACGGATCGCGGTTTCGATTATTACTTTGGCATTCCGTACAGCAACGACATGCAGCCTTCGATGCTGTGGCGCGGCACTGAAATCATCGAACAGCCGGTCAACCAGGATACTCTGACGCAACGCTATGCGCAGGAAGCCGTCAGCTTCATCGAACGGTCGAAAGGCAAACCGTTCTTTTTGTACTTGCCGCACAACATGCCGCACATTCCGCTTCACGCTTCGGAAAAGTTCAGGGGCAAATCGGCTGCAGGAATTTACGGCGATGCCGTTGAAGAGGTGGATTGGAGCGTCGGCGAAGTTCTCTCTGCGCTGAAACGGCTGGGGCTTGATCGTGACACGCTGGTGGTTTTTTCCAGCGACAACGGCCCCTGGTACGAGGGCAGCCCCGGCCCGCTGCGTGGCCGAAAAGGTTGGACGTATGACGGAGGCGTTCGCGTTCCCTTCATCGCTCGCTGGCCGGGCAAGATCAAACCGAAAACTGTTTCTGACGAACCGCTGGCGACAATTGATTTCTTTCAAACTGCGCTGACCATTGCCGGAGAAAAGAATCCGGCCTCGGCGTCGAAACTTCCGCTCGACGGCAAAAACGCGTTGCCATTTCTGCTCGGCCTGGAAAAGAAATCGCCCGAAAACTTGTACTTGTTTTTCGATGGCGAATTTCTGCAAACGGCGCGCTGGGAACGCTGGAAGATTCACGTCGCGCGCTGGAATGTTCCACGCTATACGGCGGCTTCCGGCCAGAAAAAGAACATCACGCTGGCCAAGCCGGAATTGTTCGACATGACCGTTGATCCGGCGGAAGCTTATAACGTAGCCGAGCGTCATCCGGACATCGTCAAACAACTGCAAGCGCGCATCGCTGTCACGCTGAAAACCTTTCCAGAAGAAATTCAACAAACCAACGCTGATCTGATGAAGCAATAAAGTCGCGTTGCTTTTCCTGGCCAAGCTGGCTACCTTTCTTCTGACAGCTTGGCCAAATTCCCCCATGGTGTTTACTCTCAGTCATTCAGGAGAAGAAATGACAAACACAAAATCAGATTCAGTTGCAGCTTTGCTCTCGGCGATTGTCCTGATGGCGATCATCGCCTGCGGATTTTCAGCAGCCAATGCCGCTCCAATCCAGGGCGGCGATCAAACGCGCAAGCTTTGGGACAGTGAATTTTTCAAAGCCAAAGCCAAACCGGCCACCGGGAAAACCAAAACTCCTCGCCGTCGTTATCGCGTCGTTACTCCGCAAATTTCCACAGACCGGGTCAACGAAGACACTGTGCTGGGTATCACTCTGTGGCGGTTGCGCCCAGCTGCGGCCACAGACGACAAAGAGGTTCGTCTGTTCAAACACTCCAAAGACGACACCAAAATCGTGCAATGGACTCCGGAACGAATTTCCGTGGACACTCCGCTGGCCGTCGGCCAACGCGTCCGGCTGAGTATTGAATCGGCCAGAACTGGTTTCCTATACGTCATCAATCGAGAGCTTTACGCCGACGGAACGATGGGCGAACCGTATTTGATCTTTCCGACCACGCGGCTTCGCGGAGGCGAAAACAAAGTCGCCATCGGTCGCATAGTGGACATTCCGGCGCAAGAAGACAGCCCGAATTATTTCAACCTCGCCCCTGACCGCGCCGATCTGGTCGGCGAATCCATCAGTGTTTTGATTACTCCCGAACCGCTGCCGGGTGTGAAGATCGGCGAAGACGCGGTTCAACTTTCGCGCAACGACGTGGCCGATTGGGAACGGAAATGGGCTTCGCAAGTCGGACGATTGGAGATGGAAAATTCAGTCGGTAAGACCTGGACTAAAGAAGAAAAAGAAGCCAGCGCCGCAAACGGCAAACAACTCAAAGCCGGAAGCCCTACGCCGCAAACGCTCTATTACCGCCCCGACGCCAAAGCCACAGACCCGATGATGGTCAGCGTCAAACTGCATTACGGCAAAGCCAAAGCTCCGACGAATAAGTGAACACGACCGGAAAGCGGTTCGTAATCGCTGCCAGCTAGAGTTCAAAATCGCTTTTACCGGAGAGTTTATGCACTGTCCTCAATGCGGCGGGCTGCCGCCAACCGAACAAACACGTTATTGCACTAATTGCGGCTGTGCGCTTGATCCGGTTAGGGATTTATTGACGACTGGTTTGCCGCCCGGCTCGGTTCGCCAACGAGACATTACGCTTGGCGCAGGACTGATGCTGGTCGGAACGGTCAAATCAATGCTCGGCGCGGGATTCTTCAGCCTGCCATTCGGCTCAAGCTCAGTGATGTTTAGCGCGGCTTTTTTCGCCTTGCTGCAATTGTTCTTTCAACTTTCACCCCGCCAGAAAGGTTTAAGCCTGGGGGCAACGCTGATGTTCACCAGTTCACTGGCAACGTTGCTAATCAGTTCAGTCACCGGAGGTTTTGGCGGGTTGGGGGTGATGACGGTTGCCATTCTGATCATTCTGTTCTGGCAACGGCTGGCGGCAGAATTCCGAAAACTCTTCTTCGACAAAACAGAATCAAAGGACTTTCGCGCAATGCCGCCGCCCAAAGCCGCCGCTGCTCTACCGCCGGAACAAAGC
>JBGAPB010000298.1:0-7886 GCA_044221525.1 Blastocatellia bacterium | reverse complement strand
GTCATCCAGAAGTTCAAGCTGGCGGAGCGTTTCAATGACGACCGGATCGCGCGCTCGGCGGGTGTCACCGTCTTCGATCTTGATGGCGATCCCTAGTCCTTTCGGGTATTTAGAGCAAGGTTTAACTCCGAGCAGTTGAACGCCTTCAGCTCCGACTTTTGAAACAATCTGGCCGCGTGCCGCGCGCATCAAGTCAGTGTCCAGACGGTTGTGTGAGCCTCCAACCATTTCTGGAAATTCAGTCATAGCGTCAACAACTCGTTCAGCGGCTGCAGCTAATTCCGGTTTTATGTTTGTGTGACGAACTCCGACCAGCCGTGCGTAGCTGCGAGCCATTCCCAATATGCTGACGCCAAAAACTGGCGCGCTGCAACCATCAATGGCAATTCCGATCTCATTAGCCGGAACTTCGGAAAATTCAGTCAGTATAGACAGAATCTGCTGCTGAATTCGGTGTTGCAGATTTACGTAATCAGCAGCCGGTTCTCCAATGAATTTGGCCAGCGCAAGCATTCCGCTGTGTTTGCCGGAACAGTTGTTGTGAAGATTTTGCGGTTGGCGATTTTCAGCAATTAACTGGCGTGCCGCCGATTCATCAAAAGGGAGGTGCGCTCCGCAAAGCAGTTCTGATTCCATCGAACCTATCTTTGTGAGAATTGAACTCACCGTTTCCAAATGAATGCTTTCGCCGCTGTGCGAAGCTGTGATCACGGCCAACTCTTTAGGTGTCAGTTTGAAATGATCTGCCGCTCCGGTGGCAATGATCGGAATAGTCTGAAAAGGCTTTGCCGCCGAACGATACCAGCAAGGAGTTTCGATATTTCCCAGGCTGGCGACAATCTGACCCTCAGAGTCAACTATGGCAATGAACCCTCGATGAAGCGATTCAGTATTCAAACCGCGAGTGATTTCTACTAATGGCATGGCTTGGGTATGACCGTCTTGATTGTTGCCTCGCCAATAATTCTGAGTACTCATAGCTTGATGATAGTCAGCTAGCCCTGAAAAGAAAATCGCCGCTCGAATTTGTTTTCGAGCGGCGAGAGCAGAAGGAGATTATAGAAAGCAAGTTATCGTTTGCGAGATTTTGATGGCCCCATTTTCAAAACACTTAGTTTGATTTTCCGGCGCCCAAACTGGCGGGCTTCGTGGTTGTCAGGAACCCAAACGTCAATGATGTTGCCTTTGATTCTTCCACCAGTATCGTGAACAGTGTAAACCCCGGTGTATTTCCCGGATTTTATCTGAACCACAGAACCCAGCGGAAGTACGCGCGGATCCGCTGCGATTACTCCACGGCGAACATGCGTGCCGCTACGAGTGCGGCCTTTCAAAGCGTAAGCTGTTGCGTGAAACGTCATCTGTTCACCCAAATCATCGTCAGGCAATGAGAACGCACTAGCATCAATTTTCGACTCGCGCGCAGTCACATTGAGATTTGGAGCAGGACTTTTCGGTTTGATTTTTGGCGCTGCAGCTTCGGATTCTCGGCTCGGTTCAGCCTTCGCATCGTTCTTAACCTTGACTGGGGATTCAGAAGTCAAAGCAACTTTATTATTGAGGTCGTTATTTGATTGCGGGCTGGATAAAGAAGATTCTGTCACTTGTTTTTGTGACGGTATGGGTGAAGTCTGATTTTGAGCATTTGCTCCAAAATGGAGCGCAATTGACAAACAAGCTGTGCAAGCAATTCCCACTGATTTGTTAAAGGTCGTAATCATATGATCCATTCGTCTCCTTGTTAGGGGTTAATACTATCTTTCAACCAACGCTTCCCCTCTGTGTGGATCAAACACAAAAGGCCTCAATCAAAACTATCCCCGCTCTATCTTCAGCGGACTCAGCAATGACTGAGTTAGGGGCATCTATTCACGTTTACCTTGTTTCACTCATTCGTTTGAGCTTCGTAGCGGCTTGAGACTTCAACCGCAACGTGAAAGAACTTCACGGCGTTGGTAGAAGAACTAAATCAACACGGCGGAGAGTATAGCATCCGAAATTTTGAACAAAAGGGCACGATTTGGTGTGAGAAGCTAACTTTAGTGTTACAGGTGTGTTAGGTGGGGAAAATTTTTCTCGATTTGGGAATAAGTCGAGTAAAAAAGACGGAGTGGTTTGAAAAGGAACAGCCTAGCAGTTTTGTAACTGTACGATACTGTATCATCCATTTTTTCGTATTCGGGATGGATTTACCAATTACAAGTGAAATTTTGGATGAAAAATTCTCTTAACTGGAAGCTAAATCCGACAGAGTTACAGCCAGTTCGGAGCTTGAAACAGTAGCGGTACCAACTTTACCAACAACGACTCCGGCGGCGTGGTTGGCCACAATTGCTGCTTCAATTGCATTTGCTCCAGCGGCCAGAGCCAGTGCAAGCGTAGCAATTACTGTATCGCCGGCTCCAGTCACGTCATAAACTTCGCGGGCAACTGTTGGAATATGAGTCAGCTTGTCCTCGGTATCTAGCAAACTCATCCCGTGTTCGCCGCGAGTAATCAACACGTGGGCGCAGTTCAGCAATTCACGAATTCGATGGGCAGCAGCAATTAACGATGCGTCGTCAACAATCTCAATCCCGCTGGCTCGTTCGGCTTCGGGCTGATTGGGAGTTATGAAGCTGACTTTTTGATAGCTCAGGAAGTTTTTGATTTTGGGATCAAGGCAAATTATTTTTCCGGCTGAACGGGTTGAGTAAATCACAGATTCCAGCACACGTGGAGTCAGCAAACCTTTGTCGTAATCTGAGATGATAACTGCATCGGATTCAGCCAGCGCCGAGTTGAAAGCAGCAATGATACGGTCTTCAATTTCGACTGAAACAGGTGACCGGCTTTCGCGGTCTGCGCGAACCATTTGCTGACTGTGAGCCACGATTCGAGTTTTGCGGGTGGTCGGGCGTGTCGAATCAACGATCAAGCCATCAACTTGTGCGCCCTGTTCAATAAAACGCTTTTTCATTAACTTGCCAGCTTCGTCGTCCCCGATTATTCCAATGGGGGAAGCCTTAGCACCGAGTTCCAGCAGGTTTGAAACTACATTGCCTGCTCCGCCAAGGTGCCAGGATTCGCGTTTGACTTCGACCACAGGAACCGGGGCTTCAGGCGAGATGCGCCGCACTTCACCCCAGATGAATTCGTCCAGCATCAAATCGCCGAGCACGATCAATCGGCGATTGGTGAAAAGGTTCAGGATTTGTTGAGCGCGTTGTTGGTTCATTTCGTTTGTCCGCCAAGTTTCGTAATCCAAATTCCAGTTTGCAAGTCGTTGAAGAAAAAGTAATTGCCGAAAATTCGCGCGCCGAAAGTGAATGGGACCTCCTGGCTTTTTCCTATCAGCAAGCTGCTTTGCAGTTGAGCAATTTCTCGGTCTTGTTCTGCCAGATTGCCAAGTAATTCACCCGAAACATCAAGCACACGTCCAGCCCCGCCGTAATACCCCATCGCCAGCCAATCGCCTTCAGCCCAGACATTGTACGCGCCGCCTTCGGGCAAAACATATTCTGCAACTCGGTGGGGCGCGAAAATGTTGCTTACGTCAATCACGTGCAGCATTCCGCGACCAATTCGCCGCCCGCTGCTTTGCTGGAATTCCGCTGGAATGACTTCGTCGCCGACGAAGACATAATTCTTGTGACGGAAAACTTCGCGCGAACCGGCCAGCCAGCCTTTACCGTAAAGGTCTGCGTGATTGAATCGAAACTGGCTGACCAGCTTGGGATTTTCGGGGCTGCCTCCACGAAGTCCTGCGCCAACGTCCAGAATCACCAAACCGTCTCGCCAGTAAGCCAGATAAGCCAGCCCTTCCTTGACTTGAATGTCGTGCAAATGGCGGCTGCCGGAACTCATTCCGGGCATTGCTTGTTGGCTTTGAGTTTTTGTCGTCGGCAACTCAAGTTCCCAGCGTGCTACTTGTTTGGGATTTTTCGCGTCGCTGAAATCAACTACGCGCATTGACCCTGTCGCATCGTCGGTCAGATAAACGTAATGACTGTCAATGAATGCGCTATGAATCGAGCCGCTGACCTCAGTGAAAGTCGCCAAGGTTTTTGGATGTGCCAAATCGGAAGTGTCCAGAAACAACAAACCGTTTTGTCGGTTCGATGCGCCTTCGCGTGTAAGCACGCCGATGCGTCCATCAGGAGTCAGGCTAAAATCCGGCAGTGAGCGGGCATCAATTTTTAGAGATTCAGTCAGCTCCGGTTTTTTCGGATCGGAAATATCGTAAACGTTTAGCTTGTCACTGAAAGTCGCCACATAAAGATATTTGCCGAACGGCCACATTTTTAAGGCTCGAATTGGCCCCAGCGAAATTTGACCTACAGTTTCCAGTTCGCGTTTGACGCTGCGAGGCGTGACGGTGACGACACTTGTCGCCGAATTACCGCCAGCCAAAGCCTTAACTGTGTATGTGCCAGGACGCTGAGCCACAAACGCGCCGTTGCTTTCGACAATCGCTGAACCATCAACCGACCAGCGCACATTGGTAAAGTTGGCCTGGTTGCCGCTGGCATTTTTTGCTTCAGCGACAAAGCGAACCACGTCGCCAGTGCGAACAATAGTTGAGTCTGGCTGCACGCTAAGACTGTAAACGTCGTTTCTGACAACTTCGATTACTGTGTTGGCGCCGACTTCTCCAGTGCGAACTTTAATGTTGGTCTTGCCAGCCGACAGGCCAGTGACCTGTCCTGTGCCATCAACAGAGGCAATTGTTGGGTTATCCGATTCCCAATTCAGCCCAATATTTTTGCTTTGATTGCTTTGGGAGTCGAAAGTTTTTACCGTCAGTTTGATACTTTCTCCGACTAGCAGAGGCAGAGTTGGTTTGGTGATTTCAATAGAGGCAGCACGAGCCGGTTTGACGCGAATTGTAGAGCGAACTTGTTTGCCGCCGACGATTGCCACAATCTGGACTTCGCCCGGAGCCAGCAAGTGAACTTTGCCGTCGGCGTCAATCGTCGCCAGTTCATTGGGCAGAGCAATCCAGAAACCGGCTTTGACTTCTGTCTGGCGCCCCTGTTCGTCGGTGGCGACGGTTTTCAGTTGGACTTGCTGACCGGCTTCGGCTTCCGGGTTGACTGGTAGGATTGAAACTTTGTTGGTTTGAACTGAAGCCTGGGTAATAGCTTCAATGAAAATATTTGTGGTTCCGCCTCCGGGTAGCAGGCTCAATAATACCAGTGTCAAAAACAACCGCTTGAAAGTGTAACTACAAACGCGCTTCATCATTTTCCCGCCCTGTCACTGCTGAGCCGCGCGCAGTTCGTCTTCAAAGAGTTTTGATAGTCTGACACCGCGCACGTCTTCGTTCGACATGGCTTGCAAAACTGTGCTCCACGGTTTGATTTCCTTTGTTTTGCCGCCGAAAACAAACTGTAAGTTTGGTTCGATCTGAACACGAGCCAGTCCCAGCTTCACTTCACGCGCCGTCCATTCGCCTTTCAATTCGCGCCGCAATAGTTCTCCGTAATAAGCCGTCACCTGTTGAAAAGTCTGCTGATCGGTTTGAGCCGTCGTGTGCGAAGCGTGATAACCGGCAATCAGGTTATCCAGTCGTCGTAAACTTCCGCGAGTGTAATCCAGCTTGCCGACACGTTTTTCTAGCTTCATGACCTGTATCGGCACGCTGCCGACGAAGACTCTACCATCTGGAATCAGGTCTTCCAGGGCATGGTGCGGGCGATTGGTTTCCTTGAAGGTGACTTCAGATTCGTACAGCACTCCGTATCCCGGCGCAGTTGCGGTTTTGCCTTTGCGCGAAGGAATGGAAACCGTCAACGGATAAAACACTTCCAGCACTCTTCCATCGCTAAGTTTTGTGCGAGTGAACTTGCCGGGCTGTTTGTCCAGATTGCCTTCCTTTTCGTTCAGCAGCAACTTTTGGGCTTCGGCAAAGCCGATGCGACGCGAAGCCGGGACCGTGTTTGATCGCTGAGCGGAAATGCTCGGCGTGAAAAACAGAATTGAAATAAACAGAGTTGGCAAAAATCGTTTTGGGCTGAAGCGTGTAAAACTCAATCAATACCTCTCTTGAAATGGGGAGACTTGTTAGCGGGACAGCAGCTCTTTTCTCAACTTTCTTTCCAGGCGATTCATCTCTCCGTTATCGGTTTCGTGGTCGTAACCGGCCAGATGCAAAGTGCCGTGGATAATCAGGTGTTTGATCTCAAGGTCGAAAGTCAGGCCGAGTTCGGCAGCGTAACGTTCAGCGGTTTCGACTGAAATTACTACGTCACCCAGATGCTTTTCGCTTTCATCGTTGACGAATTCGTCAGCAACTTCGTGGTAAGCGAATGAAAGCACGTCGGTTGGTTTGTCAATTTTGCGGTAATCGCGATTCAGCGTTCGCATCGCGCGGTCACGGATGAAGGTTATGGTCAGCGTCGCTTCCTCGCGCCCGATTCGATCAAGCACTGCTTGCGAAAGCCACGCTGCCTGGATTTTATCCACGCGCTTCAATCGTTGCCGATTCAACACCTCTATGGCTGTCACCGAAGGCTCAAATTTTTGCTTTTTGCCTTTTGCCTTTTGATTTTTGATTTTTTTAGAGGTTGATTTTTCTGCTGTGTTCATCGTAGGCCCTGACGATCATCTGCACCAATTGATGCCGAACAACGTCGCGTTCGTCAAAGTGAATGAAGGCGATGCCTTCAATGTTGTTGACCACGCGCTGAGCTTCCACCAAACCGGATTTTCGTCCCGAAGGCAGATCAATTTGAGTCACGTCGCCTGTGATGACGGCTTTCGATCCGAAGCCTATTCGAGTCAGAAACATCTTCATCTGCTCCGAAGTTGTGTTTTGAGCTTCGTCCAGAATGATGAAGGCGTCCGATAACGTCCTGCCGCGCATGAAAGCCAGCGGTGCGACTTCGATAACTCGCGTTTCCAGAAACTTGGTGGCACGTTCGAAATCCATGAGGTCGAACAGCGAGTCATAAAGCGGTCGCAAATAAGGATCAACCTTGTCCTGCAAATCGCCGGGCAGAAAGCCCAGCTTTTCCCCAGCTTCAACCGCTGGGCGAGCCAGAACAATACGATTGACACGCTTTGAAACCAGATATTGAACCGCCATTGCCACGGCCAGATAAGTTTTGCCGGTTCCAGCCGGGCCGATGCCGAACACTATGTCATGTTGCTCAATGGCCTCCATGTAAAGCTTTTGATTCGGGCCTTTGGCTGTGACCTGTTTGCGACCTGCAGGGTTGATGCGTTTCTGCCCGATCAACAATTCGCGCAAGCTGGAAGTGCGGTCGTCGGCAATCTGCTTGAAAGCGGCTCGCAGTTCGTTTGATGAAGGCGTGCGGCCTTCGGTAAAAAGCTGACTGAAATCTTTTAGGATTCGTTCAACGATGGCCACGTCGGCTTCGTCGCCTTCTACGATTAGCTCATCTCCGCGTCCGCCGACGCGCACGTTCAAAAGTGATTCCAGATACTTGATGTTCTGATCGTGAGTGCCGAACAGGGTTTCAAGTCCACGTTCCGGTAATGTGATTTTTAGGCTTCTCAGAGTGGTAGTTTCTCCGCGTTTGGTTTTGAAAGCTGCGTTGTTAAGTGCTGCGGTTAATGCGCTATCTGCGCCGGTCTGAACAGGGCAAAAACTACTACAGGCTTCTAAAAAGTGTCAACGCAGGTATTTTGTCAGCAAAGATAAAGTCGGCAAGTGGACAAAAAAAGGCCAGGACATTTCTGCCCTGACCTTTGGTGTTGGACGTTCGCCAACCGTCAATTCTGTCGTTCGACTAGCATGACGGCGGGAAGATCGGGATCACGTAATTCGCCGTGTTGGTCAACCTCAGTTTGTGCAGGTTGTGTCCCTGGTTGAAGGCTCCTGAACTCGACGCGGCGTTTGCGTTGAAGTTAATCGCCGCTCCGGTCATGCCCCACAACGT
>JBGAPB010000297.1:0-7912 GCA_044221525.1 Blastocatellia bacterium | reverse complement strand
GAGTCCGTCGCCACCAAATCGCTTTCCGTTGCTGAAGACATTCTGACCGCCAATCCTGACCTGGCCGGAATTTTTGCGTCGAATGAAACTTCGACTGTCGGATCAGTCAACGCCATCCGCCAGCGCAATCTGGCTGGCAAAGTCATTCTGGTCGGGTTCGACGCCAGCCCCGATCTGGTGCGCGCTGTCAAAGAAGGCGGCATTGATTCGCTGGTGCTGCAAGACCCATTCAAGATGGGTTACGAAGGCGTCAAAACCATCATTGACAAACTGGCCGGCAAAACTCCCGAACGCCGCATTGATACCGGCGTCAAACTGGTCACCAAAGAAAACGTTGACACACCGGAAATGCAACGGCTGATCAAATAATCTTTGGAGCGCGTATGCCCCAAACATCATTTCTCGCTCAAGCCACAATCATCGCGCTGGTTGCCGTTCTGGCTCTTCTCTTTACCGTCGGAGTTCGCAACTCCGACGAACGCGGCGAAGCCAGTTCGGCAACTCTGCGCTGGACACTCATCGCCATTTTGATTGTCGCCGTCTGGCTGGGCGGTTCTGCACTGATTGCCGAATCCGGCATTTTGCGGGAGTTCAATCGCCGACCGCCACCATTTGTGTTAATGGCCTTTGGTTTCACACTGGCGACGGCGGCGTTGGCTTTTTCGCCTGTGGGAACTCGACTGGTTAAAGGTGCAGGCATCGCCTGGCTGATTGCCTTTCAAGCCTTTCGCATCCCTGTGGAATTGTGGCTGCACAGCCTTTATCAGAAAGGCATCGTGCCAATACAGATGACTTACTCCGGGCGTAACTTCGACATCGTGTCCGGCATTCTCGGTTTGGCGCTTGGATTATGGGCAATGAAAGGGCAACCGCCACGCTGGACAATCTGGCTGTTCAACCTGGTCGGCCTGGCTCTGCTGATAAACATCGTCACCGTAGCGATTCTTTCCGCGCCGACTCCGTTGCGACATTTTTTCAACGAACCGGCGAATACCTTTGTGGCTTATTGGCCTTATGTCTGGCTTCCAGCTTTTCTGGTGCAGGCGGCCTGGTTCGGACATCTGCTGGTTTTTCGCTGGTTGCGAGCTAAACAAAGTTGATTACCGACTATTCGCGGACGTATCTTTTGCTCATCAAATATCAAAAAGGAGTTTACGGTATGAGCACATCGGAAATTACAATTGAGCAAATACTGAACCTTGCTCAAACGCTGAAACCGGCAGACCGAGAACAAGTGATCGCGCTTTTAAGAACGGGAGCTTCGTCAGTAAAGCCGGAGCCAACGACTCCGCGTCGTTCTTTGCGAGGTTTACTAGCAGACCTCGGCACGGCTCCATCTGCTGAAGAGATTGATGAGGCCAAACGTGAGATGTGGGGCAACTTTCCACGTGAGGATTTTTGATGATCCGAGCAGTTGCCGACACTCACGCGATCCTTTTGTAATTAGGTCAATTATGGCAATACCGGATTTTCAAACACTGATGCTCCCATTGCTCCAAGCTGCTGCTGACGGCCAGGAACATAATCTTGGTGAGATCACTGAAAGTTTGGCTACTCAATTTCAACTCACCGATGAAGAACGAAATGAGATGCTCCCTAGTGGGCTACAAACCAGATTTGATAACCGTGTTGGCTGGGCCAGAACTGACCTAAGAATGGCTGGCCTTCTTGAATCTTCAGTCCGAGGTAAATTCAAAATAACGTCTCGTGGTTTTGGCCTTTTGAAAAATCCGCCTGAAAGAATTGACCGCAAATTTTTGCGACAGTTTCCAGAGTATGAAAGTTACGTAGCCAGAAATCGTCCCAACAATAAACAATCAGACAAAGAAGAGGAGTTGGAGGAACAAGTAAAACAAACTCCTGAAGAAATTCTTGAGTCTGGCTCACAAAGCTTGCGACGCAAACTGGCCGAAGAATTACTTGAACGCATCAAACAAAACTCCCCACGCTTTTTTGAAAAACTCGTCGTGGACCTACTTGTAGCTATGGGCTATGGCGGATCAAGAAAGGATGCTGGCGAAGCAGTTGGGCGCAGTGGCGATGAAGGAATAGATGGCACAATCAAGGAAGATAAACTTGGTCTTGATGTCGTCTACATTCAGGCTAAAAGATGGCAGAACACCGTTGGCAGACCAGATGTCCAAGCTTTCGCTGGGGCTTTAATGGGCAAAAAAGCGAACAAGGGTGTCTTCATAACGACTTCGCAGTTCTCACAAGAAGCCCACAACTACGTGAATACAATTTCTCAGAAAATCGTCCTTATTGACGGTGAACAACTTTCTCAATTGATGATTGACCATGGAATTGGAGTAACTGAAATTGCGACTTATGTTGTGAAAAGAGTTGACTCCGATTACTTCAGCGAGGAATAGCGTCTAAATGACTTCACTCCCACCTGCGCTGGAAATGCGCAGCATCTCAAAATCGTTTTCCGGCAACACCGTTCTGGACGGCGTAAACATCGCGGCCAAAGCCGGTGAAGTCCTGGCCCTGCTTGGCGAAAACGGCGCAGGCAAATCCACGCTGATGAAAATTCTGGCTGGAGTCCATCAACCGGACGATACGGCGGAAGAAGGCGAGATTCTGATTGATGGTCAGCCCGTTAAGTTCAACAATCCGTCGGATGCTCTGTCAGCGGGCATTGCTATGATTTATCAGGAGCTTTCACTGGCGCCTCATCTGACAGTCGCGGAAAATATTTTTCTAGGTCGCGAGCCGTTGAAATTCGCGCCGCTTGGCTTTATCAATGCGCGCGAACTGAACGAACGAGCCAAAAAGCTGCTGGGCGAATACGGCTTCAACCTGAATCCTAAAGCTCGCGTTGGCAGTTTGAGCGCCGCCGACCGCCAGCAAGTCGAAATCACTCGCGCGATTGTTGAAGCCAAAAAAGTCATAGTCATGGACGAGCCGACTTCTTCGCTGACCGACAACGAAGTCAAAGAGTTGTTTCGGCTGATTCGTGATTTGAAATCGCGCGGCCTGGCGGTGATTTACATTTCTCACCGCTTGGAAGAACTGGACGAAATCGCCGACCGCGTAACGATACTGCGCGACGGCAAAGCCGTTTACTCCGGCGTTTGGGGCGAGATCAACACCGACGAAGTCATCAAGCACATGGCCGGACGAGAGTTGAAAGAAATCTTCCCGCCGCGCAACGCCCGCATCGGCGAAGTCAAACTGCGCGTTCGCAACCTAACCCTGAAGCCGAAATTTGAAGGCGTCAACTTTGAAGCCCGCGCTGGTGAAGTCGTCGGCATCGCCGGTCTGGCCGGAGCCGGTCGCACAGAACTGGTCGA
This sequence comes from Blastocatellia bacterium, assembly GCA_044221525.1. Classification (GTDB taxonomy): domain Bacteria; phylum Acidobacteriota; class Blastocatellia; order RBC074; family RBC074; genus RBC074. The sequence continues at coordinate 4,616 of JBGAPB010000297.1, read as the reverse complement.
AGCGATTTTTGGAGCTACGCCAGCCAGTAGCGGCGAAGTCGAACTCAACGGCAAAAAGTTTTCTTCAACTCAACCCAGTCTGTCAGTCACCAGCGGCTTGAGCCTGCTGACCGAAGATCGCAAACGAACAGGTTTGTGTTTGAACCTGCCGCTGGCTACAAATATCACGCTGGCCAATACGGGCGCGCTAGTTAAAGGCGGACGTATGCAAAGCAAGCTGGAAACCGCAGCCGCCCAGAACTACATTCAAAAACTGAACATTCGACCGCCTGCTCCATCCAAACCCGTTGGCCGGTTGAGCGGCGGCAATCAGCAAAAATCTCTGCTAGCGCGCTGGCTGTTTGCTCAAAGCCAGGTCTTCATGCTGGACGAACCGACGCGCGGAGTTGACGTTGCCGCTCGATCCGAAATTTACCGCGAGGTCAACGAACTGGCCGAAGCCGGAGCCGCCGTCGTCATGGTTTCATCGGACTTGCCCGAACTGTTGGGAATGGCCGACCGAATCCTGGTCATGCGTCGCGGCAAACTGGTGGCTGAATTGGATGCCCGGCAAACTACTCAGGAAGAAGTTTTGAAATACGCCGCAGTCGAAGAAAATTGATCACATAACAACCAAAACTTGATTATAGCGGCTTGCAGATGGAAGCGACCGATGAACAACTGACAGGAAAAAAGGACAGGAAAATTTCTAACCGTGGGTTGGTCATTTTTCCTGCCCCCTTTTTCCTGTCAACCCCTCATTGGTCGCAGGCGCTTGCAATTCGCTATAACCATCATCCATTGCACATTAACTATTAGCCGACATCCTATCTCTACCGATAATGGCTAATGCGAAATGGATAATGGCTAATTTTCATTGCAGCGCCTTAAACCCGAAAAGGAAGCTTATGACTACTCTCTACCCCTTTGCCCGTCGCCTGTCTTTGATCCTGCTTGTGACCGCGTCGCTTGCCTTTGCCGCTTTTGCACAAAGCAAACAGCAAATGGACGAGGACTTCGCCAAGTCGGTCAAGGAATGGACGACCAAGCCGGAATTCATCAGTCCGCTGGTTGACCATCTGCCAGAAGTCGCCGGAATTCCTTCTCCAAAAGACGTGCTGGGGTATCACATCGGCACGCCGCAGAAGCTGACCCGGACGGCGGATTCGTACCGCTATTACCGCGCGCTGGAAAAAGCTTCGCCGCGAGTCAAAGTCATCAACATCGGCCAAACCGACGAAGGCCGCGAATGCCTGGTCGTCTTTGTCGCCAACGAAGAGACAATCAAAAACCTGGAAACTTATCGCGGTTATCTGGCTCAACTGGCCGACCCTCGCAATCTGAGCGAAACTCAGGCGCAAGACATCATTGCCAAAGCCAAGCCGATTTATCACTTCAGTGGAGGGCTGCACAGCGCCGAAACCGGCCCGCCCGAAATGCTGATGGAACTGGCTTACCGACTGGCCGTCGAAGATTCGCCGATCATCAACGGCATCCGCGACAACGTGATTGTTTCGATCACTCCGGCGGCAGACCCGGACGGGCGCGACCGATACGTTGACTGGTATTACCGCCACAAGTTGGACGAAAAGACCGAAGATGATTCCGTAGGCGGGCCGCCTTACTGGGGCAAATACATCTTCCATGACAACAACCGCGACATTAACTATTCACAGGTGACGATGCGGAACCTGCTGAACTGGTATCTGCAATGGCATCCGCCGATCATGCACGACCTGCACGAATCGGTTCCTTTTATGTACACCTTCAGCGGGCAGGCTCCTCAACAGCCGACGCTTGATCCGATCCTTTACGGCGAGCTGCCGTGGTTTTCCAACTTTGAAATGTCGCAGATGATTAAGTACGGCATGCCCGGAGTCTGGACGCACGGTTTTGTGGATATGTGGTCGCCGGGTTATCTGGCGTTTATGTCGTCGAACCACAACGGAATGATTCGAATGTATGAAACCTTCGGCAACGGCGGAGCCAACACCATGAAACGCAAAGTCGCGCCACCCGAAGGCGCTGGCCAGACTTCGCGTGAATGGTATCGCCCTCTGCCGCCGTACAAAGAAGTCGTCTGGTCAATCCGCAACAACACGAATTACATGGAAACCGGCGTGCTGTCGGCGCTGCAATTGACCAGCCAATTTCCGAAAGTCATCGTCGAAAACTTCTACAAAAAATCCCGCAACTCGATTGAAGCCGGAAAGAACGAAGCGCCTTATGGGTTCGTCATCACTCCGCAATCCGATATGACTCGCGTCGAATTCGTCGTCAACACTTTGCGAATTCAAGGCATTGAAGTCGGTCGAGCCACCGCCGAAGTGAAGTTGAAAGAAGGCACGTTCCCTGCCGGGTCTTTCATCGTCAAACGCGATCAGCCTTACGGGCGACTGGCTAAAATCCTGCTGGAAAAACAGAATTTCCCCGATCCCAGCTTGCGGACTTACGACGACACGGGCTGGACAATGGGCTTGATGGCTCAGACCGAAATCAAGGAAATCGCCGACAAAGCGGTGCTGGATGTGGCTGTCGAAAATGTTGACAGGCTGGCCGTCAAAGGCGAAGTCAAAAGTAATGGGGGCAACGCGAATGTTGCATACGCCGTGCTGAATTACGGCTCGAACAATCTGATTTCGCTGCGGTACAAGTTGAAAGCCGCCAAAGTCCAAGCCAATGAAGTGACTTTTAAGGCTGGCGACACGGACGTTCCAGTCGGTTCGTTGATCGTTCCTGCCAACGACGCAAGCCGTGCCGCTATCGAACAGTTGGGATTGAAAGCCATCGCGCTGGCCGCAATGCCTCCAGTGTTGATGCACGAAGTTGATCTGCCACGACTGGCTGTGTTCACAACCTGGGGCAGCACTCAGGAAGTCGGCTGGGTTCGTCACGCGCTGGATCAGTTCGGAGTTCAGTACGATCTGATTTACAAGGAGCGCATCAAGCAAGGCAATCTGCGCGACGCTTACGACATGATTCTGGTTCCGAATCAGGGCGGCAGCGGTAAACGAATCGTGTTTGACCGCGAACCTGGGAGCAAGCCGCTGGCTTACACCAAATCCACTGAGTTCAAATCTCAAGGTGTTTACGGTGAATCCGAAGACATCACTGGCGGTATGGGTTTGGCTGGTGTTGTTGAGTTTGAAAAGTTCATAAATGCCGGAGGCTTACTGGTAACGCTCGGCACGGCCAGCTACTTCCCTGCCGAATTCGGGTTAACGCGAACGATTGATGCTGGAAGGACTTCGCCGCAGTTTTACGCGCCGGGGCCGATTGTCGAAGCCGAAATTCTGAAGCCCGAACATCCGCTGTTTTATGGCTACACCAGCAAAACGATTCCGGTTCGTTACGCCAACGGGCCGCTGCTGAACGTTCCTGAACGCGACCGCAATCAGCAAATCCTGATGCGATTCCCCGGAACCGAGAAAAACGTGCTGAGCGGTTTGGCGCGAGGCATCACGGAAACTCGAAATCGCCCGGCCATAGTGGATGTTCCAGTCGGCAAAGGCCGTGTGATCTTGTTCGCCACCAACCCCTGTTACCGATGGCAGAATCACGGCGAATTCGGAATGCTGTTCAACTCGATCCTTCATTACAACGACTTGAAGAAATAGTTGTAGCTTCCATTCTCGTTACAGATTTGAACCACGGGGATCACGGGAGAAACATTGGGTAAAAGTTTTGTTTTCCTCGTGGGTCCCGTGGTTGAATCTTCCCCGCTCTTTTTTGAAGAACGACAATGAAAAATCTTTTTCAAACTCTTTTGATAGTTCTGGCCGCGTCGCTGCTTTCTTCATCAATTGTCGGCGCGTATCAGCAGCCCAAAGGCTTTTCGATCCCGCTGATTGACCTGGCCGATGAAAAGCAGCGTCAGGTGATCGTTGACCGCGAACCGGGGCAATACCTTGGTCATCCTACGACCGTTCTGTTGGAAGACAAAAAGACCATCATCACCGTTTACCCCAAAGGCCACGGACGCGGAGCAATCCAGATGAAACGTTCGACCGATGGCGGTTTGACCTGGTCTGATCGTTTGCCTACGCCAAAAAGCTGGGAAACTTCGCTGGAAACCCCGACCATTCATCGTGTGGTGGATCGCAAAGGCAAGAAACGGTTGATTGTGTTTTCGGGCTTGTATCCGATTCGGATGGCGTTTTCAGAAGACGACGGCAAATCTTGGAGCGAGTTAAAACCCATCGGCGATGGTGTTAATCACTTTGGAGGCATCGTCGCAATGGGCAGCGTCGAGCGGCTGAAGAACGGCGATTACGTGGCTTTGTTTCACGATGACGGTCGTTTCTTTCGCAAAGACGGCAAGCGGTCAGAGTTTATGACGCTTTACCAAACCATTTCGAAAGACGGCGGGCTGACCTGGAACGAACCGCAGGAGCTGTTCAAATCCGACCAGATTCATCTGTGCGAACCAGGAGTGATTCGTTCGCCGAACGGCAAACAACTGGCAATGCTGTTGCGCGAAAACCGGCGAGCGCGAAACTCTTACGTCATGTTTTCAGACGACGAAGCCAAAACCTGGAGCCAACCGGTTGAATTGCCGGGCGCGCTGACCGGCGACAGGCACACAGGGAAATATGCGCCAGACGGACGGCTGTTTATTTCATTCCGCGACATGGCTC
>JBGAPB010000296.1:0-7943 GCA_044221525.1 Blastocatellia bacterium | reverse complement strand
CCCTGTTCTGAAATCGGTTCGCCTGCCAGCAATTCGTATCCGCCTATGATTCCCATCAGCGGCCCGGCCAGGTCATGAATGATGCAATGGAGCAGAACTTCTTTCTTCTGAATTTCTTTAGTCAGCCGCTGATAACTAAGGTTCAGTTCGTTGCCTTTTTGCTGCATCAGGCGTTGCTGTTTTTCTTTGGTGGTCGCATCCAGCAACAACGCACAATCGCCTTCCGCCGTCGGGAAAAGGTGAACATCGGCTGGCCGCCCGTCATCGGTTTGCATGCACGATAGAACCAATTCCTGCCCGGCAAGCGGAAACAACCCTTCCAGAAAAAAAACCTGCTCGCCGACAGGTTGTCCAGCGCTTAAACCGGAAATTCCATAAGCTGAAATATCTCCGCCCCAATCAAGCAAATGCCCGCTTGGATTCACCAACAAAAATGCGGGCGAGCGTTCCCCAGTGGTCAGTCCAAACAAGTATGTGGACACAGGATCAGGTAATTCGGCCATCCGAGCCTCCAAATGAATTAGATCAAGTTCCGGGGAGTTACTTCAGAGCAGTTCATTTACCGCAAATTTTTTCCGCGAGGAGTTTGAAGGATTCTTCGACGCCTTCGCCGGTTTTGGCGCTGGCTTTGATGACGTTCCAGCCAGCCGTTTGGCAATCGGCAATAGCCTGATCGTCAATTTCCCACTCGGCAATCAAATCGTTTTTGTTGGCGATGAAGACAAATGGAATATCGCCTACGCTGTCAGCCACTCGCTGGCGAAGCATGCGCGCCGTTTCCAGCGTGCTCAGCCGAGTGCCGTCGGCAACCAGCAAATAACCTGATGACCCGCGCAGGAAATCCATACTTACTTTTTGGAATTCGTCTTCGCCCGCCAAATCCCAAACAATCAAATTGATTTCCTGGTCGCCAAGCGTGACAGCTTTCTTGTCAACTTTGACCCCGACGGTTGTCAGGTACTGGTCGGAGTAAATGCTTTTGACAAAGCGCGAAACCAGACTGGTTTTGCCGACCGCAAACGCACCAAGCAGACAAACTTTCTTCTGAATCATCTGGGGTTCTCCTGCTTTTGTGCTTGCCGCGGATCAAGCAGTGAAACTTTGAAAGACACGCTGCGATTGAATTGTTTGTCAGCTTCGCTGGTTTCAGCGCGAACAGGTTGCATTGAACCTACGCCGACAGCGGTCAGGGAGTTGGCGGGGAGTTGTTTGAAAGGAAGCAAAGTCAGAACCTTATCAGCGCGTTGGCGGCTTAAAGCCAGATTGGTTGAATCACTGCCCTCTGTGTCGGTGTGACCGATTAACTCAATGTGAAGCTGACGATTTACAGTCGGAACCAGCGTCGCCAGTTTTTGAATATCGGCAATCAGGGTTCGCAAATTTTCATTCTGGCCTGGGGCGATTTGAGCGCCGCCGGAAATAAAACGAAGAACCTGCTGTTCGATCCTCTGACTTAACAGTTGAGGTTCTTTCAAATCCGCGTCAATTAGATTTTGGTCGTCGAACTTGACCACGCCAGGCAGCGCGCGCGCCATCCGCCTGGCTTCGGTAATCCAATCGTGATTGGCAGTGCCACTGGCCGTCAAAGTTCCGTCAGCAAATTTCAAATCAACTGTCGAAGGAGATTCCAGCAAGCTTTTGGCGCGAGCGATAACAAATTGCCCATCCAAAGCCTGATACGGTTCCCAGTGTGTAGTCACTGAAGCAGGGTCAATCTGAGTTTCGTTTTTCAGAATCGCCATTGGATCGGCAGCCATCGGATCGCGCAAACCTGAAATGAATCGCTTGCCGCCTTCCTTGCCCGTTTCGGCGACAACGATGCCTGGTTCATTTTTCAGCCGCCCAAGATAAGCATTCCAGCGCCGGGTATCGCGCCAGGCAAAAAAGCCCCAAACACTCAAACCAATGACAACAGCCGCCAGCAGCAGCCACAAATAAGCCGGAACCTTGAACTGCGCCTGTTCGGTTCGGCCTTGATACTGGGATTGCAGGCATTCTTCCAGCCGAGGCCGAACGTCTTCAAATTCAGACGAATCGCCGTTGAATGACTCAAAGGCTTCGCGCTGTTCGATGTGAATTGCCTCCAGAGCCGGGGCAAAATAATCGTTTCGCAAAGTTTCAGGAGCTTCACCGCGAATAACCACAGCCAGCACGGCATGCGGGCCTGATTCAAACCAGACTTCGCGGTCGCCCATATCCAGCGTGTCAATCTGTTGCTCAGTCGAGCCGAACGAATCCCGCGCAAAATTGCCTATGGCCACCTGCATTGCAGTCAGCATGCCTGAAACAATGTCGGCGTCTTTTGTAATTGTCGGATCAGAGGCCACGTGTTGCAGCAGCAACCCCGTCTGCTTATGAATCAGGAAAACCTGTTCGGAGCGGTAAACCAGAGTGTGGTAAAGCACGACCTCGGCAAAGGATTTGCCGGTTCTCAGGGCTTCGACGCGCCATTTCGTTCCCTGCCAGGACAAACTGTGTTTCAGCGCCTGGTCAATGGTTTGAACGAACCCGCTCAAGGCGATGGCGATGGCTCGGCGAATGGCCGGCCCCATCAGCGGCGAGATGGCGTCGGCCACAGGACGCGGGTCTTTCTTTATTGAATGGTGAAAAGCGGAGACGATGGTCGGAGCCAGCGCATCAGTCAACGCATCGTCCTGGGCATTGCGAAGCCTTATGGCTTCGGGCAGTGGGCGGCTCAATTCGCGTGCGCGAACTCGCGGATTATTCAACCGCTCAAGAATGTTACTGAGCTGAATGTGTTCCGGTTCCAACAACAAGCGGCGCAGTTCCGCCATCGCCTCAGCCTCATCCTGTTTAGGTTCGACTGCTGATTCGTTTAACTGAAGAATATCGTCTTCTTCAAAATCAGCCCCAACAGGTGCGGCAGGAGGCACGGGTTTGTTTGGAACTATTCGCAACGGAGATTCGGTCATAAAGCATTGCGGATTGCGGATTCAAATTGCGTGTTTGCAGACATCGGCTTTCTCAAGCTTCCGCCCGCAGTCCGCAATAACCGCAATCAAGAATTATTCTTCGCCTGGAAGCTTGAATTCGTTATTTAGACGCATCGCCAACTCAGTGAACAGATTGGACAGCGCCACCCGATCTGTTTTGTCATTCCTGAGTTCACGGGATTCGCGTTGCAATGCCACCGACAGATCGTCGTGCTTGAGCCTGATTTCGTCAGCCAGGCTTTTGGCTTGATCCAGAATCTGCTGGCGCAATTCGCGCTGAGCCTGAGAGCTTTGCTCGTCCAGCGCGTTAATCTTGTTGGTCAGCGAACGCGAAGTGTCGCGCAGTTCGCGTGTGGTTTCTTCGGTCGCCTGTGTGCGTTGCTGGTTTTCCGACCTCAGTCTGTCGCCCAGCGCGCCGATTTCCTGCTTGATAAAAGCTTCCAACGAATCGAAACGGCGGCGAGCGTCTTCGCGCGCATCGGCGGCTTCTTTCATCAGCCGTTCTTCCAATCGCCCGAATCGGCGTTCGTATTCACGCATTTGAGCGCCAAATAGAATGTCTCGAATTTTTTCGATGTTGCCTGAGCCTGCCACTTCCTGGACGGCGGCGGCGCTGATATTTTGATTGGCGGCGGACTGGTGATGATCGGCAGTTGGCATGGGAATCACTTCAGCAGCATTCATGGTGTCTTACTCCTTATCACGTAATTTCATGAGGCTTTTGGGGCAGCCTGTGCTTCTTTTTCTGTGATTATTTGAACCGTAAGAGATTGGGGATGTTACTCTCTGACGGCCAAAGCATACTTGATGCAGTTCATTAACTGCAATGTTCGATGAGGTGAATTTTGATGGCGGAACAATCCATGACAATCCTTGGTTTTGATATTGGCGGAACCAAAACCGCCATCATCGAAGGCACGCGCCAGGCCGAAATTCTGCAACGCGAAGAAATCTCAACCGAAGCGCACCTGCCATGCGCCGCAACCTTTCCACGAATGATCGCCGTGGCAACCCAAGTGATCGAAAACGCCAGGGCCGCTGGTCGTAAAGTCTCTGCCGTCAGCGTTTCAATCGGCGGCCCTCTGCTTATCAGCGAAGGCATCCTGATTGACCCGCCGCATCTGCCCGGCTGGCATGGTGTTTATCTGAAAACTGCGCTGGAGATCGAATTTCCCGGCTTGCCGGTTTTCATTGAACATGACGGGAACGCGGGCGCGCTGGCGGAATTTCACTTCGGAGCCGGACGCGGAAAAATCGGTCTTCGCCATCTGATCTTTCTGACCTTTGGCACTGGCCTGGGAGCCGGTTTGATTATCAACGGTCAAATCTTGCACGGAGCGACCGACACTGCTGGCGAAGTCGGCCATCTGCGCCTGGCTTGGTCCGGGCCTATCGGGTTTGGCAAAGTCGGTTCATGGGAAGGTTTCGCTTCCGGACAAGGTTTGGTTGAACTTGCGACAATGATGTTTCCGCTTCGTTGGACTCAGACAACGCCAATCCGCGAAGTCGTCGAATGTATGTTGGCCGACGATTCTGACGCCCTGGCAGTCGCCGCCGAAGCTGGAAAATGGATGGGGCGCGGAATGGCTTTGTTGGTGGATACGCTGAATCCGCAAATGATCGTGCTGGGTTCGCTGGCTGTGGTCTTGGGCGACAGGGTACTGGAACCTGCGCGGCGAGCTGTCGCCGAAGAAGCTCTGCCGCAAGCCGCAGCGGCTTGCGAAATAGTTCCGGCAAAGCTGGGCACACAAATCGGTGACGTTGCGGCATTGATGGCCGCCTTGTACGATGCGCGCTCGTAAATAACCGCTATGGAATTACCTATCTTCAACGACAATTTGAAATCGTCAGGGTCGTGGTCTGCGACACTGGCGACTGAGCAGGAAAACTGGAAACTGGCCGGAGCTTCGTCGGAACAATTGCGCGAATACCAAATCGAACATTTGCTGCGACGTTCCGGCGAACTTCAGCAAGACAGATTGATGGCAGCGGCTGTCAAAATCTCAAGCTGGGCCTCCGAACCCGAAGCTAAATTAAGCCCGGAACGATTGATGGAGCTGCACGAAACTTTGACCGGCGCAAAAGCTGAACTGCGAAAAACCGAACCACGCCCGCTGAACGAGATGCACGATCCGACTCCGGCAATTTTGTTGCCGAAGATGATTGATATGGCTTTCGACTGGTTTTCTACTGAAAGCTTCGCCGAACTTCATGCCGTCGAACAAGCTTCGGTGGTTTATCTGCGACTGCTGGACATGCATCCATTTACGGCGGCAAACGAACCGGCTGCGATGTTGGCCGCCAGCTTTTACACCGAACGCGCAGGGTTGCCTCCGTTGGTGGTTCTGTCCGACGACATCACTAAAGCCAGATTCGCCCAGGCGTTTGAAGCCGCATTCAGAATGCTGACACAGCCGCTGGTCGAGTTGTTTGCTGAAATGTTGCGAAAGGCTATGCAGCACAGATAGCGGCTGGGTTGTCTATGAAACGACAAGGCGAGCCGTTGCCGCTCGAAGTTCAACAACTGCTCGCGCCTTTTTTTCCCGGCTTTGACCTGAGCAGGGTTCGCATTTTTGAAGGCATCCCGCGTTACGTTTCAATCACCGCCGCCGCCGAACCGATTGGTTACACAAACGGTTGGAGAATTTACCTAGCGCCAGGGTTTTACAGAATTGACACTGTCGAAGGCCTAACGCTGATTGCTCACGAAGTAGAGCATTGCCGTCAGTATGAACAATTTGGCACGTGGCAATTCAGATTCAGGTATTTGCTGGCTTACTTCCAAAACCGCTGGCGCGGAATGGATGCCAAAGTCGCTTACACACAGATTCCATTTGAAATCGAAGCTCTCGCGGTCGAACGCAACGTGCTTTCCTTGTTACTTCGATTGCAAGCCGAATTTTTGCAGACGGAATGACAGCGGGAATTAACCATCGCCCATGCACCATTAACTGATTGGGCGAGGCTGATTCCCCCTGCCCAATAATGGCTTATTTTCAAGACAGACATTTCCCCAACAATGAAAGCTTCCGAAACAATTTTGAAACTGCTGCCCGACGCCTTGAACCGTCTGGCCGAATGGCAATCGCGCTGGCACGAATACGAAATTGACGAAACTCTGCGGCTGTCTGAAGACAAAGCCAGTGCCGTCTTGGCTGAACTGGTTGACCGGCTTGGCGACAATTACCCATTCTGGCATCCCAGCTATGCCGGGCAGATGTTGAAACCTCCGCACGCCATAGCTTCGATGGCGTATTTCATCGCTCAGCAAATCAATCCGAACAACCACGCGCTGGACGGCGGCCCGGCTACGGCAAAGATGGAGATCGAAGTCGTTGCCGAAATGGCCAGGATGTTCGGTTATGAAAACCATCTGGGCCATCTGACTTCCAGCGGGACGGTCGCCAACCTTGAAGCTTTGTGGGTGGCGCGTTCCCTGCATCCAACAAAGGCCGTCGCCTTTTCCACCGAAGCCCATTACACGCACAGTCGAATGTGCGAAGTCATTGGCGCTCGAACAATTGAAATTGCCGTTGATGGTCGCGGGCGGATGGATTTGGACGATCTGCGGGCAAAGCTCAAAACCGGCGAAATCGGAACCGTGGTGATGACTTCGGGAACGACAGCGCTGGGCGCGGTTGACCCGATTGACGAAGCGGTCAAGCTTCGCCGCGAATTCGATTTCCGCATCCACGTGGACGGAGCTTACGGCGGATTTTTCAAGCTGCTGGCAGATGCTGACATGCTCGGCCCTGAAGCCAATGCCGCGTTCCAGGCCATCGCCGAATCCGACAGCGTAGTCGTTGATCCGCACAAACACGGGCTTCAACCTTATGGTTGCGGCTCCGTGCTGTTCCGCGATCCAAGCGTCGGGCGCTTTTACAAACACGATTCGCCGTACACGTATTTCACCTCGAACGAATTGCATCTGGGCGAAATCAGTCTGGAATGTTCGCGCGCCGGAGCCGCTGCGGCTGCTTTGTGGGCTACGCTGAAATGCTTTCCGCTGGCGGCTGATGGACTGGGCGCGATTCTGCAAAAGACTCGCGCGGCAGCAGTTCGCTGGTCGAAGCTGATTGAAGACAGCGACAAGTTGCGACTGGTTTTGCCGCCTCAACTGGACATAGTCAATTTCTTCGCGGCCAGTAGCCTGAAGGTTTCAGAAACCAGCCAGATAACTCATCGCGTCTTTGAAGCATTGATGAACGACGCCGAACATCCAATCTATCTGGCCAAGTTCAACGCCAAGCCAAGCCTGTTTGCCCAACATCAAGATTTGGTTTGGGATGAAGCGGCAATGACCGTTTTCCGCAGCGTACTGATGCGGCCAGAGCATTTGGATTACGTGCCGACTTTGCACGAACGAGTTCTGTCTAATTTGGTGAAAGAGAGATAACAGAACAAACGGAATGAACGGAACAAACAGAATCTTATGAGCTTTTCCGTCTATTCAGTTATTTCTGTTTGTTCCGTTATCTCCTTTCCTCTTGTTTTGAAGGAGGCCTGATAATGGATGAAGACAACCTGGACGAGCACGAATACCCTCACTGGAATAGCGTTTACATCACCGTCATCGTTTACAGCATCGTCTTGATTGTTGCGCTGTGGTTGTTTTCACGCGCTTTTGCCAACTGAGGCGAATACCAAAGCTGCGCTAAGGCCGCAGCACTCCAAAGATCGGAGATCATCAAATGCATTGGCTGGATTGGGCGATTGTCGCCGCTTATCTGATTTACGTCGTTTACGACGGATTGCGGCTGACCAAAAAAAGCACCGAAATTGAAGGTTACTTTCTGGCCAATCGCAGCCTGCCGTGGTGGGCTGTGGGTTTGTCGGTCATGGCGACTCAGCTTTCGGCCATCACGTTGGTAGGCACAACTGGACAGGCTTACGCCGACGGGATGCGGTTCATTCAATTCTATTTTGGATTGCCGCTGGCGATGGTGATTTTGTGTGTCACCGCCGTGCCGTTCTTTTACCGCGCCAAGG
>JBGAPB010000295.1:0-7956 GCA_044221525.1 Blastocatellia bacterium | reverse complement strand
TTGCGCGACGCGGCGAAGCGGACGGCGCAAGACCTGGACGAGAAGTTCGACCTGAAAAACAAATTCGAGCAAGGCGTCAACACGGCTGGCGAAGTCGCTCGCAAGGCGACCGATTCGCTCAACCAGACAGCCAATCAAGCAGCTACTGCTGCGCGCGAACAGTTCGGCAAACTCGACGAAGAGTTCAAAGTCACCGACAATTTGCGCGATGTTGCGACAAAAGCAGAAGAGACAATCAAACAAGGCGCAACGACTGCTCAAGCCGGCGCTGAGTTGTTTTCCAAAAATGCCGAAGAAACCGTTCGTGACGTTTTCGGCTCGGCCAAGAACTATTACCAACGCGCTGAACAAGCCTACAACACCGGAACCGCCGGAGCGCGAATGGCCGAAGCCGCAGTCAGCGGTTATGAAAAAGCTCGCGTCTGGATCAAGGAAAACCCAGGTAAGACAGCCGTCGTTTCGTTTTCGATGATTGCCGGAATCAGAGTCGGTTCTGCGCTGCCAGCAGTTGGTGCGACGATACTTGGCGCTGGCGGGGCGGGGAACTGGTTCTTCAACAGCGCTATGCCTATCGTTGGCATTCGCAAGTTGACCGAAAAGTATAACGATTATCTAAAAGAGCAGGAGCGTTTGCTGGCCGAAGGAAAATTGGATGAAGCGGAACGCGACCGCATAGAGTTTCAGCGCAACCTGACGAAATACGTCGGAGCGCCTTTGCTGGGAGCTTTCAGTGTAGCGGCGGGGGCTTCGATGATCGGCGCTGCTTTTTCAGGTGCAACGGTGACCGGCTTTCCGGTTAGTTTGATTCTAGGTGGCAATCCGCTTCTGAACGGAATTTGGTTTTTCGCCAACGGGATGGTTTGTATCAGCGAAGGCTACAAATTCTTTATGATTGCCTTGGCCGATCAGGAAGAGGTCGAGCGTGTGGTGAGAGAGATAAAAGGCCTGCTGCCTGCTTAAACTGCCAGCTTTAGGAGATCGCGTGCGTCGCTTTCTTTCGCAGTAGCTAACATCAAAATTATGATAACAAGCCGTCTGGCTTAGTTCTTAGCTTCCGTCATTTCAAAAAGAAAAGCTGCAGACAAGCGCAAGCGCGCAAATCTGCAGCTTTTCTTTTTGAAGAATTCCAGATGACCTTGAGGAGGCAAATAACCTGACAGGTCAGCCACCAGACCGGTCGTGTTTTGGGTGTAGTCTTTGAAGGCTTTGCCGGTTCACTGTGCAGGTTTTAGCTTTGCAGTTGAGCCAGAAAGGCCGCCAAGTCCCAAAACTCTCTGACTGATTCAAGCTTTCCTGTCTGGTCGAATTTGAAAATGCCCATGCCGTCAATCGTGATTTTCTTGCCGGTTGTCGTCGTCAGGTTGAGCTTCCAATTGACGGCGGCTTCCTGACCACCAGGGATCACTTCCTGAACTTTAGCCTTGATCTGACTGAACGGAGCGATGATTGCGCCGAAGTAGGCTGCGATGGCTTGAGTCCCTTGAACCGCTGGAGTTCCGACCGGGTCTTCCAGTACGCCATTCGCCGCAAAGTTGTTCACATAGCGTTGAACATCGAGCGAACTGATGGAGGCAAAGTATTCTTCGACCGCCGCCTCAATCTGTTCAGGTGTCAGGTTCACTGCAGCCGGAGCGATTGTCGCTGCTTTTGCCTGAGCCGAAGGGATGAAGCGTCCAGCATTGCCGCTCATAGTCAGACCCAGCGCCAGCAGGCAAGGCAGAAAAAAGAAAGTTTTGATTTTAGCGATGCGGTTATTGGCGACGATATTCTGATTTTTCATTGTGGTTCTTCTCCTGTTTTGGTTTAGGGATGGTCGAATGCGATTCCCTGGTTGGTAAAATCTGTTTATGCGTTTCGGTTCAGCCACCGGATAGATTTTTGAGCAAAGAGCCATCCGAAAACGGACGACTCTTTGTTTCGGCCTGTTCGATGGAGGCAATGCGAAAAAGATTCTGTGGTAGTTCCATTGTCACAGCCTCCAAATCGAGTAACGTTGGGGCACTGGCGCGGCGAATTCGATCCTGTAATTCAATTGTCAGTTCGTGCATCGGCGCGACAGTTTCTTTTTGCATTTGCTGGTTACTCATCACACTTTTCTCCAAGTCGAAGTTTTGCCTACTTTTTGTTGTAGTAAGCGGTGCAAGGCGCGCTGTCAGTCCAATGTCCGCCAGCCGAAGTCTTGATGTAATCATTGGGAGCCAGGCCGTTTCCAGACACGCCAACATTGCCGTTCAACCCGGCCTTTTTGACTTCGTAAAATAGCTTGGTGCCCTGTGGAATCGTCTGGCCGGTGTTGTTGGTGATTTTGACCATCACGGCCACATCGCTCTGAGCCGGTTCGCATTTCAGAAAAACCTTTCCTGAATTCATTTCCGGTCTTGTCGGCGCCATTGGCCTTGTTGGTTCAGTGCGCTTGGGCGGATTATTGCTCTGCGCGCTGGTATTTGCGGCAGACAGCAGCGTCAAACAAAAAGCCAGAGCAATCCCCGCGGTAATGGACATCAATAATCTGTTCTTCATAACGTTCTCCTTCTTCTGATAAATGGGTTACTACTTGCGCCTGGGCGATTCGCTTGAATCGTCGTTTTTGCGCCTCACCCAGGCAGGCGAGAAAAGTTGGCTGATTTCGTCACAGTTAAAAACTTTTTTTTAGATTTTTTGAAGGCAGGGGCAAAGTGGCGGAGTGAATTCCGGTTCGGTGGTAATCAGTTTGGTAAAAGGACTCAGAGCAGAAATCAGCGTTGCTGTTTGGCTGCCAGTCCAGCCAAAGCCACATCGCATTGCGTGATGTGCTTGGAAACGTCTTTGGCTCTTAGCACACTTTGCGTGTTGCCTGGTGAGCGGCGACCCCATTCCTGAAGATAGGTCAGACTTTGTTGATACCAATCGCGTGCTTCACGCCAATGTTGTAGTGACTGTTCGGCGGAAAGGCCGGAACGTCGGGCAAGAGTCATCTGGTATTTGCCAAAGGCTTCTTTGATCTCTGCCATCTCGTTCCAGATTGAAAGCTCGTTGCTGTGGCTTGCCTGATATTCCTGTCCTAGTTGGAGCGCCTGTTGCAAGTGCGTCAAGGCAGGGGCTATCTCGCCCATTTCGAGCAGCACTAATCCGGCAGAGTTATGCACGCGATAAATTGGAATCCCCATTTCATAAAATTGCTTGGGGGGAGCAGCCTGCAACAACGTTTGCGCTTCCTGAAGACTCTTTTCTGCTTCTGCCCGATTACCAGTCAACCAATGCCCTCTAGCCAGATTGATGTAAGTGAAAACCTGGTAAATGCGATATTGCGGAGGGATCGGTCTTTCATCACTGCCACGTTGCAGTGATTTCTTTAAGACTTCGACGGCTTGCGCAGGATCAGAGTCCAGCAATTCAGCGCCGAGGAATGAAGCTTGAAAACGAAGTAGCGAACGCACGCTCGCATTTTTGGGATCCTTCGCTGCCACCTCTTCAAAAACATTCAAAGCCTGTCGGTGATAAGCCAGCGCTTCTTTCAGTTCGCCCAGTTCATGTACTGTTTTGCCAAGGAAATAATAAGTACTTGCTCTGGATAATCGTGCGTCTACGTTGCTCGGCTCTAATTGGCAAATCTCGTTTTGCAATGCCAGTGCGCGATTCAGATTTTCCCTGGCTTCCGGCAACCGCCCCAGATTCCGCAATGCATCTCCCAGCGACCGAAAACTCTGTGAGGATTTGACTCGCGCGCGCGGCGTCCCCATTTCTTTCAACCAGCGGTCGCTTGCATCCGCTTCCCCTTGCGAATAAGACAACGCCCCAAGTTCATTCCCACGGTTATTTTCCAGATTTCCTAAGACGTGATTACCTATCGCCAAAACGTAATAGAAATCATCATCTTTTACGCCAGTGGCCAACACTTGATTGGCAATTTCCATGCTTTTTTGAGTTGCCTGTTGAGCAATTGTCTTCTCACCAGTGTTGCTTGTCAGTTCGCCCATTCTGCTATAAGCCAAGGCCAACGCCCGCATCATTGGTACATCTGTTCGTCCTGCACTTCGTAATTTTTCCCCAAGCTCGATGCCGCGCTGATAGCTTGCCTTGGCAGCATCTTTTTGGCCAAGGTTTGGTCGGTCAGGCGCGCCTTGCACGTCACCGACCCGCACGTATGCCGCTGCTAATTCCAATAATAATGAAGGATCGTTTTCGGCGTCTTTGGCTAGGCTGTCCAGATATTCCAGTGCGGTTTTCACCACCATCTCCCGCGCGGCGGTGGCTCCGGCCAGCGTTTGAATCTTGTCGTGAAAATCAAACAGAAAGGTGTTGGCCAGTTTTCGCACCTGAGCAAAACGGCGCTCGGCGCGTTCCTGTTGAGTTTCAGCGTTTTTGCGCTGGGCATCGGCTTCGGCTCGCTGGGCTTCGGCAAGCTCTCGTTGCAAATTAGCTTCGGCAGCTTCGGTTTCGGCACGTTCGCGTTGCGTCAACGCTTCAGCGCGCTGCTGTTCGGCAATCAAACGCTGGCGGTCGGCTTCGGCGCGTTGGGTTTGAGCTTCAACCAGGTTGGCTTCGGCGCGTGCGCGTTCGATTTGAGCTATGCGCGCCGCACGGGTCGTTGTAATGATTCCACCGAGCAAACTGAAAAACACCAACGCGGCGGCGGTCACTGCCAGTTTGTTGCGACGAACGAATTTACCGGTGCGATAAATGGCGCTTTCACGCCGCGCGCTGATCGGACGACCTTCCAGATAACAGCGAATGTCTTTAGCCAGTTGTTCGACGGATTGGTAACGACGCTCCGGTTCTTTTCGCAAAGCCATTAACACGATGTTGTCCAAATCACCGCGCAGACTTGAACGACGTGGAATGAAGGAAGAATGGTGGAAGAATCGCCCTCCCATCTTCGGTTTTCCGTCCTCCGATTTCACCATTCCTGAACTATGAAGCTTTTCGGCGAGCGCGCTTGGGCGTTCAACCTCTGTGTCGCAGATGGCGCGTTCGATTTCGGCTGGTGAGTAAGTCTCAAATTGGTAAGGCCGTGCGCCGGTCAACAATTCGTAAAGCACAACGCCCAGCGAGTAAACATCACTGGAGGCGGTGATCGGCAAACCGCGCACCTGTTCGGGGCTGGCGTAATCGGGTGTCATCAACCGCATTGATGTTTGGGTGCGAGTCAGCGGCGTAGGCGACAAGGTTGGGTCAAGCAGTTTGGCGATGCCAAAATCCAGCAGCTTCGGCGTGCCTTCTGTCGTGACCAGAATGTTGCTGGGTTTCAAATCGCGGTGAACGATCAATTTCTGGTGAGCGTGTTGAACAGCGGCGCAAACCGGCAAAAACAATTTCAGCCGATCCGCCAACGAAAGTTGCTCCGTGTCGCAGTATTCGGTCAGCGGTTGACCTTGAACGTACTCCATCACGAAATATGGCAAGCCGTCTTCAGTCGAACCGCCATCCAGCAATTGCGCGATGTTCGGATGTTCCAGCGTAGCCAGAATTTGCCGCTCGACGCGGAATCGTTTCAACACAAAGCTGGAATCCATTCCGCGCCGGACGATTTTCAGCGCGACCTGTCGGTAGTATTCGGCATCGGCGCGTTCAGCCAGATAGACTGCGCCCATTCCGCCTTGCCCCAGTATCTTGACGATGTGATACGAACCAATATCACGCCCAATGTAATTGTCCGATTTCAGTGTAGGTAAGGATTGAGCTACATCTTTGATCGGAGCCTGAATGAAGTCGTCAAAATCGTTTGTTTCATCTTCGCCGAGCAAGGCCTCGACTTCGCGACGCAGTTCAGTGTCTTCGCCGCAGTATTGCGTCAACATCATCTGCCTTTCGGGTTTTGGCTTTTCGATGACTGTTTGGAAGATGGATTCGATTTTGCGCCAGCGTTCAGGAGTCATAAGCTTATAAGTTGGGTTTACGGCAATTCCTCTGCTCAGTTTTTTCGCAAGGCCTGACGCAACCAAGCTTGAGCCAGGCGTTGTTCGCGCGTGATGGTGGCGGTTGAAACGTTCATGACGTGAGCGGTTTCTTCCACTGATAAACCGCCGAAGTAACGCAACTCTATCAAGCGGCTTTTGCGCTGGTCGAACTCTGCCAATGAATTCAGCGCGTCATCCAGCGCCACCAGTTCCGCCGCTTTTTCAGGCACATAATTCAGCGCGTCTTCAAGCTCGATTTGTTCTGCCCCTCCGCCACGTTTCTGAGTTAGTTGTGCTCGCGCATGTTCAACCAGAATCTGGCGCATCAACTGGGCGGCAACTCCATAAAAATGCGCGCGATTTTGCCATTGCGGCAGGCTTTGATCCACCAATCGCATATAAGCTTCGTTGATCAGCGCCGTCGGTTGCAGCGTGTGGTCCGAACGTTCCCGGCGCAGGTAACTGTCGGCGATTTTACGCAACTCCTGGTAAACAATCGGCAGCAGATCCGCCAAAGCTTTTTCGTCGCCTTGACGCCAGTTCACCAACAGCGGAGTGATTTGATTAGTTGTCGGCGTTCCCATAAGTCCAATTTTGTGGTCGCGACCAAAAGGAAGTCAACAATTCTGTTTGAAAGTCTAAAGATTGACACTCCTCGAAGCATCTTTGATACTCCCAGCCGTGAATCAATTCGAGAAACAACAGCAGAAAATGACTGAAGAATCGCCAAGGACTCCGCCGCTTGGCGCTGAAGCTTCTTACCCTGCTTCGATCGAAAAGATGAGCGAGCGTTGGCGCGAAATTCAGCAGTCTGAAGATCAAAGCCAGCAGGAGCAACGCAGCTTCGTGCAGAAAAACTACTTGGCTGTCGGGCTGGGAATCGCGCTGCTGGTGATTGCTCTGGTAGTGGTTATCGGTGGTTTTGCTTTTCTGATTTCCCGTGCCCAGTAACCGGGCAAGCAGGCATCCTTGCTTGCTGTGCCTTGCCTGATGTGATTGAAGCGCGAAGCGTCCGCTTTCAATTCCTGAACCAAATAACCTGATGAATAAAATCGCACTTGGAATCGAAGTTTTACTGAGCGACCGCCCGCAATCTTTGAGCGGCGCACGCACAGGGTTGATCTGCCATCCGGCTTCGATTGACCACGACTTTCGTCATTCGGCTGACCTGTTCGGTCAGAATTCTGGCGTGAACCTTACGTCCCTGTTTGGCCCGCAACATGGCATTCGCGGAGAAACCCAGGACAACATGATCGAATGGGAAGGTTTCCGCGACACGCGCACAGGAGTGATGGCTTATTCGCTTTATGGCGAAGTCCGCAAGCCTACGGCGCAGATGTTGGCAGATGTTGACGTGCTGGTGTTCGATGTCCAAGACGTGGGAACTCGTGTTTACACATTCATTTACACGATGGCGCTAGCGATGCAATCGGCCAAAGAACTCGGCAAACGCTTTGTGGTTTGCGACCGGCCAAATCCAATTGGCGGCGTTGGAATCGAAGGCAACATTCTGGAATCCGGCTACGAATCTTTTGTTGGGATGTACCCAATACCGATGCGCCACGGCATGACCGTCGGTGAACTGGCGCAAATGTTCAACGAAGAATTCGGCATTGGCTGCGACCTGGAAGTCATTCCGATGCAAGGTTACAAGCGCGAATTCTGGTTTGACGACACGGACGCGCGCTGGGTGCTTCCTTCGCCGAACATTCCAACGTTGGATTCGGCAGTGGTTTATCCGGGAATGGTGTTTGTCGAAGGCACGAAATTCAGCGAAGGCCGCGGCACGACTCGCCCGTTTGAAATCACCGGAGCGCCTTACGCTAATTCATACGAACTGGCCGAGCATCTGAACAGTCACAATCTGCCAGGCGCTCACTTTCGCCCTCACAGTTTCAAACCGACCTTTCAAAAACACGTAGCTCAACTCTGCCACGGAGCCCAACTTCACGTCACCGACCGCGAAGCTTTCAAACCCGTCATCACCGGCATTGCTCTGATCAAAGCCATGCACGATCTTTGGCCCGAAGGCTTCAAGTGGCAAACGCCACCTTACGAGTACGTTTACGACCGACTGCCG
>JBGAPB010000294.1:0-7774 GCA_044221525.1 Blastocatellia bacterium | reverse complement strand
TATTTGGCGTTTGGCGACAGCGAGACGTTGGCGCGAATGCCTTTGAGCAATTGTTTGCGCGAACCGTCCAGCGTGTTCACCAAGTAGCTGTCGTTTCTGCCGCCGAAAGATTCATAACCAATCAAAATGCGATAAGCGCGGTCGTCAGAACCGATTGCCCACAAACCGTTTTGCGATGGATTGACGGTTTGCATTGTTTCGTCGGCCAGTTGAACCAGCTTTTGATCTTTCAAATGCCAGACCGCGCGGTAGCTGCGATTGCGTTCTTGTTCAACGCGGACTTTCTGCATCGGCTGGATGTAATCGTCTTTCCAGTGCCACAAATCGGCGACGACTTTTTCTTCTTCCAGTTCAACGACGTTCGGGTCTTTTTCCGGCTCTGGCGGAGGAGCTACGCCAAGGAACAACTCGCCGCCGTCCTGAGAAAAGCTGATGCCGCCGCGCTCGCTGATAACCATGCCGGATCGGAATCCGGCGGTCGCGGTGGAAACTATCTCGGTTGCTTTGTCGGTTTTGCGATCCCAAAGATAAATTTTGACTTTTGGTTGTTTGGCTGCGGCGTCGTCTTTGTCGCTGAAAAACGCCAGTTGGGTTTGATCTTCGTCCCAGGTCAGTTTGGAGTATTTGCCCTTGCCGGAAATCAGTTCAACCGGCGCGGCGTCGTTACCCGGCGTAGCGGCGAAGATTCCGTTGCTCTCTTCCTTGCGAGCCGAGACGGTGAACACCAGCGTTTTGGCGTCTTTGGCGAAACTGTAATCCAGCGCGTCGGCAAAAGTGCGCTCGCTGTTGTTCGAGCGGCGTCGTTACCCGGCGTAGCGGCGAAGATTCCGTTGCTCTCTTCCTTGCGAGCCGAGACGGTGAACACCAGCGTTTTGGCGTCTTTGGCGAAACTGTAATCCAGCGCGTCGGCAAAAGTGCGCTCGCTGTTGTTCGACAGGTTTCGCAACACCAAATCGGTTCCGTATTCTTTGCGACCGCTGCCTGGGCGTCCACCTCCAGCGCCACGACCTTGAGCGCCTCCGCCCGGACGTTGGTCAAATTCTTCATCGTCGTTCGATGGCTTCGGAGCATCGGCTTCGGGCTTTTTCTCTTCCGGTTTGGCTTCCAGCGAATAAGCCAGCCAGCCTGAACCGTCTTCGGGAACCTGGAAATTTTTGACTCGTTCGATGCGCGTCACCTGACCGGTCGCCAAATCCATAATGCCCAGCGTATTTTTCGGCATTTGCTCAGGAGTTTTTTTGTCTTTGCGAGCTTTCAGTACGTCGGCTTTATTTGGCTCTATGGTGAAGATGGCGAAGCGGCTGTCGGCGGTGATGCGTGGTCTGACGGCTCCGGCCAGAGCCTGAAAACCAGCGCCTGGACCGGCTTCTGGATCGTTGGGCGGAGGCGTCGGCGGACGCCATCCACGCGGCGAACGGAATTCCGCGCCGGTGGCCAGGTTGCGAACGATGATTTCACCGTCGCCATCTTGCGGCACGGCGGCGTAAGCCAAAAACTTGCCGTCGCGCGATAAAGTCTGACCTTGAATCGAACGCCAGCCGTCATAATCCTGATGCGTCAAAGCGCGTTTGCCAGAAGCTTGTGCAGCCTGTTGTTTGGCGGCGCTTTGCTGGGCTGAAATCAGTGCGGGAAATGTCAGGCTCAGAGCAAAAACCAACGCCAACAAGTGTCGCAGGCTCAAAAGCCGCCAGGCCGGATTCAAAGAAGTTTTGCTTGTCATTCGGAACGCTCCTTCTGGTTTAGAGTTCAGCTTTAACCCAACCTTCGAGTTGATTACGCCTTTATGGCAAGCTGAAGCTTGGACTCTGAACGTTTGCTAGGTTGTGAAGTCAAAAAGAAAAGTGCTGGAAGCTCGTCGGCAAAGACGCGCATTTGATATGCGTCGTTTCAAAAAAACTTCGCCGGTTTTTGATGACCGGCGAATCATCGCCGAGCGAATTGGACAGCGCAAGCTTTTGGCTATAATGCCGATGTTTGAACCTCACATTGAATGTTCTAAAAGAATCGAAGTGACAAAAGCCTTGAACCAATTTATCTGCGTTCCTATTACAGAAACCAATCCTGATGCTTTTCTCGCCGCCATACGCGAAGCTGCTCAATCGGCTGATATTGTCGAATTACGGCTGGATTATCTGACGGCTGAAGACTGCCAGGCGGTGATTGACCACTTGCCCGCAATAAGCGGCGCAAATCTTTTGCTGACTTTTCGCCCGCGTGAGCAAGGTGGCCAGCGCGATTTAAGTTTGCTGGATCGCCGGACATTTTGGAGTAACTTGCCGCCCGAAGTCGTCAGCGCAATTCGCTTTGCGGATTTTGAATTCGATCTGGTCGAAAGCTTTGACGAGCAGTCGCCCGTTCCCTGGGAAAAAGTTATTTGCTCCTGGCACAACTTCGACGAAACGCCGGACGATTTGCCAGCGCGGTACGACCAAATGGCGGCGACTCCAGCGGCGGTGGTCAAGATCGCCACGATGGCAAACGGCATTGGCGATTGTTTGCGGACTTTCGAGTTGATCGAACACGCGCAAGGCAAAAAGCCTGTCATCGCCCTGGCCATGTCGCTGGCCGGATTGACCACCAGAGCTTTGTCGCTTTCACGCGGAGCGATGCTGACATTCGGTTCGTTGCGGCGCGGCAGCGAAAGCGCAGCCGGACAGCCAACGATTGATGATTTGCGGCGGCTTTACCGGGTCAAACAGCTTAACCGCGACACGCAAATTTACGGCATCATAGGCAATCCGGTTGGCCATTCCCGCTCGCCGCTGATGCACAATCCAGCGTTGGATCGAGCTGGATGCAACGGAGTTTACTTGCCGTTTGAAGTTATTGACGCGGCTGAATTCATTCAAGATTTCGTCCGTCCCGCGACTAAAAAACTGGATTGGAACTTGCGCGGACTGAGCGTGACGATTCCTCATAAAGTTGCCGTCATGCCGTACCTTGACCACATTGACGCGACGGCCAAAACCGTAGGCGCGGTCAACACCATAGTCGTCGAGGGTGAAAAGCTTGTCGGTTACAACACCGATGTGATCGGCGCGATGAAACCATTGGAAGCAATGACCGAGCTTCGCGGCGCGCGCGTTGCCGTTATTGGCGCTGGAGGCTCAGCGCGAGCAATCTGTTACGGCTTAAGCCAGCGCGGAGCCGATGTGACTATCTTTGCCCGCGACCTGAATAAAGCTCAGCCGTTGGCCGACGAATTCAACGCGAAGCTTGCCGCGCTCGAAAGTTTTTCTGGCGACACCGACATCGTCATCAATTGCACTCCCATCGGCATGCTGCATCACAGCGAAGGCCAGTCGCCGCTCCGCGCTGAAAGCTTGCGGGGCGTCAAACTGGTTTACGATTTGATTTACACGCCGGAAGAAACCGCCTTGTTGCGCGATGCAAAAGCCGCTGGTTGCCAAACGCTTGGCGGACTGGCGATGCTGGTAGGGCAGGCGGCTGAACAATTTCGGCTGTGGACTGGATTGGAAGCCCCAGTTGATGTGATGTGGCAAGCGGCTTCGCGGCGCGTATAATTCAGGCAGTTAAAGTTATGGCTCACTCAATTCTGATAGTTGATGACGAAGCAGGTATCCGGCAATCGCTGGGCGGCGTTCTGGAAGACGAAGGGTTCAACGTTTCCACCGTCGGCAGCGGCGAAGACTGCCTGCGCGCGTTTGAAAAACGGTTGTTTGCCTGTGTTTTGCTGGATGTTTGGTTGCCAGGAATGGATGGACTGGAAACCTTGGAACGGCTGAAGGCGACTTATCCCGATGTTAGCGTGGTCATGATTTCAGGTCACGGGCGAATCGAAACCGCCGTCCGGGCGACCAAGCTTGGCGCTTATGATTTCATCGAAAAACCTTTGTCGCTGGAAAAGACTGTACTGGCAGTCAAAAACGCCATTCGCCAGCGCGAACTGGAAGCTGCCAACACCGAACTGCAAGCCAAGCTGGAACGCAGTTACGCGATGATTGGCGATTCCGTGCCTATGCGGGCATTGCGGCAACAAATCGCTTTTGCTGCGCCGACCAACGGACGAGTTTTGATTTACGGCGAATCGGGAACCGGAAAAGAACTGGTTGCGCGCGCCATGCATTCGCGCAGCTTGCGAGCTTCGCGGGCTTTTATCGAAGTCAACTGTGCCGCCATTCCGGATGATTTGATCGAATCGGAACTGTTCGGCCACGTCAAAGGCGCTTTCACAGGAGCGACACAAGCCAAACGCGGTAAGTTCGAGCGCGCCGACGACGGCACGATTTTTTTGGATGAAATTGGCGATATGAGTTTCAAGACTCAATCGAAGGTGTTGCGCGCACTGGAAGAGCAACGCTTTGAACCGGTTGGGTCTGAAACTTCCATCAAAGTTGATTTGCGGGTTATTGCCGCGACCAACAAGCGGCTGGAAGCCGAAATCGAACGCGGGCTGTTTCGCGCCGATTTGTTTTACCGCCTGAATGTCATCCCGTTTGAAATTCCTCCGTTACGCGAACGGATGGAAGACGTGCCGCTGCTGGTTGACCATTTCAACCGCGAATTTTCTTTGGCCAATCGCAAAATGCCAAAAGAGTTCAGCCCGTCGGCCATCGAACGTATGCAAACTTATCACTGGCCTGGCAACGTCCGCGAGCTTCGCAACACGGTCGAGCGCGTCATCATCATGCATTCGCGCCCAGAAATCACCGCCGACGATTTGCCAATCCTGAGCGGCGAAGCCCCGCCCGCATCCAGTTATAATTTCGATTCTTACCGTGAAGCCTCTGAAACCTACGAACGAGAATACATCCTTCGCAAACTGGCCGAAGCCGACGGCAATATCACTCGCACCGCAGAACTGATGGGAATTGATCGCAGCCACCTTTACCGCCGCATGAAAGCCTTGGGCATAAACAGAACCTGACAACGTCTCAACTTGTCGCTCCCAATCAAAACAGCCGGAGGGCTGAACTCTGGAAGTAAAATGCCGCTTGCGCAGACTTAGTGTCTTTTGTACACTTTGCGCCGTCGTGTACTAGGTACACTAAGTCAACGCAGATAACCGAAAGGAGAAAGAGGATGCAACAAGCAATAGACAATCAAACGACTGGCGGCGCAGCGGTCGCGCTCAAACGCAGTGGCGTCAAACCGATTGAAGATTATCTAAGCCTGAGCGAAGAAGAGCTTTACCGGCGAATTCAGATTGCCAAGAAAACTCTGGGCGACCGCGTGGTGATTCTTGGGCATCATTACCAGCGCGACGATGTGATTTGTCACGCCGACCTGACAGGCGATTCGTTCAAGCTGTCGCAAATGGCTTCAGAGCGCCCAAAAGCCGAGCATCTGGTGTTTTGCGGAGTGCATTTCATGGCTGAGTCGGCAGATATTTTGAGCGCCGATCATCAACAGGTGATTTTGCCCGACATGGCTGCCGGTTGTTCGATGGCCGATATGGCACGGCTGGATCAGGTTGAAGAGGCCTGGGAGCAATTACAGCAGTTGGGCATCGCCGATGTGATGCCGATTACTTACATGAATTCGGCGGCGAACATCAAAGCTTTCTGCGGGCGGCACGACGGCGTTGTCTGCACTTCGTCGAATGCCGTGCCGTTGTTCAAATGGGCGTTTGGTCAAAAAGAAAAATTGTTCTTCTTCCCCGACGAACATCTGGGGAGAAACACCGGCATCAAGTTCGGCATTCCGTTGGAACAAATGGTTGTTTGGGATCCACGGTTGGAACTTGGCGGAAATACGCCGGAGCAGTTGCGTCAAGCCAGGATCATTTTGTGGAAAGGTTTCTGCTCAGTTCACGGACGCTTTCAAGTTCGCCACGTTGACGACCGCCGGGCGGAACATCCCGGGATCAAGGTTTTGGTTCATCCCGAATGCCGATATGAAGTCGTGGACAAATCCGACTTTAACGGTTCGACGGAGTTCATTATCAAAACGATTGCCGAAGCACCGGCTGGCAGCAAATGGGCTGTGGGAACGGAACTGAATCTGGTCAATAGGCTGGCTAAGCGGCATGCGGACAAGTTCGTGACACTGCTGGCTCCTGACTTGTGCATGTGCGCGACTATGTTTCGCATTGCGCCTGAAAATCTGTGCTGGTCGCTGGAAAATCTGGTTGATGGCCACGTCGTCAATCAGATTAAGGTTGATGAGGAAACCGCAAGGTGGGCGAAACTGGCATTGGATCGAATGCTGGCGATTCAGTGAAGCTAAAAATAGAACTCCCACGAAGCCATGCGAAGAATACGTTTTTGAACTTGCCTGCCTTCGCGTTGCTTCGTGGGAGATGGTTTTGAGGCATCAATGATTTGCCGTTCGCCATAGGAACTCAACAAACAGCGCAGCCAGAATCAGATCAACCAGCGCGGGAACAAACGCCGCAAATTTCAGCCTGCCTTTTGCCAAAGCAGAAAAATAAATCAGGAAGAAAATCGTTTTTGAAATAACTCCCAGCCAGGCGAAGTTGCGAAAAAGCACTTGATCGTAGGCAATCAACGCATAACCAATTCCCCATGCAGTTACGCTGGAAGCGAACGATTGAGCCAGCAGCCTCGCCGCCGGGTCGCGGATTTCCAACCGCGCCAGCATAACGTCGGGTTTGAAAAGTAACATTGCCGCCATGCTCAGATTGAACAACGCCGAAACGGCAAACAGCGAGCAGTAATAAAATTGTAGCAATGAAGTCTCGGCCATTTTTTAGTAAAGAATAAAAACGTCGCCGTTTTCGGTTTTGGTTGGGTAAGTTGCAACGCTCAAATGCGGAGCCATGCCGCAGGCGCCGGTCTTCAAGTCAAAATCAAAACAATGCAGCGGGCAAAAGACCTTGCCTTGATCCAAAAAACCTTCGTTTAGCGGAGCGCCGCGTGAGCGCCGCTCCGCGATGCGGGCAAAGGTCGTCAATGGCGAAAAACTCTCCGCCGACGTTGAACAGCGCAATGTCGTTGTGGTCAATCGTGACTTGAATGCCGCAACCGAGCGGAACATCGCCGACGGCGGCGACTCGGTGAAACGGTTTTTCCGATTCGGAACTCATTGGATTCTCCTGGTTGGTGAATTGATTCGGCTACATCATAGCCTTGAAACCACGCCCGGCTAAAGCCATTCTTGCCTAAGCTTTCGGCATACTGTAGGCTTCCGCCCTCGCGCGCTGGTTGATAGCGATTGACGATGAACTGACTGACGATCAACCCGCCCCATCATCACTAAACTCCCAAAGCGTGCCGGAAAATCCCATTGATAGAGAGCGCAAAAGGCGCAATGAAGATTCTTGTCGTTAGCCTGTATTACGAACCCGACCGTTGCCAATCGAACGGGCCGATCATTCGCGCCATGTGCGATGACTGGGCCGAGGCCGGTCATGAAGTCACCGTGCTGGCTTCGTTTCCGCATTACAACTGCGACGAAGTCTGGCCGGAATATCGCGGGCGGTTATTCCAGCGCGACCGCGTTGGCCGCGTGAACGTCATACGGTCGTACATCTTCGTGCCGCACAAACGCTCCGGCTGGCAGCGCATTTTGAATTACCTGTCGTTCAACATTTCCTCAACGCTGGCTGGGTTGTTCGCCGGCAAGCAGGACGTGATTTTTGTCATGTCGCCGCCGCTGACCATCGGGCTGACCGCTTATGTGCTCGGACTGCTGAAACGCATTCCGTATTGTTACAACCTGCAAGACATCTGGCCGGAAGTCGCCGTCAAACTCGGAATGTTGCGCGGACGGCGACTGATCGCTTTTTTCGAAGCGATGGAGAAATTCATCTATCACCACAGCCGGCGCATCTTCGCCATTTCGGACGAAT
>JBGAPB010000293.1:0-8080 GCA_044221525.1 Blastocatellia bacterium | reverse complement strand
GTCAAGGCGTTGAAATCCATCGGCGATTACCTGAAGGAAATCAACGAGAAGGTTTCGGCCTTTTATGTTTCAAACGTGGAGTTTTATCTGTTCAGACAGGACACTATGGGCAGGTTTGTCGAAAATCTGAAGTCGTTGCCAATTGACAGCCGCAGCCTGATGATTCGCAGCTATTTCAATTACGCTTACTACACGAACGTCCACCCGCAAACTATAGACAATCACTTCAGCGTCCAGCTTTTGCAGCCAATCGAACAATTGATCAAAGCATTCAACGCAGGCGAGATCAGTGATTATTACCAACTGACTACGCGAGGCAGCGTGGAGCTGATTGAGATGAGAAAGCGGCAAGACCCGTAAAGTTTTACGTTTCTCCCACGAAGTCACACGAAGAAGGCACGAAGAAAGGAGTAGACAGGATTCACAAGATTGCACAGGATTGATTTCAACTTGGCACATATTCACCCAGGCCGATCCATCATCCTGTTGAATCCTGTAAATCCTGTCTAAAGATTCCTCTCTTTCTGTTTTCTTTGTGTGATTTCGTGGGCGGTAAGAGTTTTCACTCAGCCAGAAACTTCTTAGTCTCAGCCAAAAATAAATCCAGTTGATCGTGATGAACCCAGTGGCCTGCGCCCGCGACTTTCACCAGCCTATGATTTTTGATTGGCCTGGCTCGTCCGTCGTTTTCCGGGTCAGGAGCCCAGCTTTCCATTCCCCAGAACAATAAAACCGGACAGGTGATCTGGCTGTAAACATCCTGAATGTCAGGCAAGTTATGACCGAAGGGCGGAAATGGCCGCGCAAAGTTATCGAACTTCCAGGTCAGCGAACCATCCGAATTCCAGTTTGTGCCATGCAGAGTCAGATGCCTAGCGACTTCGTCTTTCAAATGCGGATTGGCTTCTTTCATTCGATTCACAGCCGAATCCAAATCGGGGTAACTGTGAGCTTCGCGCTTTTCGATCTTGCGGATTTCTTCGATCCAGCGGCGCATCCGCTTTGAAGCCGGATCGTAAACTTTATGAGATGGCGGAGGCCCCAAACCTTCAATCGAAACCAGCTTTTTGACTTTTTCAGGAAATAACCCCGTGTAAAGCGTGGAGATGACTCCGCCCAGGCTGTGGCCAATGATGTAAATCGGATCGTGTTGATGGTCGCTTGAATCAATAACATCAACCAGTGCAGACAAATCCAGAACGTGTTCGGCAATGGTGTAAAGCGCGCCGGGCGCGTGCTGGCTGTTGCCGTGACCGCGCAAATCCAGAGCGTAAATGTGATAATCGCTGCACAGTTCTCGTGCCACCCAATCCCAGTTTCTGGCGTGATCCAATCCGCCGTGAACCAGGATCATCGTCGGTTTGCCCGCCGTGCCCCAATCCCAAAATTGCAGCTTCAACCGATGCGAATAAAAGAAATGAGATATTGGTTCCAACTGAGGCCTCCGCGAAGATCGAAGTAAAAAGTAACGGCTACCAGAGTGGTAGCCGTTACTTTTTTGATGTGATTGGTGGCCAGGGAGGGAATTGAACCCCCGACACGCGGATTTTCAGTCCGCTGCTCTACCAACTGAGCTACCTGGCCGGAAACGAAGGCGCATACTACTGACCGTGTTTTGGTCTGTCAACCAGCCTTCTAAATTTTCTTTGGGAGCGACAATCACACTCCGCATTCGGCCAGTTCAGCATCTTCGGCTGGAGCGGATTGCATTTCGTAATTGAAGCCGTAAGTTTCAGCCAGTTCAAAGTATTCGGCGAACAGCGGCTCCATCTCTTCGACAGTTGGCGAACGTAGCACCATCTGGCGAAGCGGCGTTCCATTCGGGACTCCGCGCAACAACTGAGCCGACATCATCTTCATTCGACCAATGACGCCTTTTTCAGGCATGTGTTCGCGCAACAGGTCGCGGAATTCCAACAGAGTTTCGTGCAGCTCTTTTGGCGTGGGGCGGTATGGTTCCAAACCCTGCATCGTTTCCCAGGTCTGACGAAAGATGTACGGATTGGCGATGGCTCCGCGACCGATGTGAACGGCATCGCAACCTGTTCGATCAAACCTCTCCAGCGCGTGTCCGGGAACCAGAATGTCTCCGCTGCCTGAAACCGGAATCGAGACGTTTTCCTTGATAGCGCGAACCAAATCCCAGTTGGCGAGGCCTTTGTAAGCCTGAACTCGCGTCCGTCCGTGAAGCGTGACCATCGAACCGCCGCAATCTTCGATCAACTTGGCGACTTCGACGCAGTTGATGGAGTTGTCGTCCCAACCGGCGCGAATCTTGACGGTCATCGGAATCGTAATTGCGCGCTTGACCTCTTTCAGAATTTTTTCCAGTTGAGGCAGATCACGAAGCAGATTCGATCCGCCTCCGCCGTTGACGACTTTTTTAGCCGGGCAGCCGCAGTTGATGTCTACGAAATCGGCTCCGGCTTCCTGTGCAATTTCAGCAGCCCAACGCATGCGCTCTATGTCGTAACCGAAAATCTGAATGGCAATCGGGCGCTCTTCGTCCGGTTTGTAACGCATCAGGTCGTGAGTTCGCAGATTGCCGCGGGTTAAGCCTTCGACGCTGATGAATTCCGTGACGAACAGACCGGCTCCGCCACGGCGTTTAACCAGACGGCGAAAAGGCGAATCGGTGACGCCAGCCATCGGTGACAAAACCAATGGCGGCGAGATTTTGCGGTCGTCAATTGTGAATGAATCCGGATAAGACATGGGTCGTAAATCAAAAGGCAAAGGGCAAAAGTTAAAAGGCAAAAGTTCAAGCCTAGCATCAGAATCGCGAATATAGCATACGGTTGACGGCACTGGTCAAAACCGGTAGCTTCGGCGGCGTGATAGCTGAAAGCACGAATATCATCTCCTTTCTGGCTGAATTGATGCGTTTGAAAGCCGTGCCGCGAACGGGCTGGCTGTTGCGCGGAGTGCGCGATGTTGAGTCAGTAGCCGATCATTCTTTTGGCGTAGCCTTGATTGCAATGTTGCTGGCCGATCAGGCTCAGCGACAGGGATTGGAACCAAACATCGAAAAGGTTTTGCGAATGGCTCTGCTGCACGATTTAATCGAAGCCAGAACCGGCGATTTGCCCAACACGATCAAACGTTATTTTGACAAGGAAGCGTTGCATTCGGCGGACGAACAAATAGCCGACGAAATGCTTTCCGGCCTGGGCGCAATTGGCGAAGAATATCTGCTGCTGTGGCAGGAATACGAAGAACGAACCAGTCTGGAAGCCAGAATTGTTAAAGCTGCCGACAAGCTTGATCTGCTGTTGCAGGCTCGCGAATACGAAAAAGGCGGGGCGCAAAACCTGCAGGAGTTTTGGACAAGTTCGGAAACCGATTTTTCCAACTTACAAATTGAAGACTTAATCGCCGATCTGGTCGAACAGTTGGTCGCAAGCAGGAAGAAACCGACCACCGACCACCAACCACCAACCACCGATTAGTTATGGGTTTTATCGAACAAGGCATCAACTGGCTTCAACAACTGCCGCCCGGAGGCGTACTGGCGCTGATGTTTTTTTTGGCTTTCATTGAAAACATCTTTCCGCCTTCGCCCAGCGATGTGCTGCTGGTTTTTGCCGGAACGCTGATCGGCATCGGCACAATTGACTTCACTTCGGCGCTGATCGTTTCGACGTTGGGCAGCGCCTGCGGATTCGTGCTGGCTTATGTCGTCGGCAGATATTTTCAAGAGCACATAGTCACCGGTCGGTTAAGCCGTTATTTGCCGCTTTCGGCAATCACCCAGGTCGAAAAGATGTTTCAGCGATTCGGTTACGGTGTGATTATCGTCAATCGCTTTTTGGCCGGTACGCGCGCCATCGTTTCGTTTGTCGCCGGAATGTCAAAGATGAACCTGGCAATGACGACCTTGCTGTGTTCGCTGAGCGCGGCAGCCTGGAACGCGATACTGCTTTATTTGGGAATGAGTTTCGGCAAAAACTGGCATAAGGTCGGCGAATATTTAAGCATTTACAGCACAGTCGTTACCGTCATCGTCGTGGCTGTGCTGGCCGTTTTCGGCTGGCGTTACCTGAAAAATCGCCGAGCCGTTTCACCAACTACCGACCACCAACCACCAACCACCGATTGAAATGGACATCCTACGCAAACTCCGAGTTCGAGCAGCTTCGCAACTGCAACACATCGTCCTGCCCGAAGGCGACGACGACCGAACGATCATCGCTGCGTCCAAAACTGCCGAAGAGCGTCTGGCTCGCGTCACAGTGCTTGGCGACGAAGAACAAATTCGCAGCCGAGCTTTGGCGCTCGGTGTCAGTCTGACCAACGTCGTCATTCAAAATCATCGCCGCTCAGCGGATTTGCCGCGTTACGCCCAGGAGCTTTACGAGCTTCGTCGAGCCAAAGGCGCAACCCTGGACGAAGCCAACAAGCAAATCCTGGACCCGCTGTATTTTGGAAACATGATGGTGCGCCACGGCAAAGCCGACGGCTCAGTCGCCGGAGCAACAAACACGACAGCGCACACGGTTCGTTCGGCGCTGATTACGCTCGGTTTGCGCGAAGGCTTTTCGCTGGTGTCTTCAGTTATCGTGATGGTTGTGCCAAATTCACAAGTCGGAGTCGAAGGCGCATTGATCTTTGCCGACCCGGCAGTGGTCATCAATCCAACGGCACCGCAACTGGCAGAAATCGCCATCGCTTCGGCGGAAACCTGCCGAGCCTTGCTGGACGCCGAACCCCGCGTGGCGATGTTGTCGTTTTCCACCAAAGGCTCGGCGCAACATCCTATGGCCGACAAAGTCATAGAAGCCACCAAAACCGTTCGCGCTCGAAGGCCAGACTTGGAAATTGACGGCGAACTGCAACTCGACGCCGCGCTGGTTGAAAGCATAGGCCAATCCAAAGCCAAAGGCTCCACCGTTGCAGGCCACGCGAATGTGCTGATCTTCCCGGACATCAACGCCGGCAACATTGGCTACAAACTGACCGAACGTCTGGCCGGAGCCACAGCCATCGGCCCAATTCTGCAAGGTTTGGACAAACCGGCGAACGATCTTTCGCGCGGCTGCAAATGGGAAGACATCGTTGACGCCATCGCCATCACAGCGGTTCAGGCTCAGGCGCGCAAACGTGAACCGTAAATCTCAAGCTTCAAATTCCAACCGGCTTGCAGTAAAGTCCATCACGATGATTACAGAAGTTGCCAATATCGTTTCTTCCAGACAGGCGGCAGCAGCAGTCAACGAATGGCTGGTGTCTTATGTCGGCGACCGCTTTTTGGCTGGCCAACCTTCCCTTGATGTAAAAGCGGACGTTTGGCGGATTCCGATTCTCTTCCTTTATCCACAAGAAGGCCCAATTGGTGAAGCCGGTGAAGCAGCAGTTGATACACTGACCGGCGAGTTGTGCTCGCGCCCGGCAATTTCTGAAATCAAACGCCGAGCGATGCAGCTTTTCGAGGAAAAGCGTGGCGTCTCAACTCCCTCCATTTCTGCCACAGGAAACTGATTTCTCCTGTGGCGTGGCTTGTCTGCGAATGGTTCTTGCCACTTTCGGCGTGGCGAAGTCGGAAAGTGAATTGCGCGAATTGTGTGATTGCACAATCTTCGGCACTCCGGCAATTGAATTGATGCACGCAGCCCGCTCTCTCGGTTTTCCAAACTCGCGCAAATTCTCTCTGACAATTGCCGACCTCGAAGAATTTACGGATCAAGGCTACTTCCCAATCGTTTACGTGGTCGTACAACTTGATAACTCATTGCCGGACGTTCACGCGATGATAGTGACTTCCGTGCTGACTACCGAAGTCGAGGTACTTGATCCCAAACAAGGTCATCAGCGGATAACTTTACGAGAGATCAGCAAGATGTGGGCGCCAATGAGAAATGTGGCCGTGGTCATTGCAAGATGAAATTTCGCTGGAAAAAACTGCTGGCCGCACCGTTTATTCTGATTGCGGCAATTTTCGTCCTGCTGGAAGACTGGCTGTGGGACGATTTGCAGCGGCTGGCGGCGACGATTGGACGGCTGCCGGTCTTTCGTCAGATCGAATCTTTGATTGCCAGTTTGCCGCCTTATGGTGCGCTATCGGTATTCGCCATCCCAACTTTGCTGCTGTTGCCGGTCAAGCTGGCGGCGCTGTGGTTCATCGCTCACGGTCAGGCGGCGTTCGGATTTCTGGTAGTAGTCTTTGCCAAGATCGCCGGGACGGCATTGGTCGCGCGGATTTACACGCTGACCGAACCAAAGCTGCTGCTGATCGGTTGGTTTGCCTGGCTGCACGTCAGATTTATCGCGTTCAAGGCTCGCGTCTATGCCACGATCAAAGCTTCGCGGATTTACCAGCGCACCCACCACCAATCGGAATTAATCCGGGAATGGTTCAGGCGGCTGAAGCAAAACCGCAAAGGATTTTGGCGACGTCGGTTGGAAGCCGCAATCAAACTTTCTCGCCGCTGGAGGCAATCAGAATAATGATTGCTGAGCTGTTTTCTTGTCACCTCCCTACCCCGTT
Organism: Blastocatellia bacterium; assembly: GCA_044221525.1. Lineage (GTDB taxonomy): Bacteria > Acidobacteriota > Blastocatellia > RBC074 > RBC074 > RBC074. Next base: position 1,596 of record JBGAPB010000293.1, on the reverse strand, counting down.
GCTATACTCCGAATCCACACATCAATCGCTTTAATCCATTTGGTAATTGGTTGTAACCTAAATACTGCGAAGTCGTCTGTGCAGACGTACGACCGAATTTTCGCAAACTCACTCCACTCTCTTAGACCAACGGAGGTAACTGATGAGCAGTTCTGACGAACGGCATGGCAATTCCGCCGACTCCCCTACTTCCGGGGATTCCGCAGTGTCTCGCCGCAAATTCCTGAAAGGCACAGGCGTAGCCTTGACGATTCCGCTGGTGGCCGGCGGCGAAAAAGTCGTCAAAGCCGCCGGAGCCGAAGTCAAAATCTTCGGCCCAAGCAAAACCAACATCACCTTAAACATCAACGGCGCTCCCAAACAGGTCAGCGTCGAACCGCGCGCGACCTTGCTGGACACGCTCCGCAACGATCTGGACACGACCGGAGCCAAGCGCGTTTGCGACCGCGCAACCTGCGGAGCCTGCACCATGATTATTGACGGCAAGCCGATGTATGGCTGCACAGTGCTGGCCATCGAAGCTCAAGGCCGCAAGATCGAAACCGTCGAAAGTCTGGCGCAGGGCGACAAGCTGCATCCGGTGCAACAGGCGTTCTGGGACAACGACGCCCAGCAGTGCGGATTCTGCACTCCTGGTTTCGTCATGGCCTGCAAGGCGCTGCTGGACAAACATCCATCGCCGACTGAAGAACAAATTGAAATGGGTGTCGGCGGTAATCTCTGTCGCTGCGGCACTTACAACGGAATCAAAGGCGCAATCGCCCAGGCTTCCGCTACTTTGAAAAAAGGCCCGGCGAAAATGACCAGAGGAGGGCAACGCAATGGCTGAGTACAAATGGCCTGAAGAAGGCAAACGAACTCACATCGGCAAACGCATTTCGCGGCTGGACGGCCCGGACAAGGTTTCAGGCCGAGCGAAATACACTTTCGATTTGAACCGTCCCGGCATGTTGTTCGGCAAAGTTCTGCGCTCGCCGCATGCACACGCCAAGATCGTCAGCATTGATCTGAGTGCCGCCGAAAAAATGCCCGGCGTCAAAGCCGTCAAAATCATTCAAGGCCCCGGCACTGAAATTCAGTGGGCGGGCGATGAAATCGCCGTCGTCGCAGCGGAAACCGAAGCTCAGGCCGAAGACGCCGCGCACGCCATCAAAGTCGTTTATGAAAGATTGCCGCACCTGGTAAACGACAAAAATTGGGACGCCGTCCCTGAAGCCAATCGCCGCAAACCCAGCGAAAACGTCGCGGGCGATCCGGCCAAAGCTTTTGCCAGCGCCGATGTCGTGCTGGAAGGCGAATACGGCAACGATGTCATCACGCATTGTTGTCTGGAAACCCACGGCCTGATTGCCGAATGGGAAGACGACAAGAACTTGCTCGTACACCAATCCACACAATCGGTTTCGTCAAACGGTGGCGAATTCGCTCGCGCGTTGGGTCTGCCAGCCGGAAATGTTCGCATCAAGATGGATCACATCGGCGGCGGATTCGGCAGCAAATTCCCTGTGGATCGTTGGGGGTTGGAAGCCGCCAAAGTTTCCAAAATGGCTGGCGGCAAGCCGGTCAAATTGATGCTGGAACGCGACGCCGAATTGA
>JBGAPB010000292.1:0-8284 GCA_044221525.1 Blastocatellia bacterium | reverse complement strand
CTTGAGAATCCACTTCTGGCGGTCATTCTCGTCGCGTCTGGCCAGACCGACCCGCGCTTTATCATCCGATGTTATGGGCTGTAGAACAAAGTCCGCTGCCTTCTTATTTACTATGAAGAAGCAGGTCGGCTCACTGCTTTCGACGATCCGCCACTTCTGCGCGTCCGCAGTTTGCGGGTCAGTCGAGGCAAGCTCCTGCGTGAGAAACGCGATCGTCGGGGTTGCCGCTTGGTGTAGCGTCAGGAAGTGGCCCCCGGTGGAGGTCCTGATGAAAAAGAAATCGGTTCCAGCATCCGTGAAGATAAACTTCTGGGCCAGGGTACCGTTAAGTGATAATTGCTGAACGACAACCCCTGTCGCCGCGCTTCCTCCGGTGACATCAAGTACTTTTTGTGTTCCTTTCGATTTGATGAAATAGGCTGTTTCTGGCCGGATAATATCGCGCGGGTTCTGCAACGTTCCCCCCGGATTGCCAAGGCCTCCAGTGCCGCCCACAAGCCCGCCTTTGCTCGGCTGGGCGTTTATGGAGGTAAGTGCCCATAACAGAAAGAATGCCGCAGATGTTAAACGCCATAGAAAAAATGAGCGTCGTATAGTCATGTATTTTCTCCTCTGAAAAGGGGTTATGTCGAGAGGTCTTCTCCAATGTTGATAATCAATCTCTATGGCAAGTTGCCGAGATTTTGAGCGAAGTTATTGATGGCTTTCACTCGATAAAAGGCCAAGCTATTGCCGCAAGGTGCTGTGACATCTTCGCGCAGGCCTGTCTCATCTTTTGCCGACTTAGGCAAAAGATGAATGGTTTTCCATTGCGCTAACTGCACTCCCATCCCCGAAGGCGAAAACGGGCGGCGAATTGGCTCAAGCGGCTTGAATTTTTTTGAGCTTGGTTATGGAATCGAAACCTTTTTCCACAGATTGACCAGACTGAGGTGATGAATGTCAGTGAATTTCGAGCCGGAAATGATCGTGATCCCAGCGGGCGAGTTCCTGATGGGCTGCGAGTCGGGCGCGGTGAACGAACGGCCTGCGCATCGCGTTTTGGTGGACAGCTTCGCTATCGGACGCACTGCGGTGACCAATTGGCAGTATCACATCTTTCTGGCAGAGACAGGAGGGCTTGAAGAGGCAGACCGCCAGGCTCCGCGGGGCTGGCGCGATCCGAAATTCAATCATCCCGATCAACCGGTGACGAGCGTCAGTTGGTTTGAAGCCGTTGCTTATTGCGCCTGGCTGAGTGAACGAACCGGCAAGCCGTTTCGCCTGCCGACCGAAGCCGAATGGGAACGGGCGGCGCGCGGCGGGTTGGAAGCGAAGCTTTACATCTGGGGCGATGAGCCGCCGCACACTCAGCCGCGTTATGCCGAATTATGGGGCACGGGACCTGAGCGAGTTGGAGGGCGTCCTCCAAATGGTTTCGGGTTATACGACATCGCTGAAAATGTTCACGAATGGTGCGCTGATTGGTACGACGCGAATTATTACAGCGTCTCGCCGCCGCGCAATCCCCGAGGGCCTGCGGCAGGAGTTCGGCGCGCTTCACGCGGCGGTTCGTGGCGGCATCAGGTCAAAATTGCCCGCGTGTCCGCCCGCAGCAGCCTGCCTCCGGAGTATCAATACAGCGATTATGGATTTCGCTGTGTATTGAGCCTGTGATTCTGATTAGCTGATACCAGCGCAGTTTTCATAACAGACCAGAATGCTATAATCCCGCGCCTGAGACTCAACTACATCATAGGTTCGCAAGGAGAAAAGCATTGAAAGAGGGTTGGGAAGCGGTCATTGGTCTGGAAGTTCACGCGCAGCTAAACACTGATTCAAAAATCTTTTGCGGTTGTTCAACCGAGTTTGGCCAGGAACCAAACGACAACACTTGTCCGGTTTGCCTGGGCTTGCCTGGCGCTCTGCCAGTCTTGAACCGCGAAGCCGTCGTCAATGCAGGCAAGGCCGCGTTGGCTCTGAACCTGCGCATCAACACGGAATCAATCTTCGCCCGCAAAAATTACTTCTACCCGGATTTGCCCAAGGGTTACCAGATTTCTCAATACGACAAACCGTTTTCGGAACACGGCGCAGTCGAAATTCTGACCAGTGAACGCGACGAAGGCGGACGCCCGATTGAATGGAAACCGAAACGCTTTGCCCTGACTCGCGCTCACATTGAAGAAGACGCAGGCAAGTCAGTCCACGACATCGGCGCTCACGACAAATCCCACGTCAATCTGAACAGAGCCGGAACTCCGTTGCTGGAAATCGTCAGTGAGCCGGACTTTCGCACCAGTTGGGAAGCTTACGATTACGTGGCTTTTTTGCGTCGCACGCTGCAATTCATAGGCGTCTGCGACGGCAACATGGAAGAAGGCAATTTGCGTTGCGACGCCAACGTTTCAGTTCGCCCGGCGGGGCAGGAAAAGCTTGGCACTCGCGCCGAGATCAAAAACGTCAACTCGCTGCGGTTTTTGCAGAAAGCGATTGATTACGAGATTGATCGCCAGATCGCGCTGATCGAAGCAGGCGGAACGATGGTTCAGGAAACACGTCTATGGAATGAGAAAGACAACAAGACCTACACGATGCGCTCGAAAGAAGACGCGCATGATTATCGTTACTTTCCCGATCCCGATTTGCCTGTGTTGGAAGTCAGTGCTGAGTGGATCGAAGCTCTGAAAGCCGAATTGCCCGAATTGCCCGAAGCCAGGCGGCAACGATTTATGCGCGATTACGAATTGAACGCCGACGAATCTTTCACGCTGACCGGCGAACGCGCTCTGGCCGATTACTTTGAAGCGACAATCAAAGCCTCCGGCAACCATCGCGCGGCTGCGAACTGGATTCTTTCTGACCTGCTGCGCGAACTGAGAAACTCCGAAACTGAAATCACCGACTGTAAAATCAAAGCCGAAGATTTGGGGGCAATGATTCGCTTGATTGACGACAAGACAATTTCCGGCAAAATTGCCAAAGACGTTTTCGCGGAAATGTTTGCCACTGGAAAAGCTCCGGCAGAAATCGTCAAAGAAAAAGGACTGGTGCAAATTACCGATACCAGCGCGATTGAAAAGGTCGTTGACGAAGTCATAGCCGCAAACCCAAAAGAAACTGAAAGTTATCGCGCCGGTAAAACTGGGTTGATGGGATTTTTCGTAGGTCAGGTGATGAAAGCCTCCGGCGGTAAAGCCAATCCGAAGGCGGTCAATGAAATCCTGAAAGCTAAACTTGAAATATAAAAAATCAGACAGTATTTACGGGGTTTGAAGGAAGTCCAAATCCTGTTTATCCCGTTTGTATATGGAATGGAGATTATGAAACTTACCCGAATTTTAGTTGTGTTGGCGCTGGCGTTCGTCGCCGGTTCTTGTTCAAAAGGTAGCAGCGGCGGAGTGGCGGTAATTGATACTGACTTTGGCCAGATCAAAATCAAGCTTGATGGCGAAACCGCTCCAAAACACGTTGAGAATTTCAAGAAGCTGGCGCGCGAAGGTTTTTATGACGGCCTGGCTTTTCATCGCGCGGTGCCAAACCTGCTGATCCAGGGCGGCGACCCGAATACTAGAACTGACGACCGCGAGAGTTGGGGCATTGGCGCTCCCGGCCAGCCGACAATTCCGGCTGAATTCAGCCAGAAGCCTTTCAAAAAAGGTGTGCTTGGCGCGGCTCGGCGCGGAAATGACGTGAACAGTGCAACCAGCCAGTTTTTCGTTTGCCTGCGCGATTTCCCTCAATGGAATGGTCAATACACTGTGTTCGGTGAAGTTATTGAAGGCATAGATGTTGTAGACAGAATTGCCACTCAACCCAGCGACCAAAGGCAGTTATTGGTCAACAAAGTGGTGATGAAAAAAGTCACCATTCAGGACTGACATTGAAATGATGAAGTCGGAAGAGTGAATGATGAATTGAAGCACAATCGATTCATCATTCATCCTTCCGACTTCCGATTTCAGCAAAGTTTCCCGCCAGTGCATATTCAGTTCATGAAACTGAGCCGAACTTTTTCAGATTTGCAGCCGTAGTTTCATGTTCGCAACACGCCTTGAGGAACATTTATGCACTTCATAGAAGCTATCAAACTGGCGCTTGATTCCATCCACTCACACAAATTAAGGTCATTTCTGACGCTGCTGGGCGTTATTTTCGGTGTGGCGACCGTCATCGTAGTCGTTTCGCTGATCGAAGGTTTCAACAAATACGTTGACGAAAAAATTGCCAACATTGGCACAAACGCCTTCACCGTGCAGAAATTTTCAATCGAAGACTTTTCCAGTCTGGATGCTTACGAACAGGCGCGCAAACACAACAAGGACGTGACGATGGACGATCTGGCCATATTGCGCGAACGAATCGGACAGGCGGCAATCAAAGATGCAGGCGCTCAGGAACAGGAAATGGTCGAGTTGAAGTACGGCAAAGAATCTTTAATCGGTGTCAGCCTGCAGGCGATGACCGCCAATATGATTGAGATTCAAAATAAGGAAATCGCCGAAGGCCGCTCGTTTAATCAGACCGATGAAGCAGGCGCTCGGCTGGTTTGTTTCATTGGCCAGGATGTGGCTGACCGTTTTTTTCCGACCAGCAATGCCATCGGCCAGAAGATCAAAATTGATGGCCGCCCGTTTGAAGTTCTGGGTATAGCCAAAGCCCTGGGTTCGGTTTTCGGTCAGTCGCGCGACAAATTCGTTTCGATTCCGATGACTACGTTTTTGAACATTTACGGTTTTCGTCGTTCGATTCAATTGTTCGTCGCCTCAACCAGCCCGGCAACTTATGAAGCTGCGATTGACGAAGCTCGCGTCGTTATGCGAACCCGGCGCAAACTATCACCGAACGAAAAAGACACCTTTGGAATCATCACTCCCAGTGCAGTCAATAACTTGCGCGAAAAAATCTTCGGCACGATTCAGGTCGTTGCCGTCGGAGTCACTTCAATCGCTCTGGTCGTCGGCGGCATAGTCATCATGAATATCATGCTGGTCAGCGTCACCGAACGAACGCGCGAAATTGGAATCCGCAAAAGCCTGGGCGCTCGGCGCAAAGACATCATCCGCCAGTTTCTGGTTGAATCCACCATTCAGGCTCTGGCTGGAGGAGCCGTCGGCGTCACCATAGCTTGGGGAATCGGCAAACTGGTTTCAACTTTGACTCCGATTCCGACTTCGCTGCCAATGCTGGCAGTCGCAGTGGCTTTGGGCGTTTCCGGCGGAGTAGGATTGATTGCCGGAGTTTATCCAGCCTGGCGCGCTGCTGGGCTTGACCCTGTTACCGCGATGCGAGCGGATTGATTTCGCAACGAGGTACTCATGACTCATCAGGATTTTCGTGAAAACATCTGGATGGCTTTTGACACTTTGTGGCAGCGTAGGCTGTCATTTTAGGTGTGCTATGATTCGCGGCAAGGAGGTTGATTATGAATCAGACTAACAACTCAGATGCGTCTTCGACTGAATCCCGAATCACTATTAATCCAGACATTTGCCATGGCCAGCCAACGATTCGCGGATTGCGTTATCCGGTTGAGATGGTTCTTGAACTTCTCAGTTCCGGCATGACACCGGAAGAAATTCTGGCCGATTACCGCGATCTTGAGCGTGAAGACATTAGTGCTGTGCTGGCTTTCGCGGCTCGGTTCGTCAAAGTCAAAAGTGTCAAAGCCGCTTTGATCTGATTTGTATGAAGTTCATCGTTGACGCTCAATTGCCGCATCGCCTGGCCGAATTCCTCTGGGTGGCCGGTCACCAAGTCATTCATACGCTCGACCTGCCGTTAGGAAATCGCACGCCGGATTCAGCCATCAACGAACTTTCTCTGGCTGGGCAATGGGTTGTAATCACAAAAGATGCAGACTTTGTCATTTCCGTTCGCGTTAAACGCGAACCTTTCAAATTGCTTCTGGTTTCAACCGGAAACATCAGGAACTCTGATCTCGAAGCTCTCTTTGCGCGCAATCTCAATAGTATTCTGGAAGCGTTCGATCAGCACAGCTTCGTCGAGATAGATCAGAGCAGTCTGATAATTCACGAGTGAAAGCTTATGACTCATCAAGATTTTCGTGAAAACATCTGGATGGCTTTTGACACTTTGTGGCAGCACAAGCTGCGTTCGTTCCTGACGATTCTTGGAGTCGTCATCGGCACTACAACCGTCATTGTGATTGCCGCGTTTGTGTCGGGCATTGATTCCCAGGTAGCCAAAGAGATTGAATCCTTCGGCACCCGCAGCATTTACATCTTCAAATTCGATCCGGGGTTCAATATCAACCCATCGGCAGAGGAGCGCCAGCGCAAACCAATTAGCTATGAAGACGCGATGGCCATCCGTGATGAATGTCCCTCTGTTGAAGACGTTTCTCCACTGATGTCGCCTGTGGATTTCGTGCAAGGGCCGATGGCGGAACGTGTCAAGATTCGGCACCAGAATACCGAAATGGTCAATGCCACAGTGCAGGGAACTTTGCCATCTTTCTTCAGAATGGGTAACACCGAAATTACTGAAGGGCGTTTTTTCACCGAAGGGGAAGATCTGACACGAGCCGATGTGTGTGTCATAGGGCGCGATGTAGCCAACACGCTTTTTCCATCAGTCAATGCGCTTGATAAACAGATCATGATTAACGGGCGCAACTATCGTGTGATCGGAGTGATGAAACAGCGCGATCAGTTTATTGCGCCTTCTGACGACCCGGGCAATCAAAACAAAGCGGTCTATATTCCTTACAACACGATTCGCAAGATTTGGCCGAACGTCAAAGAGAATTTTGTCATGGCTCAGTTCGCTCTTGGCAAAGAAGAACAGGCTGTTGACGAAATCCGCCAGGTCTTGCGCAAACGTCGTAATGTCCCTTATGGGCAGCCGGACAATTTTGGCATTCAAACCTCGCAAGGAATCATCCAGCAATTCAAAGCTATTACCGGCGGAGTCTTTCTGTTGATGGTGGCGATTTCCAGCGTAGGTTTGCTGATCGGCGGCATTGGCGTCATGAACATCATGCTGGTCAGCGTGACAGAGCGAACAAAAGAAATCGGCGTTCGCAAAGCCATTGGCGCCAGGCGGCGAGACATCGTGCTGCAATTCTTGATCGAAGCGGCGACTCTGACCGGTTTGGGCGGACTGATAGGCATTCTGTTCGGTTGGGGACTGGCTGAAATCATCAAGTATGTCATGCCGACTTTTGTCCCGATGTGGGCACCAATAGTCGGATTTGTCGTTTCGGTTGGGCTTGGAGTCGGTTTTGGTTTGTGGCCTGCGTGGAAGGCGGCGCGGCTTGATCCGATTGAGGCTCTTCGTTACGAATGACGCGCGGCATCGGCTATAATCCGCCCGTCTAAATTTCCACTGAAAGTTATGTTGAGACGCGCGTTCAGAAATTTGTTCAACCTTGACGAACCGCCTGAACGAACGGCGCTGGCATTTGCCGTCGGTACTTTCATTGCCTTCACTCCGCTGTTGGGATTGCAGATGGTTATCGCCGGACTGTTGTTATTGGTCTGGCGATTGAACAAGGTGGCGGTATTTACAGGGCTTTTCATTACCAACCCCTGGACATTCGCCCCGGTGATCGCGGCTTCGTGGGGAATAGGGCGATTGATTGTCGGTTCGCCACGGATTGAGTTGCCGCCGGTGACGATCAGCGCCCTGGCTACTTCGGGATTTTGGCAATCGCTGGCTTCGCAATGGCAACAACTGTTGCCGTATGCCATTGGCGCAATGATACTGGCGGTCATAAGTTCGCTGATTGCTTACCCGCTGATGCTTTTCGCGCTGCGGGCTTATCGCCACAAATTTCCAAAAGACACTTTGCCGGAAGCTGTCAAGCTTCGGGCTGAATCCATAGATTGAACGGAATTGACCTTGAAGATGAAAAAAACTCTTTCACTTATTCAAACGTCGGCTTTGATTTTCGCGCTGACTGCAAACATTTTTTCACAGCAACCGGCGCAACAGGCTCCCAAACAGGATTCTCAGCCGAAAGCCGCGACACAGGTTCCGCAGATTGACCGGCGTAAAGTCCCGCTGGCTCAGCGCCCGAATCTTTCGCTGGATGATGTCAACACAGTGATCGGCGCCGACAAACGAGTGATCGTGATGATGGCCGCGCTGAATGTCGCCGGGTACGATTACGAATCCGGTGGCCGTCAGGTGACACCATTGCGCCAGCAGATGCGCGAGGATTTGAAAAATACTCCGCCGGATGTTGTTCGCAAACTCAGGGATTATTTTCTGGCACACCGCAAAGGGTCGAACGATGCAGCAGCAGTTGCGCCTTATCTGAGCCTGGCTCTCTCTTTGC
>JBGAPB010000291.1:0-8147 GCA_044221525.1 Blastocatellia bacterium | reverse complement strand
GCCGCAGATTTCCCATCGGCGTCAGAGCTATGCACGGCATTGTTATTGTTGATATTGACATCATTTTTTACCCCTTCTCCTGCTTTCAGCCGCTGCCTGACAAAATTAAACTTCTATCTTTGAACTCCCTCCAATTGGCACAGGCGATAAAGTCCTGCGAACTCTCTGACTGTTGTATTCCACTGCAAAATTCACTTTCACTGAGAGCGCAAGGAAGCGGATAAAAACCGGTTGAGTTCTCGCCTCAGAATTCAATCGGTTTCAAACATCCGCCCCCTGTCGCTCGTCAGTTCCCGCCGCTCCGGTGCGCGCGCGGAGCGCTTTCCGAAGTGCGAAAATTCAAACCATTCAATTAATCATTCAGTAGCCAGTAATTACTTTTCCTGCGTTGAGCAACTTCGCTTCGTCCGTCAACGAAACAAAGTTTATGCAGATGGCTGTTTTCGCTCATGAGGTTTTGGTGATGCTTTGGTGATGTCTGGATTAAAGTCGGAAAAATTGTAAATCTGATTAGGCTGAGGAATGTTTTTTTCGTGCCTGAGGTCAAAAGCGCATATTTGTGCTCTGCCCAAATCTTTTGAACTGGGTTAGCATCCCCGCCGTATTCGCTTTTATGTTAGGTCCGTAGAACGCGCGTAAGAAGCAGCTTTTCCAGCAAGGTTTCAGGACTTCTTCCGGGCGGGCAACCGTCGTACTCACAATTACAGATCAAATATGGAACCCAACAACAAAACTATTCACGTCGCGATTGTTGAAGATGACCGCCCTTTGCGCGAAGGGTTGGGGCTGTTGATTAGCGCAACGCCCGGCTATAACTGTCCAGTCAGCTACGATTCTGTCGAAGAGGCATTGCGCGGCATTGGTACAGGAGTGGGAGCTGGCAGCGATGCAATCCCGGATATTCTGTTGCTGGATATTCACCTGCCGGGAATGCTGGGATCGGACGGCGTCAAACTATTCCGCGAAAAATTTCCGACGATGCAGGTCTTGATGCTGTCGGTTTATGCCGAGCAGGACAAAATCTTTGAATCCATCTGCAACGGTGCTTGCGGTTATTTGCTGAAAAGGACTCCGCCGGCAAAATTGCTGGAAGCCATACGCGAGGCTCACGATGGCGGCGCGCCAATGTCACCTGAAATCGCTCGCAAAGTCGTAACGCTGTTTCAGAACACTCGCCAGCCCGAAAAGATCGAGGAGCGATTGACGCCGCAAGAAGTTAAACTTCTGCAACTGCTTTCTGACGGTCACAGTTACCAGAGTGCCGCCGGGCAATTGAACATCAGCGTCAACACAGTGCGAAACTACGTCCGCAGCGTATACGACAAACTGCACGTTCACTCCAAAAATGAAGCAGTCAGCAAAGCTCTGCGTAGCGGCATCATCTCCTGATGCTGTTCAGAGATCAGGCTTCAAATCACATCCACGATTGTAGAAAAAGGTTCTGACAAGCTCGCCAACTTGTTTAGGCGTGAATGGTGACGGCAAATGGCTCGACATCAGGTTACAGAAACTTTTCGACCATGATTTCATCAACGTAATTTCCATTAACCCGTGCCTGTTGGCGCGCCGTGCCAACAATCTGAAATCCTTGTCGTTGATAAGTCGCCAGAGCCGCCGGGTTGTCGGCTCGTATAAAAGTGAAAATCTTTTCGTAACCGTTTTGTCTGGCAGCTTCAAAGGTGGCAGCAAACAGTTGCCCTGCGATTCCTTGCCGCCGCTCAGTCAGATCAACGTAAGTGCCGAGTACGCCGACGTGATCGAAGGCGTGTGTGTAAGTGGCAAACGGCTCCATACTTTGGAAGCCGACGATCTTTTGATCTTCCGACCTGACAGCGACGAGAAAGATGCCGCGCGCCGGGAAGCTGGCAATGTATTGGCGTTCGGCTTCGACGGTGAAAGGAGTGTCAAAGACGGTGTAAATCCCTGTTTCGATGATTGGATTGAATATGCCGACAATGGCTTCGGCGTCTTCTTGGCACGCTTGGCGAACTGAGAGGTTCATTGGACGCCTTTGCATTTTGATGAACGCCGCTGGATGAAACTGGCGGCGTTCATCAAACCTTAAATCAATACACGCCTTCGACCACACTCGTTGCAAAGCGGGAGAACGGCCTGACGTTGCGAACGCCGTCCCAAGGGTATCGTTCGCACGGAGCTTCGCGTTCGCATTCGTCGCGTTCCAGGAAGCGAGGAATGAACAATTCCTTGGTCAACGTAGTCAGCCGGACTCGACCGGTTTCGCCGTAACCGACCAGCTTTCGTGGTTCGTCCGGATCAACAACTTCGATCATCGCGCGCGGAGCGGGCGGGTAATAAATGATCGCCCAGTTATCCGCCGGATCGAACGGGACTTTGTGCGTCGCCAAGCCCATCAGCGTGTTGCCGTAAGTCGGCGCGAAATAGGCTCCTTCCATCAACTCTTCGACAGCGAAGCGGTGGAATTGCGGAGTCATTTCCGTTCCGCCGCAGAACACGCCGGTGATGCCCAATTTTTTCAACGAGACTTTTTCGCACAACGCTTCCAGCAATTTCGGCGTAGCGAACATGCATTTGATGTTCGGATGCGCTTTCAGAATCGTCACCGCCTGATCAATGACGTGAGCTTTGTATCGTTCCATCATCTGCATCTCGCCCCATTTGATGAGCTTGATGACCCAGCGCGGATCGAGATCAACGCAAAACGAAATGCCTCCGCGAAACTGCGCCAGATGTTCGACAGCCAGGCGCAACCGGCGCGGGCCTGACGGGCCAAGCATCAACCAGTCTGCGCCTTTCGGAAAGTATTCGTCCGGCAAGGTTTCGCTGAACAGTTCGTAATCAATTTTGTGGTCTTCGCTGACGACGCGGCTTTTAGGGACGCCTGTGCTGCCGCCGGTTTCAAACACGTAGATCGGCTTTCCGGCATTTCCCTTCGGAACCCATTTGCGAACTGGGCCTCCGCGCAAATCGCCGTCTTCAAAGAAGTCGAATTTGTCCAGGTCTTCGTAAACTTTCACGTCTTTGCGCGGGTCGAAATTGAAGCTCTTGGCCTTTTCCAGCCAGTAAGGGCATCCGGTCTCAGGGTTGAAATGCCATTCGACCATTTCTCGAACATGGGAATCCAATCGTTCTTTTGCGGCTTTCATTTTTGCCTGCATCTCAGCAGTTGCGGTCATAACTTTTTTTACCTTGCAAGTGTCAGTAGCCCGACCGTAAGGAAGGGCTGAGTTGTGTGAAAAGCCCTTGCTTATGCGCGGGCTACTGAAACGGCTCTCAACTCAATCAGGTTTCGAGCGTAAACGGATTAAAGTTGGTGTCGCGGTCGTAATAATCTTCGTGTTCGACACGTTTCAGGAAATTGACTATCAAATAAGTAAACGGAGTGATGACGGCTTCCCAGGCGACCTTCATCAGGTAATTGCTCATCATCACAACAAAAACCAAATCGTTTGGCATGATGGACGAATTGTAAAACGCCAGGGGATAAAAGATCAGAGAATCAACCCCCTCACCCACAATCGTCGAGCCAATGGTTCGCATCCACAGCCAGCGTCCGCTGGTCATAATTTTCATTTTGGCCAGCACGAAAGAGTTTGCAAATTCGCCCGCCCAAAATGCAATCAGCGAAGAAAGTACAATGCGCGGCGTGCCGCCAAAAATCATTTCATAAGCGCCCTGTCCCTTCCATCCCGGAGCCGGAGGCATTTTTACCACCGCCCAACTCATAAACGCGGCAAAGATCAGCGCGCCGAAACCTGCCCAAATTACGCGCCGCGACCGCGCGTAACCGTAAACTTCGGTCAGCACGTCGCCGAAAATGTAGCTCAGAGGAAAGAAAAGAATAGCCGTGCCGAATTCGGGCAGCGAACCAATTTTTGAAACCTTCTGCACGCCAATGATGCCCGAACAGAGCAGCACAGTAACAAATGCAGCCATCACGAGGTCGTAGTACTTGTAAGTTCGACGCGGGTGAGTCTCAGCAATTTTATTTTCCAAACAGGTCTCCTAAAAAGTTCAGAGTTCGCACTTCAGCGTGTCTTAATTACCCCAAGTTGCTTCGGCGTTGGGACAGCAGCTCGGCCCTTGCTGCGTTTCAACACCCAGTTAATCAGAGTGTTCGACACTGCGCTAATGCCGGGCTGTCCCGGAGTTCCCTTGCCCGCCAGCGAATCGTCCGCTGAAACAAAGTCTGTGTGATAGTACAGCGCAGCGTTGATTGCCGGATCAAACGGCGTGATCTTTTTTGCCGCGTCGGTCTGGAAAGTTCCCTTCTTGTTGACCTCCGTGAAGTCACTGACTTTTGGGAACGGATTGTTCAAGCTGGCAGTCGGACTTTGCCGAGCAACGTAAACCGGAATGTCGGCAATCGCGGCTTTGTCCACGTCCAGATTGACGCCGCGTTCCTGCAGCTTGAAGGTGCGAAACTGCCCGACGAATCGCATGTCGCCTTCGTAACGTTCGGACGCATACCAGTTGAACGCGACCTGATGACCGGCGTCAATCGTTCGTTTGCCGCTGGCAAAGTTGACGGTGACGGGTTTGATGTTGGTGCGCGACGGCGCGTAACCCAGCGAGTCCATCCACAACTGAGCCTTCCCTACGCGATTGGCGACCTGGCCGTTGCCGCCGCCTTCCTGCCAGCCGTAAACTTTTTTAGGGTCAAGCTGTTCAGCCACAGGCATACACGGCGGCGGAGTTTTCAGCGGATCACATTTGCCTTCGGTACCTGGTAAAGGCTTGAAATCCAATTGGCCCAGTCCTTCGCCCAGACGCGAAACCAAACCATTCTGCATCCCGGCTCCGGCAATCGGATCAACATCAAACGAGATTCCGGCGCGCGCTCGGTAAGTCAGCCTCAGCGCGGAAAGAAACCCATCGCCCGGTGAACCTTGCGGCGCTCCGCTACCACGCGCGGCAAAGATGGATTCGGCATCCGGGTCTTTCATTCCAAAGTAAACTCCCGTGACGAAATTCGCCGCCGACGGAATCGGCCCGGCCAGGTTGCCCAGCAATCCGCCGCTGTCCGTGAAAACCGAAGCTTCGCCTTTTCGCAGCTTTTCAACGCGCGAAAAGTATTCGTCCAGTTGCGCCTGAGTCGCAGGCGTCGCCGCGCCAGCCGAAGGGCCGCCATCCAGAAAAATCAGTCCTGCCAGTTTTTCATAACCGCGTTTGCCATCGGCCTGCATTCGTCCGGCGTAAGCGGCGACGAAACCTCCGCCCTGAGAATGTCCGGCCAGGAAGATGTTCTTCGATCTGGATTGTTCCTTAACCAGCGCGATCATTCGATCAACGTCGCCTGCATAAACTTCAAAGCCCCAGTCTGCCATGAACGTCAGGTCTTTTTGTTGCAGCGGCTGCCATTTCGATCCTGGACGACCAACCAGTTTTTGCGGCGTAATGTCAGGCCATTTGCCCGGATTCTTTGCATCCATCGCAAGAACTTCGCTGCCAAAGTAATACTCGGCGGCAAGTTCCGGCGCTTTCTTCGCGCGAGCCAGTTTGGCTCCGGCGGTGTCGGCCAGGTTCGCGCCGCGACGTTGTACGATCCAGACTTCCACTCGGCAGGGCGATTTGTCTTCGCAGGTTTGCCCGGCGGCTTTATGTACAAGCTGCGAAGCCAGATACATCCAGTGCGGAGGCGTGCTGGCAAAACCAGGCATGGCTACGATAACAGCGTTGGCCGGTTTAGGATTTTCTCCGTCGCCAGCCAATCGCACTCGCAGAAACGTCGCCGTCGCCAACTCCGCAGGTGTTCCTGGCGAAGCCGTTCCTGAAATTTGCAGGTACTCGCCGATCACGTCCGGGAAGCCAGGCACGATGCTTGGATCAGCGCTGCGAATAGTCTTGCCGGTTTTATCGAAAGTCTGAGCCGAGGTATGCGAATAACATAGCAAGGCAACAAACAAGACTAAAGCAACACACAATTGTAGTTTGGCGAAAACACTCAGTTTCATAATTTCTCTCAGAAAAAAATTACGCGTCTTTCACTTTCCTGTTCCTTTACTCAGACCGTTGAAAAACTCGAAAACTTTGACCCAGTTCGCCGGATTGTGTCGAATCCAGACTTCGTGATCCGCGCCGGGAACTTCGATGTAGCTATGCTTTATGCCCAGGTCTTTCATCTTTGCCACAGAAGCCCGCGAAGATTCGGCTTTAATGATCATATCCTTTTCGCCTTGCAGCACCAGAAAGGTCAACCCCTTCACTTTCTCGCCCGGCGCATAACGGTCGTCAATGCCGCCGCCTGCAATCGGCGCGACTCCCGCCCAGATTTCGGGATGCTTTGCGGCGTAAAAGTAAGCTCCCATGCCTCCCATCGAATGACCGGTCAGAAAGATGCGATTGTCATCAATGTTGAATTCTTTCTTCACCAGATTGAAAACGTTCATCGTGTCGGCGTAAGCCAGTTCCTGAATGCTCAGCTTCAGGTTCTTCTCGTTTTCAAAACCCGGTTCACCGGCGATCAAACCTCTGCCAATTGTCGGCATCCCCCAAAACGAGCGCACCGAATAACCGGTCGGGCAAACCACGATGTAACCGTATTTCTCGGCCAGTTCGGCTACGCCTTCAAATCGAATCTGCTGAACAGCGGTGATGTTCAAACCGTGCAGATTGACGATCAGCGGATACTTTTTGGATTTGTCGTAATCGCGCGGCACGAAGATCGAATAGGGTTGCCACAGATTGTCGGCTTCCTTGAATTGATAAAACCTGTCTTGGATGAAATCGCTGGCCAGGCGGTCTATGGCCAACTGAGCAAAACCGGCGGCAGACCCGGAAGTTCCCGTTGCAGGCCGAGCAGGGGCAGGTGTTTGAGATGGAGTTTGCGTTTGCGCAAAACCTGGCGCGACTGACACCGATACCACAAACCCGCACACTGCCAGCATTAACAGCCGGTTGAAGATTGAATTACGCATTATGTTTTTCCTTTTCCGGTCTTACACGGAAACCTTGAAACGACTTTATTTCTTCTTCTGCTTTGCCAGATAAGCTTTCGATTGTTTGCCGACGATGTCCACCAGATTGCCCATCGCCACGTTGACGTCAATCAAATGCAATCCCCAATTAGCCTGCACCTGGCCGGCAACGACAATGTCGCCAACTATGTCATCCGTTCGAGGGTCTTTCGGGTTTCCGTGAACCGTCACTGCCAGATAAGAACCTTTTTCGTTTTGAACGCATTCACCGGTCAACAATCCCGGCACGCTGACAAACGGAGTCTTAATAGGCTGCGCCGGAGTCATCCAGGGTTTGGGCTCCGCAGTAGATGAGCCAGCCGAACGAGCAGCGCCCAGATACGCATGAAGCTCGCCACTGATTCCGTCCAAGGCGGCAGGATTTGTGCAGGCCGCAACCATACCTTCGCCGGGAACGCGGCCAAACAAAGAGTTTGCCGGAGGCGGCGCGTTGTCGCGGAAAGTGACGTAAGAAATCACGCAGCCCGTTTGACTGGCCGAATGGCACAACGGCATTTTCTTAAAAGCGCCACCAACGTCTCTGTCCTTCGGCACAGCGACGTTCGCCCCCAGCAGCATGGCAGACACGATGCGATCCTGAATCGGTTTGCCGTCAATTTCATTTTTGATTAACTGCATCAACACGCTGGAACCTTGCGAATGGCCGATCAGAACTACGCCGCGCCCGTTGTTGTCATTTGCCAGATAATGGTTCCAGGCGTCCAGCACGTCGTTGTAACCCAGCATCATATTCATTGCCATTGGCTTGCCGGACAGACTGGCTCGCAAAGCGGTCAGCGTCACCTGGCGATAGAGCGGCGCGTAGACTCTGCACTGGGAACCGAACCTGGCGAATTGATGCTGTATGACGTTGCGCTCTTCAGGCCCGGCATTCATATCGCTGTTTGCCGTCGTGTCGTTTGAGACCGTCGGATAAACGTAAAAGCAGTCAATTGGAGCATCCGGATTGGCAGTCCATTTTTCTTCTTTCAGCTTGCCATCGGCGCTGACAACTGTAGTGGTCAGATCAACCGCACAGGCATCCTGTCTGCCCGGACGGCAAAGCCAGGTCTCGCCTTTACTGTAATCGTTTTTTGGTTGCGCCGCCGGTTGAGTTTGGGATTGAGCAAAATACTGTTTGCCAATCAGCGACAGAGCGATGAACGCCAGAGCAAAAATGAATCGTCGAAACATCATATTCTCCCCACGAAG
>JBGAPB010000290.1:0-7835 GCA_044221525.1 Blastocatellia bacterium | reverse complement strand
CGCTTTATCCAGCCGACGAATTGCTGGGCGTAGTTTCAGCCGATGTTCGCGTGCCTTACGACGTGAAAGAGGTCATCGCCCGTCTGGTTGATGGTTCGCGTTTTGAAGAATTCAAACCGCTGTATGGTTCGACGCTGGTCACGGGTTGGGCGCGCATTCACGGATTTCTGGTCGGTATTCTGGGCAACAACGGCGTGTTGCTTTCCGAATCCGCAGGCAAAGGTGCTCAGTTCATTCAGCTTTGCAATCAACAGAACATTCCGCTGATCTTCCTGCAAAACATCACTGGCTTTATGGTCGGGCGCAATTACGAAGAGCAGGGAATCATTCGCAACGGAGCCAAGCTGATCAACGCCGTGTCGAATTCAACCGTCCCGGCCATCACAGTCATGATCGGCAGCAGTTACGGCGCAGGCAATTACGCCATGTGCGGCAGAGCCTACGACCCGCGATTCGTTTTCACCTGGCCAAACCATCGCATAGCCGTCATGGGCGGTCAGCAACTGGCCGGAGTCATGGACATCATCAAACGCGACGCAGCCGCCCGCGCCAAAGTCGAATTCGACGAAGCCAAAGCCGCCGTCGCCAAGCAAATGCTGGAAGCGCAAATCGAAAAAGAATCCGATCCTTATTTTGCAACGGCCAGGTTGTGGGACGACGGCATCATTGACCCGCGCGAAACCCGCACGGTGCTGTCCATCGCGCTGATGACCGCGCACCAAAAACCGTTTGAGGGCGCAATGGAATGGGGCGTGTTTCGCCACTGAAAGGAAATCAACTATGAGCGCAATTCCTGCAATCATCGCGGCTATCGCTTCTATCACCGCAGCCGTGTTGGCGTTTTGGGCACAAAACCGCATCGCTAAAATGCAGACCGAAACTCAGGCCAGCATTGCCCGGTTGCAAGCTGAAAATCAGGCCAGCCTGGAAAAGTTGAAAGACGAGTTGCAGCAACGGAAAGAGGTTCGGCAGAAAACCGACAAAGCCGAAGAAGTTTTGGCCAAATACCGCGAACCGTTGTTGCAAGCCGCATACGAACTGCAAAGCCGCCTTTTCAACATTACGCGGCAAGGGTTGCTGTACAACTTTTATACGCGCGGCAACGAACGCGACCGAGCCTACACCGTTGAAAACACGTTGTACGTTCTGGCGCAGTATCTGGCCTGGACGGAAATCATCCGGCGCGAAGTTCAGTTTCTTGATCTGGGCGAAATTGATTCGACGCGGAACCTGGCAAAGTTGCACGAGCGAATTCGCGCCATTCTGCTTTCGACGCGATACGGCAACGTGTTCAGAGTTTTTCGCGGCGAACAACGCGCCATAGGCGAATTGATGATTATCAAACAAGACGGCATGGACGATTGCATCGGATACGCCGCGTTCGTCGCCAAACAGGATGAAGCCTTTCGTTACTGGTTTGACCCGTTGCGCCCAAGCGTTGAAGCCCTGGCCACAGATTTGAAAAGCGATAATGGCCGGTTGATTGATCTGCAACACGCATTGATCGAACTGATTGAATACCTTGATCCCGACGGAATCCGCTTCGACAGGGATCGCTGCAAGAAGGCTTGATTTCAACAATGACTCCATCCAGCAAAATCCTGCCCAAAATTTTAATCGCTAATCGCGGCGAAATCGCTCTGCGCGTCATGCGAACCTGCCGCGCGATGGGTATCGCCACAGTCGCGGTTTATTCCGACGCCGACGCCAACGCGCCGCACGTTCGCTTTGCCGATGAAGCAGTTCACATTGGCGCGGCTCCTGCCAAAGATTCTTATCTGAACGCTGAAAAAATTCTGGAAGCCGCCAAGCTGACCGGCGCTGAAGCGATTCATCCCGGCTACGGCTTTTTGTCTGAGAACGCCGACTTTGCCGAAGCCTGCACGACGGCGGGAATTGTTTTCATAGGCCCGTCACCTGAAGCGATTCGCCAAATGGGTTTGAAAAGTCCTGCACGAAAACTGGCTGCGGCGGCTGGTTGTCCGGTTGTTCCCGGTTACGACGGCGAAGATCAAAACGACGCGACGCTGCAATCTGAAATCCTGAAGATCGGCTTTCCGGTTTTGATAAAGGCTTCGGCAGGCGGCGGCGGTAAAGGCATGCGTGTCGTTCGCAGCGAAAACGAAATTGCCGAAGCCATCGAATCTGCTCGGCGCGAAGCTGAAAAAGCTTTCGGCAACGGCGCGCTGTTGCTGGAAAAATTCGTTGAGCGAGCGCGTCACGTCGAAGTCCAAATTCTGGGCGACCAGCACGGCAATCTGGTTCATCTGTTCGAGCGCGATTGTTCGCTGCAACGCCGCCACCAGAAAGTCATAGAAGAAAGTCCCTCGCCCGCCGTCAGCCCGGAGCTTCGCCAGCAAATGGGCGAAGCCGCCGTCAAAGTCGGCCAGGCGATTGGTTACAGCAACGCTGGCACGGTTGAATTCATTCTCACACCTTCAGGCGAGTTTTACTTCATCGAAGTCAACACGCGGTTGCAGGTGGAACATCCAGTGACTGAAGCAGTTACAGGCTTGGATTTGGTCAAGTTGCAAATCGAAATTGCCGAAGGCAAGCCGCTGCCTTTCACTCAAAGCGAACTGAAAACCAGCGGCCACGCCATCGAAGCGCGGCTTTATGCCGAAGACCCGGCGAACGATTTTCTGCCCGCCACCGGCAAGCTGCACGATTGGCGATTGCCTGAAACTATTGACGGGCTGCGTATTGATTCCGGCGTTGAGGCGGGAAGCGAAGTCGGAATTTATTACGACCCAATGCTGGCGAAACTGATTTCCTTTGCCGACGACCGGGCGACTGCGATTCGCAAACTCAGCTATGCGTTGCGGCAATTGTCGGTTCAGGGTGTGACGACCAACCGCGAGTTTCTGATTCGATTGGTTGAACACGCGGGCTTTGCCGCTGGCGAAGCTCACACAGGTTTCATCGCCGAACATCTGGGCGCGCTTGTCGGCGGCACGAACCCGCAACTTGACCAGGTTTCGGCAATTGCCGCTGCACTGTACCTGCAACGCAAATGGCAAACTGCTGATTCGCTGCTGGCGCAAATTCCGCCCGGTTATCGAAACAATCCTTACCGCGCGCCTTCGATCAAGCTGAAAGTCGGCGATCAGGAAGCGACGGTTTCGTGGCAATTCACCAGCGGCAAGTTTGAAGTTTCAGTGATGGGAGCAAGTTCAACGGCAGAGATTCTGGATTGCGAAGACGCAAAGATCAGGCTGGCGATTGACGGTATTCAGCGCGAATTCCGAATCACCGAAATCGGCGATCTGCTTTATGTTCATTCGTCGCTGGGTTCGCGCACGGTTGCCAGACTGGCCAGGCATCCGATTCCGAAATCGGCCAGCGAACAGGGTTCGGCCAGTTCGCCAATGCCAGGAGCCGTGCTGAAAATCCTGGTCAGCGAAGGCCAACAGGTTTCCGCCGGAGACGCTCTGCTGATTCTGGAAGCGATGAAGATGGAACAGACAATTCGCGCCACTTCAGACGGCATAGTCGAATCCATCAAGGTTCAAACCGGCCAGATCGTCTCGCCCGGCGATGTGCTGGTGCAGGTTCGACCCGCGTAATTCCTTCGGTGATTTGGGCGAAGCCCGGCAAATACGGAATGTTTTCAGCAGCTTTCAGAGATTTCTTTATCAAAGTCCTGCACAAGCTAAACAGCCAGACATCGTTTCATAAGCTTTATTCAGGCGAATTGACTCTGCCGCGTGGGACGACTTTGCGAGCAAAGGGCTGCCGATTCGGTTATCTGGGCAGTGACGAAGCCAAGAGTTGATGTGGTTGGAAGTGCTGTATACGGCAAAAGCTTGGGAGTTGTACGATGGTTGTGTTACTTTCCGGCGTGCCGGTAAACCACAGGTTTTCTTCTTCCGTAGCAATTTTCAAAATTCATCAACTACTGCTTAGAGCACCATTTTGGAGGACTAAATCATGTCAACTGCAACCAAAACTCAGGCTGTCGAAGACGCCGCGCCGACTTTCCCTTACTTTACCGAAGAGCACGCCATGTTGCGTGAAACCGTTAAACAGTTTTGCCAGAAAGAAATCGCTCCGTTTGCCGAAGAGTGGGATGAAGCCGGAATTTTCCCGCGCGAGTTGTTCAAAAAAGCTGGCGACCTGGGCTTGTTCGGCATTCGCACCGATCCGAAATGGGGCGGCAACGGGTTGGATTGGTGGGCGACGGCGGCTTATCTGGACGGGCTGTCTCACGCTCATAACGGCGGCGTAGCCATGGCTTTGATGGTTCAATCGGACATGACCTTGCCCGTGCTGGAAGAGCTTGGAACTGATGAACAGCGCGAATTGTTTTTGAAACCCGCCGTTGCCGGAGATTACATAGCCGCGCTTGGCATCAGCGAACCCGGCGGAGGTTCAGACGTTGCCAACATCAAAACTCGCGCTGTGATTGACGGAGATGATTTCGTCATCTCCGGCCAGAAGCTGTGGATCACCAACGGCACTCGATGCGATTTCATACTGCTGGCCGTCCGCACCGGCGAAGAAGGTTACAAAGGAATTTCTTTTGTTATCTTCCCGACAAACACGCCGAAGGTTATCCGACACCGCCGAGTTGTTTTTCGACAACTGCCGCGTGCCTCGCAGTTGAAAAAGTCGGCAACCTTTCATCCGGACACCGCCGAGTTGTTTTTCGATACCTGAGTTCTGGGGGCGAATTGAACAAAGGCTTTTATTACGTCATGCACAATTTTCAGGGCGAACGGCTGCGGCTGCATTGGGCGCGGTTTACAAGATGGAGCGTGCCATCGAATTCGCCGTCGCTTACGGCAAAGAGCGCAAAGCTTTCGGCCAGCCGATTGGTTCGTTTCCAAGTTTGCAAGTCTGGAAGCTAAGTTCGCCGAACATCTGGCCGCTGTCGAAGCTGCCAAATGGCTTTGTTATCGCGCTCTGGATTTGATGAACCGAGGCGAAAACGCCGTCAAGGAAATTGCAATGGCCAAACTGTTTTGCTGCGGATCTGGATCAAAAGGTCATGTACGATTGTGGCGCAACTATGGGAGGTTTCGCTTACACGACTGAGTACCCCATTGGCCGCGCTTTGCGCGATGCGCGTTTGAATACCATCGGCGGCGGCGCTTCGGAAATCATGAAAGAAATCATCGCCAAACAATGCAAGCTTTAGCGAAAACCAAAAAAGATTACTGAACAAAAGGAAATAACAAAATGAATGGAAAAGGCCAGAAAAGATTTTCCGTTTGTTCTGTTCATTCCGTTTGTTCGGTAATCTCTCCTCAACCCTACAAATTATGACCGTCTCAATCGAAAAGAACGGCGCAATCACCACCGTCATCATCAACCGCCCCGAAGTCCGCAACGCAGTTGATCGCGCGACGGCTGAAGCTCTGGCCGAAGCATTTCGCCAGTTCGACGCCGACGATTCGGCTTCGGTAGCAGTGCTGTGCGGAGCCGACGGAGTTTTCTGCGCCGGGGCCGATCTGAAAGCCGTTGCCGCCGGGCAAGGCAATCGTGTTGACCCAACCGGCGACGGGCCGATGGGGCCTTCGCGGATGTTGCTGACCAAACCTGTCATCGCAGCAATTTCCGGTTACGCCGTGGCAGGCGGTTTGGAACTGGCTCTGTGGTGCGATTTGCGCGTTGCCGAAGAAGACGCCGTGCTGGGCGTGTTTTGTCGTCGTTGGGGAGTTCCGCTGATTGACGGAGGCACGATACGCTTGCCGCGTTTGATTGGTTTGAGCCGCGCGCTGGATTTGATCCTGACCGGGCGTCCGGTTTCCGCCGAAGAAGCTCTGCAAATCGGATTGGTCAATCGCGTCGTAGCAAAAGGCACGGCTCGTGCTGAAGCTGAAAAGCTGGCGCGAGAAATTGCCGCCTTCCCGCAAATCTGCATGCGCGGCGACAGGATGTCGGCTTACGAACAACACGACCTGAACCTGCCCGAAGCTTTACTGAACGAATTCAATCACGGTCTGAAATCATTGGAAGCCGGAGGCCGAGAAGGCGCTTCGCGTTTTGCCAGCGGCGCAGGCCGCCACGGAAGCTTCGAATCACCTGGAGACAAACAATGAGCGAAGAACAAATCAGTTGGTTCCCAATTCCCGCCGAAGACGATTTACCTGAAAGCCTGCAAGGCCTGTTCAAAAAAGCCAAAGAGAAAGTCGGATTTGTGCCCAACGTCTTTCGCGTTTACAGCTTCAGGCCAGAGCGTTTCAGCGCGTGGTTCGCGCATTACAAACAGCTTCACGAGCCGACGGAAAACCTGAATGCCGCTGAACGCGAAATGATCGCCGTCGCCGTTTCAATGGCCAATGGCTGTTTGTATTGTCTGATCGCCCACGGAGCAGCTTTGCGACAGGCGCTGGGCGATCCGATTCAGGCCGACCGCATCACGCTGGATTACAAACGCGCTGGACTTGATCCCAAGATGGAAGCCGTTCTGGATTTAGCAGTGTTGCTGACCGAATCGCCGTTGAACTGCACACAGGAAAACATAGCGCATTTGAGAGACGTTGGGTTGTCGCCGGAAGAAGTTTGGGATGTGATTGAAATTGCCGCGATGTATAACTTCACGAATCGCATGGCTTCGGCGACGGGAATGATTCCGAACCGCGAATACCATGCGTTGGCAAGATAGGTTGTAGGTTACAGGTGATAGGTTTTAGGTTTTTACCAGCTCAGCAATAACTTCAGCCTGGAGGATGAAATATGAAAATTGAGAGTTATCGTGATTTGCTTGTCTGGCAAAAAGCGATGGACTTGGTGGTCGAATGCTACAAGTTCGTCAGCGGGTTACCTAAGAATGAAACATACGGTTTAATCAGTCAGGTTCAACGGTCAGCAGTTTCGATTCCTGCCAACATTGCGGAAGGCCAAGGCCGAGATCATTTAGGCGATTACCTTCGCCACCTTTCGATAGCAAATGGTTCGTTGAAAGAACTGGAAACGCACCTACTCTTGGTTGGTCGCTTGGGCTATCGCCCCGAAAACGAAGCCGAGCCGTTGCTCGCCAAGTGCGCTGAAGTAGGCAAGATGTTGTCTGGTCTGTCAAAAAGTCTCAGAGGCATCAAGTAACTGCAACCTACAACCTGTAACCTAAAACCTGGGGGAATGATGGCTATTCAAGACAATCTGGCGCACTGGGAAGCCGAACCGTTCGGCACGGAATTGATTGATATGACGCTCGGCGAATTGCTCGACCGCAGAGCCGACGAAATCCCGGACAAAGAAGCTCTGGTTTATCACTACCCGGAAATCGGTTTGGATTTGCGGATGAATTACCGCCAATACCGCGACACGGTCGATCAACTGGCAAAAGGCTTGATGGCGCTGGGCATTGAAAAAGGCGATCACATCGCCGTCTGGGCTACGAATGTTCCCGAATGGGTTTTCCTGGAATTGGCCGTCTCCAAAATTGGCGGAGTCCTGGTGACGATCAACACCAATTACCGAGCCGCCGAAATCGAATACGCTCTGCGCCAGGGCGACATCAAGGCGCTGTTTATGATCGAAGACCTGCGCGGGTTCTCTTACCTTGAAGCCGTGTATTCAATCGCGCCTGAATTGAAATCGCTTAGCGATCCCATCAGCCAGGAACTGAATTCCGAAAAGCTGCCGCGATTGAAGCGAGTTGTCTTGTTCGGCCAAAACTCCAAGCCTGGCACGATGCTTTATTCAGAAGTCACCGCACTGGCCAACCAAATTTCTGATGAACAGTTGAAAACCCGCCAGGCTTCGGTCGGAGTTCACGACGTGGTGCAGATGCAATACACCAGCGGCACGACCGGTTTCCCCAAAGCAGTCATGCTGACGCATTACAGTCTGGTCAACCAATCGCACATCGCCTGTTCGCGCGGCGCGTT
>JBGAPB010000289.1:0-8227 GCA_044221525.1 Blastocatellia bacterium | reverse complement strand
TTGATTCGTGTTCTGTTATCGTTTTCCGGCTTTCGATTCCAAATCGAGTAGCCACATTTCTCCCTGTTCCCATAATTTGCGCGGCACGTGCCGATGGAAAAATCCAAAATGCCCGACAGTCTCTATTCCATAATCCTGTGGGCGAAGAGTCTCACGCCGCAAGCAAGCGTTTTGGTACATTTGGGTTAAAGCCTCGACAGCTTCAGCAGGCGCGTAATGCTCATCATCGGCAACTGTGATCGCCGTCAATGGTTTGGCGTATTCCGCAAATCGCTGCTCGACGTTTGCTCCCGCACTCTCTGTAAAAACTCCGCTTCGCCCCCACCTGATCCATTGACTGATTGCGCGTCCTGAACATTCGGTTGGGAGTGTGTAAGAAGAAACAGGTAATCTCCCAAGCAAATTGATCAGCAATGGAAAAATGGCGTAAGCATATTCAATGCGCAGCCTTCCGACGCCTTTATAAAATCTTGGCCTGCCTCGCTGTGCGGCTATCAATAAAGCGCCGTCAATATCGTGGCGAATAGGGCTTTGCCCGATCAACTGACCGCCTATGCTGTGCGCAACCGCGCCAAGAAATTTTGGATTGGCCCGCCGCTTAACTTCAGACACAGCCGCCGGCAGATCAAGATTGACCCAATCATCAAGCGTGACGGATGAGTCGGAACCAGCCTCGCGCGAACCGCCGACGCTTCGGTAATCAAATGTCAAAACTCCCCAGCCGCGTTGAGCCAGGTATGAGGCAAAGAAGCTCAGATACTCCTGTGGAGCGGCCAGCGCAGAAACGAAACACACACTTCGCTCCGCGGATTGAACTCCAGGCCACCAGCGAGCTGACAACTGGCGGCCATCGGATGTTTCAATGCTGATTATTTGACGGGCAATGCTCAATCTCAAAAAACCTATTTACAGGCGCTCCTTTATCAGGAAACCAGTTGAGCCGCTTCCGTCGCTGGTTTGGCAACGGGCAACTCTTCCGTGGTTTTGGCAGCAAGTTCATTCTGTGTTCGACGGTAAACCTTGATAAGTTCGCTACGGCTGGTTCCCAGCGCCCGCAACAGCGGGAAAACACCATATTGCAGAAAATACTGAGGGGTAATGCCAACACCATCAACTTTCAACCTGTCGTCATATTCAGGAATTAGTCCAATGCCCGGCATGTGAAAGTTGAAAACTACGTGAGCCAAATCTGCCAGCGCGCCGTCGTAATCTTCCTCCAGTTCAAACTGAAGAATTTTTTGGTAAAAACCTCTGTGAGCGGCTTCATCCCGGCTGACCAGAAAGTAAACTTTTTCCAGCAATTCATTGCCGGTCTGTTTCGCCTTATCTCTTTGAGTGGCATAAATCAGGTAGGTGGCCGCTTCCTGAAGCGCGCCGTAACAATTCATTTGCCGGCGGGTTTGAAACGGGAGCTTCCAGACCTTGTCCAGAACCTTCTTCTCGAACTCAGCATATTGATCTTCGCTGCGCATACCTGAACGAATCAAATACTCGCGATAGGCCAAAGCGTGTTTTGATTCTTCATAGCCCCAACTTGCCTCGAACCAGGCAGCGCCAAACAGATTCCTTGTCATGTTGAAAGCGTTCGAGGTGTAATCGGGAACATACAGTTCGACGCCGCAGAAAGTCTCAAGACAGACGGCGTCTTCCTCTGTGTTAAGAGCGGTATTCATTTTTTCCCAGGGAACATCGCTGAAAGGATTCCAGCGACGCTTTTTCTCTGCTGTATCGAAGTACTCGCAGTAAGCTCGATACATCTTTTCACGTTGCGAAAGGGTAGCGCTCATTTTCACCTCCTGTTTGTTTCAGCATCAGTCTAAACTTGTTGACGAATCAGTTTAACCAACCCGCCAATGGTATTCAGCGGCGCCAGTTCGTCATCCGGAAGCCGGATATTCAGCTTATCTTCCAGGTATCCGGCGATTTCCAAAGCTGTGATAGAACTTATTCCCAGGACGCCAAGAGTGCTCTCCATTGTCAGTATCGCGTCTGCGTGCCCAGGCGATGAATGAACAAGAGCCTCTTTGATCAAAGCCAAAATCTCGTCATCAGTCACAGTGTTCCTCCAATAATGTTTATTCGAGATGAATAGATAAAATCAGCCATCAATCTATGCGGCGCAACACAAGTTGCGCCAGGGATTGATATCCTTTAGTGAAAACTCCAACACATCCATTTAAATAGCGCTCGTAATCCTCAAACGTCTTATCTCCCCAACGTTCCCGAATCACGGCTTCGTTTTGCTGCAGTCGCTGCAACCAGGCGGCTGTTGTCTTTGCGTAATGTTCGCGCCTTGTCCATAACTCCATGACTTCCCAGTATGGATTGACCGCAGCCACAATGGTTTCTGGCCGTGGAGTAACCGCGCCAGGAAAGATCGTGCTTGTGCCCCAGCCAAGGTCACGGACCTCTTCCCGCTTTCGCGGAAGAAGCGCTCCGATCACACTTTGCAGACCAAACATTGCGCCGGGGTTTGTCCATTGCCAGGCGCGGCGAAAATAATCCCTGTAAACCCGGATGTTCTCTCCGCCTCGAACCTGTTCTGGAGTCGCAATGTGTTCAAACATCCCAATGCTGATGACAGCGTCAAATTTTTTCTGTGGTTGATAATCCAGATAGGAAACAAGTTCCGCCGAAACGCCTGGAATTGCTTTCTGCTGGATCGCAGAAAACTGAGCCTCAGAAAGTGTGATTCCGGTGACATCCTTGACTCCCATATCGGCAGAGAGAAATTCCATTAACCCTCCCCAGCCGCACCCTATGTCAAGAACGCGCTTATCTGGCGTGACCTTGGTCTTATCGTGGAAAAACTTCAGCTTGTTGATTTGCGCCTGTTCCAGGTCATCCGTGCCTTCAAACAAAGCGCAGGAATAAATCATTCGCCTGTCCAGCCACAAATTGAAAAATTCGTTTGAGACGTCATAAGTAACCGCGATATCAGCTTTTGTCGACAAAATTACCCCTTCCCTTCACAAGTTTATTTACAACTCAGCAATCTCGCCCTGTTCAAAAAGCTGCTTCATCTTGCGCCTTTGCAGCTTTCCGCTGGTTGTCCTCAGCAGCGTTCCCACGGGAGAAAGCACAACCCGAAACGCTTCCAAACCAACTGTTTCCAGAATCCTGACGCGAATTGCCTGGCGCAAAGCCTCAACATCGCGAGCGTCAGATTCTGCAATTATCACCAAACGCTCATCACCGCCTTCGTTAACACTGAATGCAACTACGTTTCCACGTTTGATTCCAGGCAGTTCACGTATGCTCCATTCAATGTCCTGTGGGTAATAGTTAGCGCCGCGAACAATTATCAATTCCTTGCTTCGCCCGCATACGAACAACTCCCCATCAGCCAGGTACCCCAAATCTCCTGTGTACAGCCAGCCATCACGCCAGGCATCGGCTGTGGCTTCAGGATTCTGAAAGTATCCGTGCGTAACACTTGGCCCTTTGAAAACTATCTCTCCCACCTCTCGCTCAGGTAGCATCGCTCTTTCTTCGTCGAAAATAGCCAATTGGTGATCGGCCAACGGAAATCCGCAAGAAACTATTTCTCTTACGCTGCCATTATTACTTGTTGCAGGAACGGCCCTTCCCAGCTTCAGTTCCTCCGCATTGATCAATTCCGTGCGAATTGGCGTTCCTGGTTTATGCAGGCTGATTGCCAAAGTAGATTCGGCCATTCCATAGCTGGGAAGAAAAGCTTCAGGTTGAAAGCCAGCCGGGGCCAGACGCTCCGCGAAGCTTCGCAGGGTCGGGGCATGAATCGGTTCAGCCCCGCATCCGGCCACACGCACACAACTCAGATCCAAATTTTCCAGATCAGAATCTCGCAATCGTTTGACGACTTGGGCGTATGCGAAATTTGGGGCATAGGTAATTGTCCCCCTATACTTATCAATTGCCTTCAGCCAAATTCTGGGATCGCGCGCAAAGGAAGTTGTCGACAAAATAATTACCGGGCCAATGTAAACCAGCGGCCCCAGAATAAAGCCAATCAAACCCATATCGTGATAAAGCGGCAGCCAGCTAACCCCAACATCTTCAGGCCCTGGATTCATCCCATGCTGGCCCATAAAGGCTCTCATATTCGCCATCAGATTGGCATGAGAAACCATAACGCCTCTTGGCAAGGTCGTGCTGCCGGACGTGTACTGCAAAAAACAAATGTCGTCTGGGTAAATTTCAGGAGATTCAAACGGTGGTGGTTCGCCAGAAAACTCTGATTCAACTGTAATCAAATTCGTCTCTCCGGCAATACTTTGCAGTATCTGTGCGGCAAATGATTTTGATGATTCGGTGGTCAGCAAAACCTTCGCGCCCGCGTCATCTACAATTCTGGCGGCAGGAGGAACAAGGCTGTCGCTGCCCTTAGCCATCATCGGCGGCGAAATTGGGGCCGGGATGATTCCAGCAATAACACATCCAAGAAAGCTCATGACAAATTCATGGGCTTCGCTGGTCATCAATACCAGGCGATCACCTTTCTTCAAACCCAACCTGGAAAGATGAGCCGCGCGACGCTTGGCCTCTGAATACAATTGTTGGTAAGTGAAGTAACGCTCTTCCGCGCCAAAACCGATAAAGCGCATCCCTGACTCAGGCGTATTGGGTATTCTTTCCAACGCCGCAATTAAAGTTTGAGACGTGAAATTCACCAATCGTGAATTTTCTGCTTCAGAATGCAGCATAAGCTCCAGTGATAGTGGCTAACTCAGGTGTTAAGTCAGGATACGAGCATGCTGAATGTCAGTAAAACGGACATCGCTCAACTCTCAATCCTGAGAAAAATCCGCTCTCCTGACTACAGAGATATTGGTATCTAAATAAGTATGAAAAAAAAACGGTTTACAGCGTAATGCAGGAAAAAATCATAGAGGATGCAGAGTTTGGTCAATGCGCTCCGATCTTCAAACCTCTGCGGCAAGTCCTCATAGTAAACTGAAAATTGATTTATCTAAACCTTTCTGAATTTTACTTTTGTAATTTTGACCAGTCAATTACTTGGAATCTGCGTTGCGGAAAGTTTGAACTTATGGCGATAAAGGAGCCAACCGGTTGGCAGTCGTTGAGAAATGCTTTCCTGAATGACGAGGAGGTCAGTGATGTAAGGCGTCAGACTTGTGGCGCGCAATGGTGGGGCCGAGCGTACGGCAGTTCAGTATGCCCGGACAATGCTAAACTCTTTTGCACTCTTTTAAACCAAGCCAAACGTAATCAACTCCAGAGACGGGAAAATATATTTTTGCAAAGTCTTTTTGTCTCTGAGCTTACACCAGTCGAAACTGGTATGAATTGCAAGTTTTTACAAACGATTTACAACTGATTAACAACTACTTGACCCGACAGGCGCATAATCCCAGCCTGTTGTAACAGGTATCAAAAAATCTTGTTCGCGATGCTTGATTGGTTGAAACCTTTGAACAGGTTCGATCACTAACTCCATCGAACCTGACTTACTGTTAGATTTTTAGCGGAACAAGGCACTGAAATAGCCAACCTTGTTTCAAACCATTGGCAAAACAAACGCCGGAGATCGTTATGGCCAGCAAAATTGTTATCCGCATCATGTTAGTCGCCGCTCTGGTCGTCACGGCGCATGCGATCAAACCTTTTTCGTTCGGCAATGTCACGCTACAAGCCTTGGGAACGGCTCGCTCGCTTTCCTTCGCTATGCCAGTGGCCGTGGCCGAACGAATCCAACACGCTCATTATCTGGCTCAGGCTTATGGCAAAGGCCTGTTTGATTCTTATGATAATGACTATTCCCCTTCAATTTGGACTAAACCAAACTTACTGAAGTCTGAATTGGTGGCCTTTGCAAACTCGGTCGAACTTGAAGAAGACGCCGAAATCAGAGATGTGAAACCGGCTGACGCTTCCAGAAAACCTGCTCAAAAGCGACCTGTCAGACGGATTAAGCGCGACGATAATCATGACGAGGATTCAGGTTGTTCAAAGACCAGCGAAATCGCTGAACTGCCTGAAGTTCGGTCGCAAAAAGCGGTCGCGCTGGTTCCACCTGCAAAGCTGATGGCTTACCAGTCCGGGCTGATCGCTCAGATGATGCCCGCGATGAATCGAAATGGAAGCAGATTGCCCAGTCTGAAAGTTGAATTAGTGATGATTTCAAAGCCTGCGGTTATAACTTCGCTGTGCCGCGACGCTGGCGAGATTAAAACCGAAGTTGTTGAAGCACCTTTTGAAACCCTTATTGGCCCTGAGGAAGAAACCTTTTATTCCGAACCGGAACAATATGCGCTACCTGCTCCAACAATGATGATGCCGCCACTACCTGAGTGCATTCGCATTCCGTAACAACCAAAACCAAGACAAAGCAAAAGGGAGAGATGGATTTACGTCCGCCTCTCCCTTTTGCTTTTTCGCCAGACAATTCAAAGCTTCAGCCTTGCCGAGTTCAGCTTGCCGAAGCGTTATTTCTTCTGCGCTCGCTGCTTGATTGCCTTTTCAGCTTCTTCGTAAGCGCCGCCTTCAACCTTGCCTATCTTGATCGCTAAGTCGTAAGCGATAGCAGCTTCAGCAGTCAGCTTTTCAGCCAATGCGGGGTTTGTTTCGGCGATAAAATCCAGAATCTTTCCGGCGGCAACATAGCTGCGTTGCGACAACCATTTTTCCGATTCCGGCGAAGCGGCTTGTGCGGCCCGTTTGTACAAGTCAATCGCGGCGTAAAGAGCTTCTTCAACCCTGTCGCTGTCGTCCAGTGTGCTGGCTTGTTTGCTGGTGACTTCCGCCAACCCAAACAGAACGCGGGCATTGTCCGGCTTTTCCTTCAGCGCAGCGTCAAGTACAGCTTTGGCGTCATCGTACTTGCGATTCTTAATCATATTGTCGGCTTCGACAATTCGCGCGACCAATTTTTCGTCTGCGTTTGCAATAGCCACCGTCGGAGCCGGGGCTAGTGTGGCTTCTGTACGAAACTGTTTGTAACGCGCCAGACGCTGTTCGTATTCTTTCAACCTGCCGGTTTCACGCTCGAAATCTATGTTCGACAACATGGAAGAAATGTAATCCCGCACGTTGACGCCGACTGGTTCAAAGGCCTTCATCTGTTCGTAAAAGTGATAAACCAGAACGGCTCCGCGTTCATAGCCCAGACTGAGCTGATAAATGGCCTCGTCTTCCGGTGAAACTCTGCGGGCCGCCATCCCCAGTACATCCATTCGAGCATCAGTCGCCTGAACCAGCGAATCAGTAATCAGGTAATAGGCGCTGCGTTCGGCATACTCCCGGTCAAGCCTGTCGCCGCGAGTTTCCATCAACTTTCTAAGATTCACACGAATGGCCGCAACTTCTTTGATCTGGCGTTCAATCAACGGGTCGAGCACAAAGCTCAGAAATGAACGGCGCATGGCTTCAATGCTTGGCACGGCGCTTGGCCCCAGCAACAAAAAGTAAGTGTCGCGGACTACGCGCAGGTTCGCCGCATTCGAGGCGTTGAACAAATCTGGAATAACCACAAACTGCCGAATGCGATTTGGCGATTCCGGCACATTCGCAATTTGCGGAGTTTGTTGCTCAGAATCAACCTGCTTGTCTTTTTTACCTGAATCTTTCTTGCTCGATTTCTTGTCGGACTTCTTTTCCGGTTTTACTGACGTGGCTGTGCTGCGTATGTTAAACAGCGGCGGCAACTCCAAAACCGGTTCGGTGTGCAGGTAAGTCAGCACAGTGCCCAAAGCCAAACCCGCGGCTTGCGGATAAGTTTCGGCGACTTTCAGATGAGCCTCAACGTATTTCGGCAACAATCTGGAAAAACCCGTCTTCTGGTAAAACTCTTCGACAATCAGCGCAAAACCTACAATCTCTTTGACATCATCAGGCAAACGGTCTGCCGGAACATCAATCGTGAACGCTGGCGGTTCGTGCAAAGAGAGAGCCAGGCTCAGATAAGGCGCAACTGCTGCTGCATCGTTCGACCCTTTGCGGTGTGCCAGAAAATAATCCCTGAGTTTGCGAACAACATCCTGCGGAGTATTTTTCAAATCCTCGCGCATCTGCTGGCGCAATGGTGTCACCAGACGGCCACCGGATTCGTAATCGTACCCGGCGACATTCAGCGCGGCCATCATCACGATCACTCGTTTGTCGGCGCCGATCACTGTGTTGACATCGTCCAGCGAAAGATTCGGGCGCTGAGCCAGCGGGACTTTACGCCGGTCAATCTGCGGAACCTGTGTCGCGGCTTTCGGCTGAGAATCCTGTTTGGGAGCCT
>JBGAPB010000288.1:0-8258 GCA_044221525.1 Blastocatellia bacterium | reverse complement strand
AGTACGTGGGACAAGGTAGATAATGGTGCAAGCAAGTTCGAGTATTCCCAGACTGAGAACTACGCTCTCCTGGTAACCAAACTGGGCAAGTCCCTGTAGGACTTGGGGTGGTTTCGCAAATTTCATGAAGGCACTGAAAAGTAACATCAACACAGGTAACACACTCAGAATAAGCCCGGCCCAGAGCATTTTTTTCGACGCAAAAGGTGGTTGCGTCGTCAACGGAATTAGCGAATGCAGCCGCGAATCACGCAGGTAAAGTCCGCCCCACATCAGCATGCCCATAATGACTGGGAAAAGAATTGGGAACCAGCCTTGACCGGCCCGCACATTTGTTGCGACCGCGCCGCCCAGATAACCAGTCAGCAGAATCGCGCCCAGCTTTGCAGTGCGCGGAATCACATAGATGATCGTGCATAGAGTCAGAACAATCCCTAGCGGAACGATCAAGCTGGCGGGATAGCCAAGTTGAGTTGTGGCTTCCACGACAGGCGCGGGCTTGAACAGCTTGGCGATACCGTCGAACAACAGAAACAATATGACCAATCCGCTGAGGATGCGGCTGGCCCAAAGCGTTCGGTTTGAGACTGGGGCAGTTGTTTGCATAACTTTCCTTTCAGCATATTGCCGTCGGCGTTAAACGTTCTATTTTCACAGGCGCGCGAACGTATTCGTGATGTGCTCCAAAATCAATTGGTGACCGCAGGGTCTGAGCAATTCACCATCCAGGGAATGCCGAATTGATCAATCAGCATACCGAACCGCAAAGCCCAGAATGTTTGCTGCAAAGGCATGTTGACCTTGCCGTTTTCCGCCAGTGCATTAAATACGCGCTCGGCTTCATCGGTTTTGTCAAAGCTGAGCGAGATGCAAAAACCGTTCGGCTGTTGGTAATAACCTGGCGGGCTGTCGGAACACATCACCACTGAGTCGCCGATTTCGACCGTTGTGTGCATTATCTTTTCGTGAAATTCCGCCGGGAATTCATTAGCCATCGGCGAAGTTCCATAGGTGATGGTGAAAAGTGTTTTTGCGCCCAGATGTTGTTCGTAAAACCTGCAGGCTTCGGCGCAGGTTCCGTTAAAATTCAAATGTGGATTCAATTTCATGTTGTGCTCCTTCAAGGTTGATCGGCGTTCGTTTTTCGGCTTGCGCTAAGCCTGTTTCAGAGTGGCTATATCAATTTTGTCCATTTGCAGCATTGCCTGCATAACGCGTCCCGCTTTCGCCGGGTTTTTGTCGCGTATCAACTCGCCCAAAGCAGTCTGGATGATTTGCCAGGACAGGCCGTAAAATCGAAACATAAAAATTCATGGCTTCTTCGGCCTGGCCGCCAAACCACAGAAATGGAGTGATCTTTTGCATAACGTTTTCTTTTGCGTTTATGACGGCTAGGCCGCCGGTTGCACCAGATTTATTAAGTTACCGCACGTATCTTCGAACATCACAACCGTGATCGGCCCCATGCTTGCTGGTTCGCCGCGGAAAACGACACCCGCCTCTTTGAGCCGTTCGTACTCTGCCTGAATGTTGTGAGTTATAAAGGCCGTCGCAGGAATGTTTGCTGAAAACAGTGCTTGTTGATAAGCCGCGGCAGGCGGAAAGCCCATCGGTTCCAGCACCAGCTCAACGCCTTCCGCGCCTTCGGGCGAGATGACGGTTAGCCAGCGAAACTGCCCCATCGGTATGTCGTTCTTTTTCACGAAGCCGAGCTTTTCAGTGTAAAACTGTAATGCCTTGTCCTGGTCGTCAACCAGGATGTTGGTTAATCTGATTTCCATTATTACTCCTATCCTTAAGGTCGGTTTCCATCTACTTTGCTCGCCAATATGCAGCCAGTGCAATCGGCCATCCGACGCATACTACGTGAACAATTAGGCCAGTTACTATGATAGGCCGAGAAAAATTTTGCTTGAATGAGATCGCCGAAAGAGGCAGAACAACCAATTGCATAAACCAGAAAACCGCGACACCGTAAAGGATGCCGCTCGACCACGGATGCTCTGTCAGCCATCCCAATCTGACGCTGGCAAGTCCAAAAGTAGTGGCGGCTCCAAACGCAATGACGAAGTGCAGCACAACGCCCAGTGCCGCCGTTTTGTATCCGCCATCGAAAGCCGGTCGTCCCAGCAAGCCGCTGGCGATGGATTGCCCTATTCGCAATGGCGTGACTCCGCGCGAAGCATTTGTGACGCACGCTGCAATAAAATCGAGCGTGCCAGCGCTCAGGCCTCCCCAAATAATCCCTTGTATCGCGTGTTGAAGTTTCATGTTCAGGCCTCCCCAAATAATCCCTTGTATCGCGTGTTGAAGTTTCATGTTCATTCAATTGGTATCCAGATTTCTGTCCGCAACTCTTCCGGCGGAACAGTTTTCTTGTTGTTCAGGTAAATTTCGAAAGGCGCGGCATGGCGCGCAATACTTCCAGAAGCAGGCAGCAAATCGCGGTACAAACGGTTCCAGCTTTGCCAGAGCGTGTCATACGATCCTTGGTGAATTGACACAGCCCATTTGCCGCCGGGAATTGTCAGCCGTTGCACTTCGTCACTCATCTTTGGAACCCTGCCCTCGTAAAAGAAGCCTGCCTGATAACGAGCCTCGGCATCGGGAACCATGCTGGCTTCGTCAGGACACATTCCGAAACTTTCGCGCATGGCTGGCCAGCCGTTGACTCTTTTGATTTCAGTAACCAGCACACGAAAAGCCGACGCCGCAGCCAGGCTGAAGCTCTGATCAATCAGCCCCTTGCGCTCGACTATAAGCGCCCGGCGAGCAGACGTTTCCCTGATCTCAATTTGTATGGAGTTTTTGCTGCTTGGACGCGGACGCGACGGCGGCAACATCAATGGCGGGTGTTGTTTACGAAATTGCGTAGGAGAACAGCCAAAGTGTTTTCTGAAGGCGCGCGACAACGATGAACTGGAATCGAAACCGCATTCGAGCGCGATTTCAGTCAGGGTGAACCGGTCTTCGTTAATCAGCTCAATTGAGCGCAACAAGCGGCGGCGTTGCAGAAAGGCAAACATCGTTTCGCCCGTCAGCGCGCGGAAGATGCGGTGAAAGTGAAAGGCCGAAATCCCAGCAAGCTCGGCCAGAGCCTGCGTCGTCCAGTCATCGCCGGCAAGCCCTGTCGGATGACGGATGATTGCCTTGATGACTTGATTGATTCGATTGCGATATTCCTGTTCGAACACAGCAAAAGCTTAGCACCGCACTCACTGGTCGCGCTTGGCAAATCTTGCTGTTTAGGACACAGGAAAAAGGAGGGACGGATTCAAGCCCCACAGCATTTTTTATATTTTTTGCCGGAACCACAGGAGCACGGATCGTTACGACCGACTTTATTCTGCCGAATGATGTTGCCCGCCTCGGATTCGACGTAACCAGCCGGAACTGACGCCTCGCTGCTGGCATAAAGTCGTTCAAACGGCAGCGGAAATGGCGCAGGCCCCATAAACGAACGGTGGTAATCGTCTTTTCCGATCTCAATCGTGTCGTTGGATTCCCAGCGTTTCTGGCGGATGGCAATGGCTTCGGGATCGTAAAAATCGAATAGTTCGCCGCCGAAATCATCCCTTAAATCGTAACGGCGGTCGCTGACATAACGAACTACGTCATTGTATTTGCCGTAAACTGATTCGGTTATAACGCGCCTGTGAAAGACTTTGCGCGAGGCTTCAAGCCCGACTTTGCGATCAAGTGCCACCGGACAAATGATCGTCTGTGAAAGAAACATTCGATCTCTTTCTTCCTGATCGGTAAACAACTGGCATAAGAAATCCAGCACCGGCTGGCGAACGCTCTGGTGGTCAATCGCAATCAAGGTCAGTGCCTTTGCCATCTGAGCGCGGGCTTGAGAATAATCGGGACTGTCACGGTAACCGTCGTGGTATTCGCGTATGAAGCCCATTAGGGGTTCGACCGCCGGTTCACCGAACTGAGCCAACAATTCCGGCCAACGTTCGACCACCCAGTGCTGTTCTGAAAAGTACGAATCCATCACTATTGCCATCAAGTCCGGCAATACCGACGGGTCGCGCATTGAACAGAGAATCATGATCGCGTGGAGCTCGATCCAGAAAGTTCCGCGCTGACCTTCATACCAGTAATCTTCATCGGCCAGAATTTCCAGCAACCTGGGCTTGGCTTCGTCGCCTCGCCGGACGACTTCCTGTATGTGTTCGAGCGTGACGCGGTCTTCTTCCTTAAACAACAAATCAATCAACTCAGCCGTCGTCATCTCGGCGTAATTGAACATTCTTCTTACCTTCCCCCATAAATTTATTGCGCCGGGATAATCGCAAAGCGATTGCCAATTGTCGAGACTTCGACCGGTTTCAGTTCGTGCTATATTGGTTTTGCCCCCTTAAGGTTCGACAAACTTCAGTTTGTCGAAGTTCCGGCCAGTCATTAATTTCGAGCAAACACGCGACAAACTGAAGTTTGTCGGACTCGGAGGCATTTATGGACAAAGAAGTCAGAGAACTGGAAAAAGCACTGGAACAGATTTGGGATATTGCCACGAACAAATTCGGCCTTGATCCGTTCCCTACTCGCTTCGAAATCGTACCGGCGACGGTCATGTATGAAGTCGGTTCTTATGCTTTGCCTGGACGTTATTCGCATTGGACGTTCGGCAAGGCCTATCACAAGATGAAAACCATGTACGATTTCGGCCTGTCGAAAATTTATGAAGTCGTCATCAATGCCGATCCGTCTTATGCCTTCCTGCTGGAAAACAATTCGCTGCTGCAAAACAAACTGGTCATAGCCCATGTGCTGGGTCACGTGGATTTTTTCAAAAACAACATCTACTTCTCCGGCACCAACCGCCGAATGATTGACGACGCGGCAACTCATTCGCGCCGCATCAACGAATACGAATTCAAGTACGGGCGCAAAACCGTCGAAGACTTTCTGGACGCGGTGCTTTCCATCGAAGAGCACATTGACCCAAACTTCTTCATCAAAAAACAGCGCGAAGATAAAAAGCCTGACGATGGCACTCCGCCTACCCACAAATTTGGCAAATACGAAGACCTCGACTCAAAACTTGAGCTAGAAGCCTCTGCCCAGGCCGACGCCGACAAAGCCGAAGCCGATTTAGAGCACCCAGAAAAAGACCTGGTTTGGTTCATCCTGCAAAACTCGCCGAATCTGCAACCCTGGCAGCGCGACGTAATGAGCATGATCCACGACGAAATGCTGTACTTCGTGCCGCAGATGCAGACCAAAATCATCAACGAAGGCTGGGCGTCGCTGATGCATTCACGAATCATGCGTGAACTCGATCTGCCGGATCACGAACACATGGAATTCGCCGAGCTTCATTCTGGCGTAGTCTCGCCACATCGAAATCAGCTAAACCCTTACTATCTGGGCTACACGATTCTGGAAGACATCGAGCGCCGCTGGAACGAACCCACACAGGAAGAGCAGGAAAAGTTTGGCCGCAAACCCGGCGAGGGCTGGGCCAAGTTGCTGGAAGTTCGTGAAGTCGAAAACGACATCTCGCTGCTTAGGAATTACCTGACCGAAGAGCTTTGCGAAAAGCTGGACTTGTTTGTGTATGAACTGGTCGAAGAAGAAGAATGGACGATTACTGAAAAACGCTGGGAAAAAGTCCGCGATCAACTGGTGGCGAACATGACCAACTTCGGTTACCCGTACATCGAAGTCGCCGACGGCGATTACCGTGGCAACCGCGAACTTTTCCTCCGCCACCGTTACGAAGGCGCGGAGCTTGACGCGCAGTACGCCCACAAAGTGCTGGAACACGTTTACAAACTCTGGGGACGGCCAGTCCACCTTGAAACCGTAGTCGAAGAAGTAACGCGCGTGATGCGTTTCGATGGCGACGATCACAGCGAAAGCTAGACAGGTTGACGGTGGTCGGTGGTTTATCGCCAACCGACCACCAGCCACCGACAACCAACCACCAAAATCACTCCATCACTCTCAGCACAACACACTTCAAATAATGAGTTTCCGGCACGGTCAACAGAATCGGATGATCGCGACCCTGGGTTCGTTTTTCGATGATTTGAATCTGGCGACCAGCGTCGCGCGCGGCTTCGGTCAGCACTTCCATAAACAATTCTTCGCCGACATGGTAAGAGCACGAACAAGTGACCAGGACTCCGCCCGGATTCAGAATTCTGAGAGCGCGCAGGTTGATTTCCTTGTAACCGCGCAGCGCGCCTTCGACGGAGCCTCGATTTTTGGCGAAGGCGGGCGGATCAAGCACTATGGTATCGAAACGCTCTCCCGTGTCGTCGTAATCGCGCAGTTTGTCGAAAACATTCGCGGCCAGAAATTCTATGTTGGTGATTCCGTTCATTTCGGCGTTACGGCTGGCGCGTTCGATGGCCGGTTCTGAAATATCAATCGCCGTCACAGTTTCGCAATCGCTGGCCAGATGAAGGGCGAACGAGCCGTGAAAGCTGAAACAATCCAAGCCCCGCCCACTGGCGTAATTGGCCGCCGCCGCCCGGTTTTCGCGCTGATCCAGAAAGGCTCCAGTCTTCTGGCCTTCCAGCAGATCAACCTGAAACTTGATGCCGTTTTCGGTGATGGTCAAAA
Organism: Blastocatellia bacterium; assembly: GCA_044221525.1. Taxonomy (GTDB): domain Bacteria; phylum Acidobacteriota; class Blastocatellia; order RBC074; family RBC074; genus RBC074. The sequence continues at coordinate 1,676 of JBGAPB010000288.1, read as the reverse complement.
GTTCGTTCGTAGTTCCGCCTTCAGGCGGTTGCGGGTAAAGCACCGAATTGACCATCGGCAAACCTTCAAGCTGTCGAACTTTCGCGTCGTTGCGTTCGACGATCAAACGTGGCTTGAACTCTTCAACCAGCAACTCGACCCACATGGATTTCAGCGCATCCATTCCGCGCGTCAGAGTTTGCAACACCAAACAATCGCCGTAACGATCCACAATCAAGCCGGGCAGATAATCGCCTTCGGAATGAACCAGCCTGTAAGCGTCGGTGTCGTCAACAATTCGCCGCCGCCAATCGGCAGCCGCCAGCAACCGGCGACGCCAAAATTCGCGATCAATTTCAACATCTTCGTTTGAAATCAGCCGCAAAGTGATTTCAGACTCGGCTCCGAAATGCGCGCGGGCGATGAAACGTCCGCGATTATCCACGACTCTGACGACCGAGCCGGTTTCGACTTTTGGGCGACCGGTCACGTCGCTGCGGTAAATCCACAAATGACCTTCACGCGCGCGGGCAGCGCCTTTGGCGGAAACAACGGCGGTGTCTTTGGATTGTTGAGGAATGTCCAGATTACGTTTCATAAAATTCAGTATTGAAGATGTTTTTCCACAAAGCCACGCGAAGTTTCACGAAGAAGGCAAATTGCGTATCTTCCTTCTTCGTGTTTTCTTCGTGTACCTTCGTGGACGAAAAGTCTTTAGATCAAGAACTTCCGATAGTTCACCATTTCCCGGTTTCGGTCAATGAGTCAAATTGCTTATCTAAGTTTAGGTTCAAATCTTGGCGACCGCGAAGCCAATCTGCGGCAGGCGATTTCCGCGCTGACTGGCGGAGGTTTGCAACTCGTCGCCGAATCATCAGTTTACGAAACCGATCCGGTTGATTACCTGGATCAGCCGAAATTCCTGAATCAGGTTATTGCTGTGACCTCTGAACAACTGGAACCATTTGAACTCTTGAAATTTTGCCTGGAAACGGAAATCGAGCTTGGCCGAGTGCGAACCGTGCCGCGTGGCGCTCGGACAATAGATATTGATCTGCTTTTGCTCGGAGATTTCGTCATCAACGGCAACGTTGCAGGAGTCGAACTAACTCTGCCTCATCCGCGAATGCACATGCGGAGATTTGTGCTTCAGCCGCTGGCCGAAATTGCGCCAGAGCTTATCCATCCAACTTTGGGACGAACCATCGAGCAACTACTCAACTCCGTTGCAGATGATTCAGCCGTAAGACCGTTTCCGCCAACTCCAAACCTAAAGTAATCCAGACAAACTTGTCAGGTTCATTTTCGCGTGCTAGCATCCGACCTCAATTCAAGAACAACCAGAAGCGGTAACGTCAATGAAGATCACATCTCAAGAAGAATACGGGCTGCGCTGCATTTTGCAGTTGGCGCGCGAACAGGCGGGCAACACCGACTCCAATCTGGAGCCGGGCGCTATGTTCGTCCGTGACATTGCCGACCGCGAAGGCTTGTCCATCGCTTATGTCGAAAAGATTTTGTGGACACTGAGCCGCAGCGGAATTGTTGAAAGCGTACGAGGGCCGAAAGGCGGTTATCGTTTGACGCGGCCCAGCTCGGAGATTTCACTGGGCGAAGTATTGCGAGTTCTGGGCGGCGTGCCTTCGGAAACTGAGATTTGCTCGCAATTCACAGGCAATCAAGACACCTGTGTACAT
>JBGAPB010000287.1:0-8281 GCA_044221525.1 Blastocatellia bacterium | reverse complement strand
GCCCAACAATGCGCCGATGAAACCGACGGCGATCGTTACCAGAATGCCTCCCAGATTGAACCCGGAAATGGCCTGGCCGATGGCACCGCAAATACCGGCAATCAACAACAAGATCAAAAACGCAGTTACTGTCATAACTTTCTCCTCTCTCTTTTTGAGTTTTCGTCGGGAAGCAATCCTTCCATGTTTTTCTTTTCTTTTGTTCGTTTACCGCTTTCGACGCGAAGGAAAATAGCAACAGGTGTGCCCGAAGATTTCTGTTGGCGTTTGAAGCAGGTTAAGCCTCTGCAAATACAAGAAGAACACCTGGCTTGAATGTTGGCCGAAATCGCTGACGGTTCATTGATGAATCTGTAGGGTGATTGCCTGGCATACAGCCTGGCTGTAGCCCTGGCGAACAGTCACCGTCTGCTTTTCAACAAATCAAACTGCTGGTCAAAACTGTCGGAATTGATAAAGGTCTGTTTCTATTGGATCGCGGCGGCGGTATGGCGATTGCCTAACCGAATGGCAAGGCATTAAAGCCGATGACAAAAGTAACAGGAGGATTCAAGACAATGATGAAGTTACGCGAGGCATTACAACTGAAAAGGTCGCCTGTGGTTCTGGGCGTATTCCATAACACGGATGAACTCTTTCGCGCCTGTGCGGTTTTGACGGATTTCGGATACCCAAAAGAATCAGCGCGCATTACCAGAACCGAACCAATCATGCCCGCCGCTGGCAGCGGAATGCTTGGGGCGATGTCGCGTTATTTGACCGTCAAAAATATCATCATTGTCATGGCAATGGTTTCCGCCGTGACAATTGGCGCAGTCGCGTTGGCGGAAATACCGAAAAGCGCCTTGGCCTTTGTGCCGGAACCAATCCTGACCATGGCTTTGTGGTTGTTATTTTTCTCGGCGGGGTCGCTTGCCTGCTTGTTGATCGGATTTTTGATATGGGCATTGATTCACCCGCTGCTGGTCAATGAACCCATTGGGCAGGATGGCAATCGGAAAAGCGGTTCATTGGTTTCAAACATCAAGGGCAAAATCACTCTTCGCATCAAACCGCGCACTTCGGTAGACGCCAGCGACATTGCTCAAGCCTGGACAGAAATCGGTGGGCGCGTTGTTTCAAACTGACTGTATGAACCGGGTACGAGGTGTATTCCATGATTACACCCGGTGGGGGCGAATGTTACGCCAGGCGCTCCAAAAAGACTGAAAAACCACGAATTCCCTCTCTAAAATTTGTGGCCCGGGTTTTGCCACTCTCAGTCTGTAGCAGGAGATTTTGGGGCAGCGTCACGGCATTTCGGTCACTTTCCTTCTTGATGAAGACTGGCTGGAAGGTGGCCAAAAACAAAAGCCTTGGCGCCACGTGGCGCGGGTCAGGTTGTAAGCCAATGGGGAGAGCAATCAACCTGGCCCGCACAAACGTGTATTTGTTGTCCAGTCGCAGACTATTACCTGCCTGTCGCCTTCTGATTTAAGAGCCGACAAACAATAACCACTTAAAAACTGAAAAGACCAAAATCAGAGCGCATCTCTGATTTACGCAGCCTGATGCGGTGACAGCGCATTTCCCCTTCTTTGCAGAACGGTTTCCACAGACAGTAAATTACAATCAGGCGCGACCATGTTTGACCACACGCATACCCTAAACCCACAAATCAGAGCTGAAGCAAAGATATGATTACCCCTATTGAAAGAAAGCTACTCTCGTACTTAGGCGTCATACTAATTGTGCTGATTACCTTGGTCGGCCTGGTTTATCTGGGCGTGCGCACCATGACCAAAGCAGGCGGTGAGGTGATGCATACGTTGCAGGTAAAAGAGGAGATCGCCGAACTATCCGCCGAAATCAACCAAGCAGCCGAGCAGGCTCGAGAATACCTGCTAACTGGCAATCAGCAGTCGGTTGAGACTTTCGGCGTCCTGAAACAACAACTGCCGCTACAGATTCAACGGATTAAGGAATTGACCGTAGACAATGCCGCTCAACAGGAACGCCTGGCTCAAGTGCAAAACCTGATCGAGCAGCGGATGAGTCTGAATGATCAAATGATACGCGCACGACAGCGTGACGATTATGAAACATTTCGGCCCATCTTATTCGGAGCCCCATTGGCACAAGTTCGCGTGCGAATCACGCAAACCATTCACGAAATGGACAAGGTGGAAGAGCAGCTTTATTCTGAGCGAATTGCCAAACAAACATCCAAAGCGCGACTGGCTGCGGCTGTGGCCGTCATCAGCACCCTGATTGCAGCGGCATTGCTGGTCGTGACCGGCGTCAGTTTGCGTCGTGAAATAGCCAGGCATCTGGCCGGCGAAGAAAAACTTAGAGAGCGTGAACAACAACTGCGACTGGCTCTTGGCGCCTCGAAAGCCGGATTATGGTTTTGGGACCTGACGACAAAAGAAGTGACGTGGTCTGACGAAAACTTCGCCGTTTTCGGAATTGAACCCGGCAGCCGTGTCCCGAGTTTTGATCTGTGGGAGGGATTTTTGCACAGCGAAGACCGCGAGCGCGTCGAACGAGAACTGGAAACGGCGCTGGCGGAACACAAAGAATTCAAAACCGAACACCGCATCGTTTGGCCTGACGGCGAAGTGCGTCGCATTTTGGTCAGGGGGACGACCGCTTTTAACTCAAACGGTCAAGCCGTCAGCATGAGCGGCATCAATCTGGACGTAACAGAATTTCGACAAACCGAAGAATCACTTTATGAAAGCGAAGAGCGTTTCAGACAGATTGCCGAAAACATTGACGCCGTTTTGTGGGTTCGGGACTTCACCAGCGGAAAGCTGGAATTTTTCAGTTCTGGCAGTGAACGTTTGTGGGGCATCCCGGCGGAAAAATTGATGGCGGGTTCAGCTCAGTGGTTTGAGTACATTCACCCCGACGATCGCGCCGAAGCAAGCGCATTGATGCAGGAACAAATAACCACGGACAGTCTTGATCTGGAATACCGCATCGTCACGCCGGAAGGCCGCATGCGTTGGGTGCGTGATCGAGCCTTTGCCGTCAAAGACCGCGCAGGTGTAACTCGTCGCATCGTCGGTTTTTCAGTAGACACGACAGAACGCAAACAGTCCGAAGAAATCAAAGCGACTTTGCTGGCTCGCGAACAGGAAGCGCGCGCTCATGCTGAAACGGCAAACCGCACGAAAGATGAATTTCTGGCCATTGTGTCTCATGAATTGCGGTCGCCGCTGAACGCCATGCTGGGTTGGGCGCGGGTCTTGCGAAGCGAAGGCGTTGACCAGGAAACCCACGACCACGCGATTCAGGTGATTGAGCAAAGCGCCGAAATGCAATCGCGATTGATCGAAGACCTGCTTGATTCGGCTCGAATCGCTTCTGGAAAACTTCGCATCGAATCCCGGCCTGTCAATCTGTTACCAACTATCAAATCGGCGATTGACACTGTTTTCCAGGAAGCGGAGCGTAAAAACATTTTGATCGAAACTGAACTCGATGCCAAAACAGGCCAGGTCAATGGCGACGCTGAACGCTTGCAACAAATCGTCTGGAACCTGCTGGCCAATGCAGTGAAGTTCACTCCGTCAGGCGGAAAGGTATTCGTCACACTGAAACGTGAAACTCCGTGGGCGACGATCACAGTTCGCGACACCGGAGTCGGTATCAAAGCGAATGTTCTGCCTCACATTTTTGACCGCTTTCAGCAGGCGGACAGTTCCAACACGCGACGAGCTGGCGGGTTGGGTTTGGGTTTGGCGTTGGTGAAAAACCTGGTCGAACTTCATCACGGCACGATCACAGCCTCAAGCGACGGCGAAAATCTGGGCTCCATTTTTACAGTTAGATTGCCTTTGCAAACAGCAACCATCACAAAGCCTGATGTGGAAATCGGTTCCAAAGTGCTGAGCGGGGCGCTCAGTTTCCCGCCAGTGCTTGGCGGATTGCGCATCCTGGCGGTTGACGACGAAGCTCCTGCCCGTGATTTGGTAACGACTTTGCTGAAAAAATACGGCGCGACTGTAACTTCGGCTGCTTCCACCACGGAGGCGATGGCTTTGCTGACCGATGGAAAAAACGCCGAACAATTCGACTTGCTGGTGTCAGACATAGGCATGCCAGGCGAAAACGGTTACACCCTGATGCGGCGCATACGTCAATTGCCTGAACCGCTCTGTCAAATTCCCGCTGTCGCATTGACTGCTTTTGGACGCTCAGAAGATCGCATCAGCGCTCTCGAAGCCGGGTTTCAAATGCACGTGCCCAAACCCGTCGAACCGACTGAATTGATGATGGTCATTGCCAGCCTGACCGGCAGGGCGACCAATTCACCTCTGGGATAAATCACGCCGGAACAATTGCGCGACATTCAAATTGCGCTTTGCCAAAAGGAGTTTTTGTTATGACCAAAGCCAGAATTCTGGTGATTGACGATGACACAAACGTGTTGGATTTGACGCAGTTTCACCTGCGCAAGCAAGGCTTTGAAATCGTGACGGCTGACAACGGTTCGGCAGGGATTAACTTATTGTCCTCGCAACCTTTTGACGTGGTTCTGACGGACATGCGGCTGCCCGATATGGATGGGATTGATCTGGTGCGACAGGGCAAAGACCTGGCCCCTGGCACTGAGATCATTGTCATCACAGGCTTCAGTTCCATTGGCACCGCCGTCGAAGCCACCAAAGCCGGAGCTTACCAGTTCGTCGAAAAGCCTATCAATTACGACAAGTTGTTGTTGATGGTGCGGCAGGCCATAGAGCGCCGTGAACAGTTGCTGGAATTGAAACGACTGCGCGACCGCGTTCAACGCGATTCCTGTGGAAAGATCATAGGTTCCAGCCGCGCCATGCAAAACATTTACTCGATCATCGAAAGCGTCGCTGCATCTGACGCCAACGTGCTGATCGTCGGCGAATCTGGCACTGGGAAAGAATTGGTAGCCAGTGCAGTTCACGAACGCAGCCTCCGCGCCAGAAAGCCCTTCGTCAAAATCAACTGCGCCGCCTTGCCCAAAGAACTGATCGAGTCTGAGTTGTTCGGACACACGAAAGGCGCTTTTACCGGCGCAGCGCGTGACAAGGAAGGGTTAATTGCGCAAGCACGCGGCGGCAGTTTGTTGATGGACGAAATCGGAGAAATGCCCCTGGAGTTGCAACCGAAGTTGCTGCGCGTTTTACAGGAGCGCGTTTACACGCCGGTTGGCAGCGAAAAACCTCTGGCTTCGGATTTCCGGTTGATTTGCGCAACCAACCGAAATCCTCTGGACGCCATACGCGAAGGTTTGCTGCGCGAAGATTTGTATTACCGCATCAACACAATCGAAATTCATGTCCCGCCTTTGCGCGAACGAGCCGAAGACGTGCAACGGCTGGCTGAATACTTTCTGGATGTGTTTTCTGAGAAATACGAGCGACCGGCGAAGTCGCTTTCGCGGGAAGCTTACGAACGACTTTTTGCTTATGGCTGGCCGGGCAATGTCCGTGAATTGCAAAACGTGATGGAGCGCGCAGTGTTGATGACCAAAGACGAAGTCATCGAAGCCGACGTCTTGCCAATGACAACCATTGCTGCGTCGCAAACACCTGTGGCTACACAACCCTTCACTGAACAGAGACCACAGCCAATAGCTACTAATGCCCCGGCAATGGCTTCGACCGACAAAGCCGACAACGCCGATTTCGACGAATTGTGCCGTTTGCTGGTAAATGGGTTGCCGACTCCGGGGCCGGGCGAAGATGCTCAAAACATTTTCGAGCGACTGGAGGGCAGCATTGTCCAGGGAGCGCTTTCCCGCACCAAAGGCAATAAACAGGCGGCCGCAAATTTACTGGGACTGTATCGCCCACGCCTTTACAGCATTATCAAAAAACATCATCTGCTGGACAGCGATGACGCCTAACAAAAACAGCAAGCGCCAGAGCGATTCGTCACTCTGGCGCTTTAATTTTGGAAACGAGTTTGTCGGGGAACTTCTGTTTTCCGGCTCCTTTTGTCAGGCCATCCTTTTGGTTTGCGGTTCGGCAAATAACGCGGCGAAAGCTTGATAGGCAGATGTCTGCTCAGACTGTTGCTGCTTAACCCAGGAACGAACGGTGGCAAGAGCCTGTTTGGTAGAGGCGATAGGCGCAACCTTTTCCCGTTTTCGCTTTTTGCCTTGAGCAACAATTTCGTGACGTTTGACCAATTTTGCACTTTGCATAACTCCTCCTCTTTAAGTTGCGGTTTAGACGGATTGGCTTCAATACGCCTGTTTGATTGAGCGATACGCAGCCAGAAAAGTCAGCGCCCCAAACATGGAAACCACCAAACTGTAACTGTTGACCGATGTCCAGTTGGTAGTACCGAAAAGCATAAACAATACGCCTCCGACCACTGCGCCTGTCACAGCCAGCAGCAATTGGCGCGCAGCCTGTCCGGTGTTACGCGGCCCAAACAACCAATGCCAAATCAGCGCCAGAATCATCCCAACAATTGTCCAGATCATAAACAACATGACTTTTAACTTCGCCTTTTCAACAGCATTAACACTTTGAACTCAAGCTTAATTTGAAAACGCGAGCGAGTTGCAAGTTTTCACATGAAACCCGCTCGCACTTGCGGGATCGGATTTAGAATTCAGCCTTGCGAGCGGAATATCGTCCCAAGGTGTTCGGAAAAGCAGTAACCACTTCAGGCGCGGTCACCTTGTTATCCTGCAACACTTCTTTGGCAGTAATGCCCTTGCCGTAAACGTCGCGCATATCGTCCTTGTCCGGTTTAATCACCACCCCTTTTAATTCCAACCCGGCAAATAATCCCTTGCTGCGCGAATAAGAAAGAATTTGCGCGTCCATCTTCAAATCAGTCGAAGCGCCAGCCTGTCGTCCGACAGGCCCAGCGGCGACTGAAGCATCAGCGCCAAGCGTGAAATCATTGGACAACAAACTTTGCATGCCGCCTTTGTTCATAAACAGCAGCACGAAGTCCGTGGCCTGAGCGCCAATCTGCAATCCGAAGCTGCCGCCGCCTAAATTGAAATAAGCAGGCGCGCTCCAACCTGTTGAAGTGCGGCAACTGGCAACTCCACGACCGCCTTGACCACCGACAATGAAGCCGGCTTTAACGACCTGTGGAAAAACGGCTACGCATTCCGCCTTGTCTAGAATCTCGCGCGGAATTTCCTTTTCCGGGACACCCATGATTTCGCGGAATACTTCCGCCGCTTTTTGAGACTGGTTCTTCTCGTCTTTCATACGGCCTTGCGCCAGCACGGATGTGCTCAGCAACAAAGCAACTCCAAGCGCTGAAATCATTGAAAATATGATTCTGTTTTTCATTTTTTCTCCCTCCCAGGTTAATAGTTAAAAATTGCGATTGATTAACAGCCAATGGCAAACGCCTAAATTGTTACGCGGCGACCTGTGATGACGCGGACAAGCAGTACAACCAACGCAATGAGCAGCAGAATGTGTATGAACCCGCCCAAAGTGTAGGAACTGACCATTCCCAACAACCACAAAATCAGCAGAATTACGAAAACCGTCCAAAGCATAGTGACCTCCTTTACAGTTAGCGGCGCGGCTGCCTATGTTGTTAGTTTTTGGCGGAGCGCAGACTATCGCCGCTTGCCTGCGCTCCGATCGCTGGTTTGTTCCCCCAAACCTGCCAGCGAGCACAACAAGCCTAACTGCAAGGGTCAGACCACAAATAAATACCACTGTAAAGTGTTGAAATAGAAAGATGTAGGTTTTATGCGGGGCTGAAAAGCAATGCGAACGTATTCTGGGGATACACCCTCTAAATACAGATCGCTGTATGTGAGAAATACATTGTGTAGACGGCCAAAGATCGAGTTTAAGGCTTAGGTTGTCAGCCGTCTGTAAATTCCCGGCAAGCGTTCCGGCAGGCTCATCACGTCGTCAATGATCGTGTAGCCGACTTCGCCGTAAAGGTCTTTGAGTTCGGCTTCGGATTCGCGGTCAATGGTGATGCAGAAGGGAGTAATGCCTGCGATTTTGGAATGGCGCAGAGCCATTTTGGTGTCTTCGCGGGCGTAGCGGGAATCGCCGTAATCGTGGTCGTAAGGTCGTCCGTCGCTGAGAATAATCAGCAGCTTGGTGCGGGCGTCCTGCTTTTCCAGCCCGGCGACGGCGTGGCGAATGGCTGCGCCAAGCCGGGTGTTGTTGTGGTAAGTGATGCCGCCGATGCGGCGTTCGACATCGGGCGTGTACTTTTCGCCGAAGCGTTTGATCGTGAAGTATTTGACGTTGCGGCGGCCTTCGCTGGTGAAGCCGGAAATTGAGTAAGCGTCGCCGACTGCTTCCAGAGC
>JBGAPB010000286.1:0-8283 GCA_044221525.1 Blastocatellia bacterium | reverse complement strand
AACCATCATCCCGATGGTGAACGACTTTCTCGATGCCAAGCCACAGAAGCAGTAGTAAGCAGAACAGCGTAGAACTCGCTTTTCTGAAAGCGTAAAACCAAACCAATCCACTCGGAGAAAAAATGAGAAAGCTCAAGATCGTCGAACACATCTCGCTGGACGGCGTGATCCAGCATTCAACCGATAAAGGCGATGACGGCGATTTCCCCCACAGCGACTGGACTGCACCTTTCGTCGCCTGACGGCTCCATCCCACCTGCGCCCCGCCCACCTGCGCCGCCGCCTAATGGACAGACGCGAGGCGCAGTCGTCCCGTGAGCTATAGACCATAATTGGAACCATAGGAGGAACGTAATGCTCGTTGAAACACAGGTAACCATTAACGGATCCAAGGCGGCGATCTGGGCTGCTATCACCGACATTGAGAACGCCGCAGAAACCATCAGCGGAATTGAAAAAATTGAGGTTATCGAAAAGCCGGCGAACGGGATCGTAGGACTGAAGTGGCAGGAGACTCGAATGTTATTCGGCAAGGCAGCTACTGCTGAAAAGTGCATCACTGATGCTGTCGAGAACGAGTTCTACAAAACCAGAGCAGAAGATAATGGATTTGTCTTCATATCCACCATGCGTATTTCAGAGAGCGGTGGCGGCATTACATTGACGAGTGTTCATGAGTCAAAGCCTCAAGGCATCGTTGCAAGGTTGATGTCGGTCCCAATGGGGATTTTCTTCAAGGGCGTGGCGAAAAAGGCTCTTCAGCAAGACCTGAACGATATTAAGTCCGCAGTTGAACAGCAGTGAGCGATTGCGGGCAAACGGCATCCGGCGGAGCGCGCATAGGCTTGGCAGAATTTTGCCGGTTCATTTCCACACGACTTCGGCAATTCTCAAGTTTACATTCTTGCCTTTCAGCTTTTCCGTGCCCAACGGTTTCAGAATGAAGCTTTCGTCCAAAGCCTGCATGGTGTTTTCGCTGATGACGATTTGGCCGGGTTGAGCCAGGCTTTCCAATCTGGCGGCTATGTTGACCGTGTCGCCGATGGCTGTGTAATCCAGGCGAGTTTCAGAGCCTATGTAACCGACAATGGCCTGTCCTGTGTTGATGCCTATGCCGATGTTGATCGGGGGCAAATTATCAGTCTGCAACTTTTCGTTGAATGGGATCATCGCCTGCTGCATATCAACGGCCGCGCGAACGGCCTGGACGGCATCCAGTTCGGTGACATAAGGCGCGCCGAACATCGCCATTAATCCGTCGCCGATGTATTTATCCAGAGTTCCACCGTGACGGAAGATAATTTCGCTAACCATCGAAAAATAACGGTTGAGCAAGCTGACTATCACTTCCGGCGTGCTGGTTTCGGACAGCGTGGTGAAACCACGAACGTCTGCAAATAATGCCGTTAATTTCTGGCGCTGGCCGCCAAGCTTGATGCGTTCGGGCGAGCGCAAAATTTCATCCACCACCTGGCGAGGCAGAAAGCGTTCAAAGCTGGCGCGCGCCTGCGACTGTTTTTGCAATCTTTCGTAAGTGATGATGGTGTTAAGCGCAATGCCTGTGTGAACTGCTACGGCGTTGAGCAAATCCAAATCGTCAGCCGAAAAAGTTTCCAAATCATCCTGCCGGTCAACGTAAATGATTCCCAGCAAACCTCTTGGCCCGATGATCGGCGCAGCCATAACTGACTGTATCTGGTTATAAAGAATGCTTTTAGAGAGCAAGCCGCTGGCGTTTTGCTGTGCATCTTCCAACAGGATCGAAACTCGTTCGCTGGCGACTTTGGCAAAAACCGTCTGGCTGATTGGCAAAGGTGTGCCAACGTCTCCTTCTTTTCGCATCCTGGCAGCGGCTTGTTCAAAATCGCCTTGCTCGGTTTTTCGGAAAATGAAGGCGCGCGAAGCCGGTGTAACTTCCATCAAAATGTCGAAGACTTGTTGGTAAATATCTTCGAGAGTATAGGCCGAGCTAAGCTTAAGATTCAGGTCGTAAAACAGCCTCAGAATACGCTCTTTCTTTTCCAGTTCCTGGCGGTAAACGATTGCCGGGACTTCCTGTGAGGCGGTGAAACTGTGTAATGCGGACTGCGACAGCAGATCGTTGGGAGTTTTTTGCAAGACCTCACGGAATGAATCAACAGAGGGTTGAGTTCTCAGCGGGTCAGCTTTCTGAAAAGTGAGCGTGCAGGAACCGAGTTTGATTTGATCTGAATCTTTGAGCTTGAAGTCGGAGTTGGGCGGAATGCGTTGCCCGTTGATGAATGTGCCGTTGCCGCTGCCCTGATCGCGCAGAATGACTTCGGCGTCGGTTTTCAGGAGTATGGCATGCAAACGTGACACGCGCGGATCGTCCAGGATCAAGTCGTTTTTCAGCTCTCGGCCAATGGTAATTTCAGGCCGGTTGATTTCGAAAGTGAAATTTTTGTTCGCGGGGGTTTGAACGTAAAGGTTCGGCATAATTTCAAAACTCGTATTCACGCCCAACTTCGGCAACCTGAATGCGGGGATTGTTGAGCGCAGCAATTTCAGCCGCCACCTGATCTCGATAAAAAGCCTTCAGATGAATGGCATAAATCGGAACGCCGGGTTTGATCTTTGGCAATTCTTCCAGCAGCGTCGCCGGTGAATGATGATGAGATACTCGCGCCAGTTCTGTCAGTCGTGTGGGGAACGACAGGTCAATGAAGACGGCTCGCAGTTTGTCGCAATTTCTGGTCGCCTCCCAAATGCCGTCGGTATTGCCGGTATCCGAAGTAAAGAGCAGTGCAGTTTTATCGTCTTCAACCAGCAAGCCGTGAGTCAAAACACCGTGAGTCACAGGGATTGGCGTGATTTTTAATCCTTCGGCCAAAAAGCTTTCGTCGGATTTGATCGGATGATAGGCAATCAAATCGGTGCGTGAATTTTTCATCGTTTCCAATGTGATCCAGACCCGGTCGGTTAACAGGTGTTTCCGAATCGCGTCGAAGTCCGACGGGGTGGCAAAAACATTGATCGGCTCGCTCAATTCCTCAAACATATCCGTAACCATCAGCGGTAGCGAGATAATGTGATCCAGATGCGCGTGGGTGATTACAATTGAGCGAATTCTGAGTTGTTCTTCGGGCGTCAAGCCGATTGCCAGCGCACCAGCGTCAATCGCCAGTGAATCGTTTATCAAATAGCTGGTCAGCAATTGCCGACGGCCATCAACTGTGCTGGGAACGATTCTGAACTTCACAATGTGTTTCTTGTGGCTTTACGGCAGTTGAGAACGGAGCTGCGCGATTGCCGGATTCTTCGGGCTAACCCCTTCAAGCCGTTTCAGTGCCGAAGCCGCCGCCGTTTTGTCGCCTTTGTTAATCAACGCTTGCGTCATCCGGGCGAGCAGGTCGGCGTCATTCGGTTTAATTTTTGCGGCGCGCTCATAAAATTCCAGTTCGCCTTCGCTGCGGCCGATCTGTTTGAAAAGATCGGCCGCTTTCATCTGGGCTTCAAAGTTTGACGGATCTTGACGAGCCTGAGTGATGGCGGCCATCACATCTCCTTGCGCTCCCCCAGCAGCGGCTGGGGCGTTGCTCGATTGTTGATCGGTGGGCGGATGGTCCGGAGGTAGCGCAGACGATTGCGTCGCGGCATTTGATTGCGCCGCCGGGGCATTGCCGTTCAGCGAATTCGTTCCGGCATAACCGATAATCAAACCGATCAGCAGGCCTATGATTCCGTAAAGTGAGTTCTGTTTATTCATTTGATGTCAGTCTTTCTTGACGTGGCATTCGGCACATTTGGCTGGGCCTTCGCCCTGCTTTTTCACCGGAGTGGCATCTTTGGGTTTGTGTTCGATTTCGCCCTTGTGGCATTCGATGCAGTTGAAATGATAAGCCTCTTTGCTCCACAACTCGACGCCATCTTTGTTCTTCGGTGTTTTAGCTTCGCCTTCTTTTCGGACGTGGCATTCAGCGCATTGCTGGACTTTGCCGTCCTTGCCTTCCTTGAAGGTGTCAGCAGTCATTGTTTTGTTGTTGGTGTGATGGCAATAGACGCAATCGGAGTAACCGTAATGTTTCTGGTGTGTGAATTTGACCTCTCCCCATTTTTCGTCAACCGATGGGATGACGACATCATCGCCGGGAAGTTTCTGGCTTTGAGTAGCAGCCTGAGTCGGCTGAACGGGCAGCAATCTGGCTGAGGCAGTCAAAAAAACGACTGTGATAAAGCAGGCAAAAATCAACAACTTCAATTTCATCGTGAATTTTCTCCTTGAGAGATAATTGAATTCGATTGGGTCTCAATCGGTTGGGCGTTATGGAAAACGCGGGATGCCGAAGCGACGCCGCTAGAGTAAATCGGCAGTTGCGTCGCGTCAATCTGCTTGCTTGGCAGAATTAAACAACCGATTCGATAGGAAGCTTAATAGTGGACAGCCAAAGAGGGAGTGGCCGTCCGGCAAATATCTTGCGCGGCGCAAAGATGCTGTACTATCATCCGCGCGTTGCATCAATTGATTTTCCGATTCCTCAATTAAGCAAAAAGCCCTGGTTATTTTCATCTTCAAAATTGCTTAAGCTCTGGTACTGATAGCCAATTTGGTCTGAGGCTAGATTAACCTGGCGAAATCGCCAAGAGGATTTTCTGTCAAAAATGGTAGAGAAATTTAGCGCACCGATGCGCGTAAAAAATTGCCGGGCAAGCTGACCAAAACCTTTCAAATCCCAGTTGCTTGCCCCCTATAAAATGGAGGTTGCAATGAGCAAGCGACTGACTGACCGCGAAAAATTGTTCAATAAACTCAAGCAAATGACTGACATCGAAGTGGAAGACGTCTTGGATTACGTTTCGCTTCGGGAAAGAGATAAGTTCAGGCAGGCTGAGCCGGAAGACAGGAAAGACAAGACGGCCTTTTCACACAACTCGGCCAATGACGATGAATTACTGGCACTGCTCAGTTCCGCTTACGAAAATCGCCGGGCCTGTCAGGTCTTTGAGTGGGAAGCCGTCAGAAGGAAATCAGAGATTAGAGCCGGGGGTTATGTGCGCTGATGATTCTAAAAAACACAATGCGAAATTTTGCCAAAGCATTTTGTCTGAGCCTGGTTGTGTTAGTTTTGGCCGGAAGTTGGGCGATGGCTCAGGATGATGCGGATTCACGTCAGGAGCAATTGGTCGCCTTGCTGCTCACTGGCAATGACGACCAAAAACTTGACGCTGCAATTGAACTGGGGGAGATGCTTTCGACGACCCAGGCTACGCCGCAAACAATTTCGTCATTGGAGAACACCTTGCAGCGCGATCCTTCAGCGATTATTCGCGCTTTGGCAGCCAGGGCAATGGAATTAAGCCGGAATGAAAAATTCGTTCCGGCTTTATTGTCGAGCTTGAACAGCGAACGAGAGGTCGCGGTCTCCAAGGCAATAATTTACGCGCTGGCGACACACCGTTCATCACAGGTTGTCGCAACTTTGCTGCCGATGTTGAAAAACAAGAAACAGGATATACGAGCCGCAGTCGCTTTTGCACTGGCAGAAATCGGTGATCCAGTTTCTGCTCAAGCTTTAATTGATTTTCTGAAAAGGCGCGGTAAGGACGAAGACGCTTTTGCCAGAAGTCAGGCAGTCATTGGATTGGGCAAAATCGGAGATCACGCGGCAATTGAGGTGTTGCTCAACGCGCTAAATCGTGACAAATCATCAGAAGTTCAAAGAGAGTCAGCGCGGTCATTGGGGCTGATTGCCAATGATAAGGACTTAAAAGTAGTCGAAGCTCTTAAGCAGGCAAAACTGCAATCCGACCCTTACCTTGTTGCGTTGGCTGAGTCGGCACTTGAAAAACTAAAACCATAAGTCGAATGATTGCCGAGGGTTGATTCTCTAAGTCCGAAAAAATGAATTTTCCAGAAAAATGAATTTAGCTGGACATCAAATTGTTGGCTAAGTATCATCCGAACTGTCGCCCTTGACAATCTCACTCAGTCCGCAGTGAGAGCAACGTATAGAAAAAATAGAATCGCCAATTTGCAACAAACTCATGTGCGAGCACTATTCAGAGGAATAGATAAATGAAAAGCGACAACAAACTTAACGGATTGCATCAAGTTTTTACGCCAGTTAAATGTTTTTTCAATAGGACTTCACGGTTTGCCTTGTTAATGGTTTTTATGTTGATTGCGGCGCTTTCAATGTCGGCAATCAGCATTGCCAGTTCCGGTGATAAGCATGAAAAGAAGTCCTCTGACTCTGAGAGCGAAGTAACCAATTTCGGCAAAGTCACTGACAGTTTTTACCGAGGCGCTCAGCCGAAAGAAGAGGAATATGAAAAGCTGGCTTCTCTTGGAATCAAAACAATTATTGATCTGCGTGACGATCCCAAGGATTTTGCCCAGTCAACTGCAGAGCATTTAGGGATGAGATACGTCAACCTGCCGTTGAGCGACAAAAGCTATCCGGCAGCCGACGCGGCAGATAAATTCCTTTCATTGGTCAACGACAAAAATAACCTGCCTGTGTTTGTTCATTGCGCAGGCGGACGCCATCGTACCGGCGCTATGATTGCTGTTTTCCGAATGAAAATGCAGGGGTGGGATGTTGAGCGCGCTTATGAGGAAATGAAGGATTACGATTTCTATACTCGTTGGGGACACAAATCTATGAAGAAGTTCGTTTTCGATTATTACAAAGGCTTATTGCTTAGTCGCAAAGATGAGCCAAAGAATCCTTCGACCTCGTTTGGTGGGGAAACTCGCTGAGTCTTTTCAATCAGTTTTTAAGTGTTAAAGGCGCGGTTATCCGCGCCTTTCAGCTTTTATACTGCTCAAGTTTACGATAAAGAGTTTTGCGGCCAATACCCAACAGTCGAGCGGCTTTGGCTTTGTCGCCGTTGGTGAACAACAAAGTCTGGTTGATCATTATCTTTTCAACGTCATCCATCATCATTGGAACCGTTAGTTGGATATAAGTGTTTTGATCCGGCACTGAGTGAGCACGAACGGTTTCCGGCCAATCGTTTTCGGTCACCATCCTTCCTGACGCGACTATCACTGACCGTTCGACGCAGTTTTCCAGTTCACGCACGTTGCCGGGCCAGGGATAAGCCTGTAAAGCCTGCAATGCCTGATCGGAAACTCCTGTGACTCGCTTGCCGCTTTTTTGTTGGAAGCGTTCGACGAAATAAGCGACCAGTTGTTCAATATCTTCTGGGCGTTCTCTCAGTGGCGGCAACACAATCGGATAAACATTCAGCCGGTAAAACAAATCACGGCGAAAACGCCCTTCTTCGATTTCCTTTTCCAGGTCTTTGTTCGTAGCCGCAATGACTCTCACATCTGTTTTGATGACTTCGTTGCCGCCAACGCGAGTGAATTCGCCGTCCTGCAAAACCCGCAGCAGACTGACCTGAGCTGCCAAACTCATTTCGCCGATTTCATCCAAAAACAAAGTGCCGCCGTTTGCTTCTTCAAAGCGCCCAATGCGTCGCGAACGGGCGTCGGTGAAAGCTCCGCGTTCGTGGCCGAACAGCTCGGTTTCCAGCAGAGCCTGTGGAATCGCGCCGCAATTTATTTTGACGAATGGGCGAGAAGCACGGCGAGAGTTGAACTGAATCAAACTGGCGATCAGTTCTTTGCCGGTTCCTGATTCACCTTGAAGCAAGACAGTAGTCGCGCTGTCGGCTACTGACAGAGCCATTTCGATGGCTCTGCGCATCTTGGCGGAAGAGCCTATGATTCGCTCACCGGCGCGCGCGTCGTTCAGTTCACGTTTCAGCCGTATTACTTCTGCCGCCAGCCGGTCTTTTTCCAGTGCAATGGCTATCTGGCTGGAAATACCGTTCAGCACCTGGACGTCATATTCGGAAAACTTGGTCGTTTCATTGACCCAGACCAAAGCAACAATGCCAAGAACTTTTTCTTTGACGGTGATCGGAGCGATCAAGGCAGATTTGCCTTTGATGACTTGAGAGAAAAGGTAACGGGAAAGCGGCGAGGTGCGCGAATCCTCCAAGCGAAGAGTTTGCCCTTCGTCCAATAATTCCGTAACTGCCGGGTGATCTGGCAAGCGCAAAGTCCTAGCTTCGCGGTATTTTGTCTCAACGGATTTTCGGAGGTCGAAACCTCGACGGGCGCGGAGTTCGTCGAAATGAAGTTGTTCACCCTGATTGTCCAAGATGGCTATGCAGCCGTAATCGGCTTTCAGCAGGTCAAGCGCGCGGTCAATGACAAAGTTCGTGATTTCGTTAAAGTCGGTTCGCGTATTGATGTCGTTGGAAATTTCCAGCATCAACTTGGTGATCTCGACTTCTTTTTCTTTTTCC
>JBGAPB010000285.1:0-8338 GCA_044221525.1 Blastocatellia bacterium | reverse complement strand
CGTGAAGTTCAAAAAGAAAGCTTCTGGGAACGAAGAATTGATTCTCTGGTTTCTGCGAATGCGCGCCGAACTGGAAGACCGCGTCAACGAAATGCGCGAACTGACCGGCAACGGCGGAATCTGGATGATCTGGCCGAAACAGGCTTCAGGACTGGCGACGGATTTGAATCAAAACATCGTCCGCGAAACCGGTCTGGCCGCTGGCTTGGTGGATTACAAAGTCTGTGCGGTTGACGCGACGTGGTCAGGGTTGAAGTTCGCAGTTCGTAAAACGAAATAAACGATGACAATTTTTTCGACTTACTGTTCGGCTGAAAAAGAAACCGAGGACGAACCTCTGCCCGCCATCCGGCGTTATCGCAGCGAACGAATCCGGCGAATTTATTCCGCCGCGCTGACTTGCGGTGTTGGCTTTTTCATTCTTTCTGGCGAGTTCGGTTTGCTGACACCGACCGAGCCGATTCCTTACTACGATCATTTGCTGGTCGGCGACGAAATCGAAGCGCACAGCTTGACGGTCGCCGAACAGATTAAACAACACAGCATTACTCAAATCATTTTTTTCACGTTGCCCGTGGCGGTGGACGAAAAGCTGGCGACCTATCACGCCTGTTTGCGGCTCGCCTGCCAAAAAGCTTCGATCAATCTGAGCTTCGTCGAAATTGATTTCGCATAGCTGATGGTTGGTCGAGCAGAGAAGTAAAACATCAAAATGGAGTCTTTCGATTTTCACCTACGCACCCGCGTGATCTTCGGCCTGGGAGTTTTTCAGCAACTTGGCCAGATCGCGCGCGAACTTGGATTCAAACGCACTTTGCTGGTCGCCGATGCTGGAATGGTGGCCTGCGGTTACGTGGAAGAAGCGACGAAACTGCTGACGACGGCTGGCGTTGATGTTTTTCACTTTGGCGGATTCGGCGAAAATCCCGACACCGAAATGGTTGAAGTCGGTCGCCGGTTTGCCGAACCGCTCAAACCTGATTCGATCATCGCACTTGGCGGCGGCAGTTCGATGGATTGCGCCAAAGGCATCGGTTTTGTTTTGGCCGGTGGCGGCACGATGCGCGATTACTGGGGACACGACAAGTTGTCTTCCAGGCAGGATGCCAAGCCGATTCTTCCAATGGTCTGTGTTCCTACGACAGCAGGAACCGGCAGCGATGGTCAAAGCTATGCGCTGATTTCCGACGCTGAAACTCATATCAAGATGGCCTGCGGAGACAAGCAGGCTGCTTTCAAAGTCGCGTTGCTCGATCCGCGATTGACCTTCACTATGCCAGCCGAACTGACGGCGATTTCCGGTTACGACGCCATTTCCCACGCCGTCGAATCTTTCGTCACCAAAAAACGAAATGCGATTTCAGACCTGTTTGCCCGCGAAGCCTGGCGATTGTTGTCGGCCAATTACGAACTGGTTTTGGCCGATCCCCAAAACCTGGAAGCTCGCGGAGCCATGTTGCTGGGATCGTTTTATGGCGGAACGGCGATTGAAAATTCGATGCTTGGCGCGACTCATGCCTGCGCAAACCCGCTGACGAAAAACTTCGGCACGACACACGGCCTAGCCATAGGCTTGATGTTACCGCACGTCGTTCGCTGGAATAGGGAAGCAGTCGGGGCGCGATACAAAGAGTTGGCGACGATTGCCGGGCTGGCCAGCGAAGCCGCCGACGAGTCAAACGCTGTTGAAAGTCTGGCCAGACGTTTGGAACAATTGCGCTCGGCAGGTGCCCTGCCTATCAACCTGAATTCAATCGGAGTTTCTAAGAACAATCTGCCCGGTTTGGCCGAAGAAGCCGCCAAGCAATGGACGGGCGGTTTCAATCCGCGCGATTGGAATTTTGAAGGAGCAATGGAGGTTTATGAAAGAGCGTATGAATGAAACAGAAAATCTAAAAGCAAATTTCAAAAGGCAAAAATCAAAAGGTTGGCGACTGTTCTTTTATTTTTGCCTTTTGCCTTTTGCCTTTTGCCTTTTGACTTCCAACCCGCTTGCTACCGCGCGCGGTACTGAACCGATCACCAATCCGCTTGCTACCGCGCGAGGTACTGCGCCAATCCAAACCGCCGATTCCTGGCCGCAATTCCGCGCCAACCAGAACCTTACTGGCGTTGCAGCTTCAGCAGTTCCCGACAATCTGAAACTGATGTGGACTTACGATGCTGGTGAATCAATCGAATCTTCGGCGGCGATTGCCGACGGCACAGTTTACGTCGGAGCCAGCACGGGCGACCTGTTGGCGGTTGACATATACAGCGGCAAGTTGAAATGGAAGTACAAGACCAAAGACATGATTTTGGAATCGTCGCCAGCCGTCAGCGGCGGAATGGTTTTCGTTGGCGATCAAGTAGGAGTTTTCCACGCGGTCAACGCCGCCACCGGCAAAGGAGTTTGGAGTTACGCCACGGGAGCGGAAATCAAATGCTCTCCCGTCATTGTCGGCGACAAAGTTTTGATTGGCAGTTACGACGGGTCTTTGTACTGTT
Organism: Blastocatellia bacterium; assembly: GCA_044221525.1. GTDB lineage: Bacteria > Acidobacteriota > Blastocatellia > RBC074 > RBC074 > RBC074. The sequence continues at coordinate 5,851 of JBGAPB010000285.1, read as the reverse complement.
TTCAGATGCGCGACGGCAAAACCGTCTGGCGTTTCAAAACTGATAATTACGTTCATGGAACTCCGTCGGTGGTTGACGGAGTTGCGTACTTTGCTGGCTGTGACGAAATTTTCCACGGCATTCGCGTCACCGACGGCAAGGAAGTCGTGCGGGTTCCAGCCGGAGGCAACACGGCTTCTTCGGCTGTCACCAACGGAACCGCATTTTTCTTCGGCAACTTCAACAACGAAGTTGTCAGCCTGAATCTGAAGCTGAAAAAACAAGCCTGGCTTTACACGCACCCTCAACGTCAATTTCCTTTTTATTCTTCGGCGGCGCTGATTGGCAACAAGGTTGTCATTGGCGGACGCGACAAAATGGTTCATTGCCTGAACGCAGCAACTGGCAAAGCCTTTTGGACTTTCAGAACCAACGCGCGAGTCGAATCTTCGCCAGCAATTGCCAGCGGCAAAGTTTATGTCGGCTCGAACGACGGACGTTTTTACGTTCTGGATTTGCTTAAAGGAACCAAGCTGTGGGAGTTCAATGCAGGTGGCGCACTGTCTGCTTCACCGGCGATTGCCAGCGGACGTATCGTCATCGGCGATCAAAATGGCAAACTGTATTGTTTCGGCGAGTAACTGTTTGTCTCAACATATTCACAAAGCCGAGTTGTTGGGTGAGTTTAACCATTAACTGGCAACAGCGTTATGAGCCTAAAACCATGAGAATCAAAAATTTACTGTTGTTGATGTTTTTCTTGTCACTTACCGCGCCAGTTTTCAGCCTGGGACAAACTCCAAAACGCCTGCCTTCGATGCGCAAACAAGCTGAAATTCAACAAGGTTGGCTGAAATCGCGACTGGAAAAAGTCCTGCCTGAATTGATGCGTAAGCATGGCGTGGCGATGTGGCTGGTGATTTGCCGCGAATACAACGAAGACCCGGCGTATCGTTCGCTGACTTCTCCGACGGTGTTTGCCGCGCGACGCAGAACCATTTTTGTTTTTACCGATCAAGGCGAAAAGGGAATCGAACGGTTGGCGCTTGGCGGAGGTTCAAACGGCGGCTTGTATCAGGTTTACCGTGACCCTGATGTCGAAAACCGCGAACTGTGGGGAGAAAGCCAGTGGGCGACTTTGCGAAAACTGATTGCTCAGCGCGACCCTAAAAACATCGCCGTCAACATTTCGGCGACGCATGCATTCTCTGATGGTTTGTCGGCTGCCGAATACGAAAAGCTGCAACAGACACTCGGCGCTGAGTATTCCAAACGACTGATTCGCGCCGAAAACCTGCCACTGGAATACATCTCTGTGCGCGTGCCGGAAATGCTGCCGACTTACAAACAGATGATGGAGATCGTTCATTCGATCATCCGCCGCGCTTTTTCCAGCGAAGTCATCAAGCCTGGCAAGACTACGAATCAGGATGTCGTATGGTGGATGCGGCAACAAGTGAATAATTTGGGGCTGGGCACCTGGTTTCAAACAACAGTGGACGTGCAACGCAAAGGCTCCGGCATTCCCAGCAATCTGGCCGAAGACACGCCTGTCGTGATTCAACGAGGCGATGTGCTGCATTGCGATTTCGGGATCACGGCTCTGGGGTTGGCGACTGACACTCAGCACATGGCTTACGTGCTGCGCGCGGGCGAAACGGACGTTCCAGCCGGAATCAAAAAAGCTTTGGCCAACACCAACCGCATGCAAGACATTCTGATGGAAAAGATGAAGCCAGGTCTCACCGGCAATGAAGTTCTGGCCGACGCGATTGCCACAATGAAAGCGGAGAAAATCAACGGCACGTTTTACACTCATCCAATCGGTGACAACGGCCACGGAGCCGGCCCACTGATCGGGTTGTGGGATCGTCAGGAAGGCGTTCCCGGTCGAGGCGACGTGAAGCTTATTCCCAACACATGGTTTTCCATCGAGCTGGGTTCGCGAACTCCAGTGGCGGAATGGGGCGGGCAGGAGCTGTCTGTTGCCCAGGAAGAAGACGCTGTGCTCACTGCCGATGGCAAAATGGAATGGGTTTTGCGGCGACAGACGAAATATCACTTGGTTCGATAAGCTGATTTGAGCCTACCGGTCTGGTTTGGAATTCTGATCTGAATGATGAAAAAGTTAGCGAATTTCTTTTGCGACTTTGCCGCCCGATGTGCAGAAGGCCTGTGGCCTTCCGAGAGACGGCTATCTTTTAGGGGCTGCGCCCCGACTGGTTGGGGGGCAGCCCATAAAAGTAAAAGCAAGCTTTTCGGCAAGTCGGAGACTTGCCGCACATCAGGCGGCGGAGCCGCAAAGTCGCTTCTGCTGAAAACTGTAGTTGTTCAGTTGCTGTGGCTGTTGGTCTTTGTCGTTTGCGCCCAAGCTCAGGTTTCCAGCTTTCAACCCGCGCAGCCGCGTTGGGGACAGACACTGACAATCGTTTATGACTCGGCGCAAGCGCGAAGTTTTCTGTCGCCGATGACGTTTACGTTTGCGCCAAATTGATTTACCCGGATCACGCCGAAAATCTGGCTCTGCGAATGGCCAAAGTTGGCAAACAACATCGCGCCGAACTGAGGTTGAAAGAAGGAGTTGCCGAAATCAGCGCTCATTTCATCAGCTTGACCGAAGGTTGGGATGAATGGGCGTACACGATCTTGGCCGTCTATCGCGGCGATGGTCAACCGACGCGTGGCGCTCTGGTCAGCAAAATTTCTTCTGGGCGGTATCTGGAATTTTTCAAACAGGAAACAGCGTTGTACCCAGACAACTACTCGGCTTATCGAATGAAGTGGGAAACGGCTGCGCTGATTGACGCCAAAAAAAATGCAGGGGAAATCAACTCCGACATACGACTGTTGAGTCGAAAGCCGGAAAACGCAGAACTGCTTTATGCGCTTTCGTTTGGTTATCTGTTGACAGGTCGCGAAGCCGACAGCCGCGACACGATTCGCCGCCTGGCTGCCAACTTTGCGGCTTCGCCTTTTGCCGGAATGGCGGTCAAGGATTATGAAGAACAGGCGGCCAATTTGCCGCCCGGCAATGGCCTAACCGAAGTCGCCAGGCTGAAGCTGGAAATCGTCAAAGCAAACCCGGCCAGCGATTTTGCTCGTTCAGCGATGCAGGCTTTGGCCGCAGACAGCCGGGCGCCATTGGAGTTGATCGAACGTATAGCCGGTTCCTGGCAAAGAGCCGAGCCTGAAAATCCGTTGCCGCATTTCAATTTGGCCGCGGCCTGTTTGAATCGTTATCAAAATTATGGCCAGGTCAGGCCGTCGCTTGAACGCGCAATTGAGTTGTTGCTGGCTGGCAAGTTGCGGTTTCACGGTGACATCAATGGCAAACAATCAGGGGCGATGTTGCCTGAAGCTTATAGAATGAGTGCCGATCTGGCATTTCGTCGGCAGCAATTCGACGAAGCTTTGGTGGCGGTGGAAACTGCAAAAGCCTTTGCCCGCGAAAATGATTTCGGCCCTTTTCTATTGCAAGCGAAAATCCTGCAAGCCATCGGCAAAAACACTTTTGCCGAAGCGGCTTTCATCGAAGCCTGGCGGCGCGGTTCACAGGAAGCCGAAGAGAGTTTGAAAGTAGTTTACAAAGGTCGGCGCGGCAGCCTAGCTGGTTTTGATGAATATCTGCTGGCCGCAACCAAAGACAAAAAAATAAACGGCAGTTGGAAGCAGATTGCTCCGCAAGCCAAACTAACTGCGTTGGATGGCAAGCGATACGACTTGAACGCGCTGACAGGCAAAATCGTCGTCGTCAATTTGTGGTTTATCGGATGTAGCCCATGCCGCAAGGAGATTCCGCGATTGAACGAACTGGTCAAAGAATTCAGCGGCAAACCGGTTGTCTTTCTGGCTCCCTCCTTCGACAGCGCCGAAACGCTGCGCGAGTTTTTGAAGACGACGCCGTTTGAGTACCAAGTCGTTCCTAATGCCGAACAGATCATTAGCGGACAATTCAACGCTTCGGCGTTTCCTACGCACATCGTCATTGACCAAAACGGTTTTGTTGAAGCCACATTGATTGGAGCTTCGGAACGCAGGCCGGAAGAAGTGCGGCGGCTGATTCTGCGATTGCTCAATGCTCCGACGGTTAAATGAAAGGAAAATTTATGACCCGAAAATTGATCCGTTTAGTTTCCTTATTGTTGATTGGTTGCGCGGCTGTTACGACGGCACTGGCTCAGAAATGGGACACGCCGGGAATTGATGCCGCTATGAACGACGCCATGAAGTTTTGGCAAACTCCCGGTGCAGCCATCGTCGTCGTCAAAGACGATCAAGTCATCTTCATCAAAGGTTACGGCGTGCGCGATGTGAAAACTAAAGAAGCCGTGACGCCCGACACCGTGTTTGCAATCGGTTCAACGACCAAAGCTTTCACTACTGGCGCGATGGCTATGTTGGTGGATGACGGCAAAATGAACTGGGACGATCCGGTCAGAAAGCATGTGCCGTATTTTCGGTTGAGCGATCCGCTGGCGAATGAAAACGTTGCGTTGCGCGATATTGTCACCCATCGAACCGGGCTGATTCGACACGATCTGCTTTGGTACGCCTCGCCGTGGAGTAGGGAAGAGATTGTTCGTCGCATCGGATTCGTTCCGTTGAGTTACGGATTCCGCACGACTTTTCAGTATCAGAACATTATGTTTTTGACGGCTGGCTTGGCGGTTGGCAACGCCGCCGGCTCAAGCTGGGAGGAGTTTATACAACGTCGCATCTTCGATCCTTTAGGAATGAAATCGGCCAGTCTGAGCACGGCCACCGCCGAAAAATCCGCCGACCATGCGACTCCGCACCAGAAACGCGGTTCGGCGATTGACACGATGCCCTGGCGAAACATTGATAACGTCGGCCCCGCCGGTTCGATAAACGCCAGCGTGCGCGATCTGTCGAACTGGATTCGGTTGCACCTGAACGAAGGCGAACTTGACGGTAAGCGTTTGATTTCCGCTGAAAACGTGCGCGAAATGCACACGCCGCAAATGGTTATTCGCAACGAAGGTCGCTGGCAATTGTTCTTTCCACCTTCTGAAACTTCACAACTTAGTTATGGCTTGGGCTGGTTTATCAACGATTACCGTGGCCGCAAACTGGTTATGCACGGCGGAACGATAGACGGCTTTCGCGCCAGCATCGTGCTGGTTCCGGACTCGAAACTTGGCGTTGCTGTGCTGACAAACTTAAATGGCACGCAAATGCCGGAGGCAGTTTGTTACACCGTTGTTGATTTACTGGAGGCGTTACCGAAAAAAGACTGGAATGGTTCTATTGCCGAAAGCGCGAAACAGTTAGAAATCGAAGCGGGCAAAGCGGCCCTGGCCAAACTTGCAGCGAGAAAGAAAGACACAAAGCCCTCGCGTGAGCTTGCCGCGTACATCGGAACTTATGAAGATGAGGCATACGGCAAAGCGGAAATCTCGCTGGTTAATGATGCGCTGGTTTTGAAATGGAGCAGTTTCAACGCCAAACTTCAACATTTCCACTTCGACACTTTCGCGATCATTGAACCGCGTCTGGCAGCGGAGCAAGTGCAGTTTCAACTTGGCGCAGATGGCGAAGTCAGTGGGCTGAATTTTCAAAGTGTCGGTTTCAAGAAATTGAAATCGAAATAGTGAGAAGATGTTTTAGACGATAAGACAGAGCAGCAATTCAGTCACTGCATCATAGATGGTTTTGATCATTAGCAATGGAGTTGAGTTTGGTGAGTTGAAACAACGAGTTTCGATGATTTCAAAAAAATATGCGAATTTCCTAGAGAAATAGCCATCTTTTAGCATCGCCGTCTTGACAAACATGTGGGCTGTGCCAATAATGCGATCCCGCTTCGATGAAGCGAACGTCTCAGAGATCAATCAAAATAAACTTCAGATGT
>JBGAPB010000284.1:0-8521 GCA_044221525.1 Blastocatellia bacterium | reverse complement strand
TTGGCAGCCAGAAGGTTTTTCCGTTTCCGAAAAAACCAAAGCCGAGGGCTTTGTAACTTTGAGCGCCGTTGATGGGAATCAATGCGGTAACAGTTGGAGTGAGGCCAAAGCACGCGGAACAAATTGTCAGGCAAGTGGCTCCGGTGAAAATCGCCGGGCGAAGAAAACTAAAAAACTCTTTCCAGCTTTTGCGTTGCCGAACCAGTTGCACGATTGCCAGAACGATAATCAAAAAGCCCAGTACATACGCCATCGAAGGTTTGACGAACAGGCAAACTGTTGCAATAGCCAAAGCTCTAGCTCTGCGGCCAGAGGCAAGATCAGCAATTGTGTGAATGATTAATGCGGCTTCCAGCGGATGAGTCAGATGAACGTAAACCGGAATGATTGCGTGAGGCATTGCTGCCACCAGAAAGGCGGTGATCAGCCAGCCGTATTGTTTGGCTATTCGCCAAAAACCGACCAGGATGACGGCCTCCGCCAGAAACATAAACAGAATGTAAGCAGCAGGAGTTCGACTGGTAAGCGCGAAAAAGACCCGGCCAATAATCAGCGGCAGCAGACTGTATGGATAACCGAAATCAACAGTCGGCACATAACCCTGTGCCAGCAGTTTGTCGGTGCGAAGCGTGACTCCGGGATCGAAAAAGACAAAGTTGGCAAATTCGTAAATCGTCGGCAATTGAGCCAGAAACGTTGCCGCGTGCAGAACAAGCAAAACAGCCAGAAACCAGATGTGTTTTGAGTTTCCGGTTTCTGTCGGCTGAGCTTTTGGCGTTGGCTGGGTGATAAACAATGTGGATCAAAAAAGCTCTGAAACTGATTAACGCCGTGGTCAACGACTCTGATCGACGGTCCCTGCAAACCGGAACAGTTCAGTGTCCAGATCAATTTTCAGTGAGCGCATCATTGCTGCAGCGACTTCAGCGGGAGTGACCGGACGGTCGGATAAGCGCCGATTTCATCCGAAGAACCGATTATCTGGCCGCCTTTCACTCCGCCGCCCGCGAACAGCATCGTCCAGCATTGAGGCCAATGATCGCGTCCGCCAGCCGGATTTATTTTCGGGGTTCGCCCAAATTCGCCGGTGGCCACAACCAGAGTGTTTTGCAGCAAACCGCGCTGGTGCAGGTCTTCCAGCAGCGAAGCATAGGCATTGTCGAACATGGGGCCGACTTCGTTTTGATAACAGGCAATCGGGCTGAACGGAGCCGAACCGTGAATGTCCCAGGTGATTTCGTTGAACACGGTTTCAAACTGGTTGATCGTCACGAAGCGCACTCCGCGTTCAATCATTCGCCTGGCCATCAGGCAACTCATGCCGAATTTATTACGGCCATAACGGTCTTTCACTGAATCGGGTTCTTTTGACAGGTCGAAAGCTTCGCGCATTTTGGCCGAAGACATCAGCGTATAGGCTTGATGGAAATTGTCGTCCAGCAGTCTGGCGTCGGGCGAGACTTCAAACTCTTTGACAGAAGCGTCAACCATTTCACGAAGCCTGCGGCGGCGATCAACTCGCACTGAGGAAATGTAATCCGGCGGCAGCATGTCCGGCACTTTGAAATTCGGCGTCGAAGGATCGGAGTTCAGCACAAACGGATCGAACTGTTTGCCAAGAAAACCAGCCGTCTGTCCGTGAGGCAGATTGCCTCCGGTATTACCAATCGGGCGGGGAAGCAAAACGTGCGGCGGAGCGTCGCCTCGTGCACCGCGTAGCTTGGAAAGCACGCAACCTACGTTCGGATGTTCCTGACCGGCTTGAAATAGTTTGCCGGTTTGCATCATCTGATGGCCTGTGTCGTGAACGGCTGCTGCGGTGTGATTGACACCTCGAACCAGAGCAAACTTGTCGGCGTGCCTGGCTGTTTGCGGAAAGATTTCGCTGATCTCGATGCCGGGCACGTTAGTCTTGATTGGCTTGTAAGGGCCGCGAATTTCGGCGGGTGCGTTCGGTTTCATGTCCCAGGTGTCCACCTGGCTGGGGCCGCCCAGCAACATCAGGAAGATGCAGTTCATGTCAGCTTCTGTATTGATCGCGCCCTGAGCTTTGATTGCAAACAAGTCGGGCAGCGTCAAACCCAAAAAGCCAAGCGAGCCTGCGTGGAGGAAATCGCGGCGGCGAATGCCGTCACAGAAGCTCACGGTTTTCTCGGCATCGAATCGAAACATAAGCCAAAAGCTCCCAAAATTTTTGTCAGTCTTTGCGCCGCACAGGAGTGGATGGTTGCGGCTTGCGGTCACGATATAACACAAACTCGACTGAGAGGCGAAGCTGGGCGTCGTCTCCATCATTGCAAATTCCGGCTGGAATTATTTGGCAAGCCGAAGTATAAAGACTCACCCGTTCTAATTGGTGCCCACCTTTTGTGCCCCGTCTCGAAACCTCACTTCTTTTGTAGGAGAACAAAATGCAATCCGAGACGCAATTTGCCACGTCGTTTGGCGAACAGGCTTCAGGCTTTTCAGAAGACCAGACAGCCAGGACAGTAATTCAATCCATTAACTCGAAATCCAAAAAAAATCCGCTTGAAAAGAAGCTCGACGTAGTTTCCGCTTCGGTGGTTGTGGGCGGAACTGCGCAATTCATGACATTTCTTTTCGGACTGGTGACTGAGTTTATCCCTCGCGTTTTTGACAACGTGCTGCTTAGTGTTTTTGTCGGTCTTTGTGTGGCGGGAATCGCCTATGTGTTGATGAAGGGAAATGACTGATGGTGGCTGGCTGGTTGTTTTACCAACCACCAACTGCCAGCAACCAACAACCTCTTCAAATTTCTTCAACTGCCACGCGCAGCAACTCCGCAACGCTCCAGGCCTGTGCCACGCAACCACGCGGAGTGTGCGGAGCGTCACCATCGAAAATCTCAGAGACTTGTCCAATACACGCCTCATTGAGGTGTGGCAGGAATCCGTCCAGCCATTTTCTGGCTTGTTTGGATGAAGCTTTCGATTTGCCATTGGCCTTTAGATAAGCGGTGATGAAAGCGCCCATCTGCCACGGCCAGACTGTTCCCTGATGGTAAGCGCCGTCGCGGCTGACTGTGTCGCCTTGATAAACGCCAATGTAATTTGGATCGTTTGGAGCCAAACTTCGCAGCCCAACAGGAGTCAGCAGGTCGCGCTCGACAACGGCAATTACCTGACTGGCCCGCTCGTTGTCCAGCATTGAATGCGGCAAGCTGATGGCAAAGATTTGATTTGGCCGGATCGAACCATCGCCATTGTCTCCGTCAACAACGTCGAATAAACAACCGGCGGCTTCATTCCAAAACTTGCGATTGAAAGACTCTTTTGTTCGCTGGGCCATCAGGGCGAAGCGTTCGATGTTTACAGTGTCGCCGAACTTGGCGGCCAATTCCGCCATCACGCACAGCGCGTTGTACCAGAGCGCTTGAATTTCAACCGGTTTGCCAATGCGCGGAGTCACCACCCAATCGCCGACCTTTGCATCCATCCAGGTCAGTTGCACGCCAGGCTCCCCGGCAAAGAGCAATCCGTCTCTGTCAACGTGGATTCGGTATCGCGTTCCGCGTTCGTGCCAGTTGATGATGTCTTGCAGCACGTCGTAAAGATTCTCCCGGACGAAATCGTAATCTTTGGTGTGAGCCAACAAAGCTCGAACAGCTTCGAAATACCACAGCGTAGCGTCAACCGTGTTGTATTCAGGTTCTTCGCCAGCGTCGGGAAATCGGTTTGGCAGCATTCCCTGGTTAACGTGTTTGGCGAATTCCAGCAATATACTGCGGGCAACGTCGTAACGTCCGGTAGTCAGAGTCAGCCCCGGCAGCGCGATCATCGTGTCGCGCCCCCAATCTGCGAACCAGTGATAACCGGCAATTACCGTCTTTTCATCTCCGCGAGCGACTATGAACTGATCGGCGGCCAACGTCAGAGATTGAATCAATTCATCACGCTTGACGCCCGACAGCAGTTTTTTCCGTCTGGCGATTTCAGCTTTGCGAAGCTTCTTTGAATCATCAGCTTTTTGCTCACTGGTTGAAGCGATAATTGTCGCCGAAGTTTTCTTGTCGAAGTCGAACTTCAGCGCGAAGTGATTGAACAGGTCTTCTTTGAAATCCAGGCCGCGTTCGCGCTCGACTTTGAATTCAAAGTTGCGATACCAGTAACCGGTGGGTGTTAGTTCATCCGAATCGTGCGCGAAAAAAAGTTCGGGTAAATCTGAGTAAGGTTTGATTGCGGCCAGTCCGGGCGTAGCTTCGACGTGGTTGCTGAGCGAATCGTTTTCGTGGGCAGTGCTGTGATAATCGCGGAAGGCCGTGAGCGGATGAATTTCCAGGCGGCATTCTTTGACCGTGCGGCTTTTCTTGCGGCGCTTGTATTCGACGACGACCGTGTTTTCGCCGTGAACCATGAAGACGGACTTTTCAATGACTACGCCCGCGACCTCGTAAACAAAAATCGGGAAAGGATCAAGCTTCAATTCCTTCAAGTAGCGATGGCCTTCAGGGTGAACAGTTCCGGGGTATTGGTTGGCTGAAAGGTCGAAACGTTCGCCGTTGACGATCAAAGTTTCTTCCAGCTTAGACAGCAGCAACATTCGCCCAACTGGAGGTTTGGTCGCAGCCATCAGCAAGCCGTGATAGCGCCGAGTGTTCAGGCCGATGATGGTTGACGATGCGAAGCCGCCAAGCCCGTTAGTTTCCAGCCATTCCCGCTCCAAGGCTTCGTCTAAATTGCCGCAGGTGTTTTCGTCGAATTGAATCATTTGTTCCTCCGAAAACAGTAATCCGCAGATGCCACCGAGTTATTCCCGTCCAGCACCTGCGGATTCAGTTGTTCTGCAATTGATAAAACTATCAATCAATCGGACGCCATTCACGCCCATCACGAGTCAGCAACTCTTCGGCTTCTTTCGGCCCCCAGGTTCCAGCAGCGTAATTCGGGAAAGAGCGAGCGGGCAGCGCACTCCAAACGTCCAGAACAGGTTCGATTTCGCTCCAACCGATTTCAACCATGTCTGCGCGTTGAAACAGTGTAGCGTCGCCGATCATGCAATCGTAGAGCAATCGTTCGTAACCTGTGCTTGGCACTTTGCCGAAGTAATCTTCGTAGTTGAAATCCATCTCGACTGCGCCCAGCCGCATAATCGGCCCTGGAATTTTGGCGCCGAACCGCAGGCTTATGCCTTCGTCGGGTTGAATGTGAATGACCAGTCGGTTGGTTCTCAGTCTTTCAACGGGTGTGTCACGGAACAGGGTCAGCGGCGCGCTTTTGAACTGAATGGCGATTTCTGTCACGCGTTTTGGCAATCGCTTGCCGGTTCTGAGGTAAAACGGAACTCCCGCCCATCGCCAGTTATCAATCATCAATTTCAAGGCAACAAAAGTTTCAGTATTTGAATTTGCCGCAACATTTTGTTCCTGCCGATAACCGATGACTCGTTCACCGCCCATTTCTCCTTCACCGTACTGGCCGCGAATCGCATTGGTCAAAACTTCTTCGGGCGAAAGAGGAGCAATGGCATGCAGAACCTTTGACTGCTCTCCGCGCACAGCGTTGGCGTCAAACGAAGTCGGAGGCTCCATCGCCGTCAGGGAAACCAGTTGAAATAAATGGTTAGGGATCATGTCGCGCAACGCGCCGGAGCTTTCGTAATAACCGCCGCGCTTTTCGACGCCCACGGTTTCGGCTGCGGTGATTTGAACAGAATCAATATAGCGGCGGTTCCAGATCGGTTCAAAAATGCCATTGCCAAACCGGAAGACCAAAATGTTCTGAACGGTTTCTTTGCCCAGGTAATGGTCAATCCGGTAAATCTGCCGTTCGTCTAACACTTGCAGAATTTCGGTGTTCAGTTTTTTGGCTGAATCCAAATCGCGGCCAAAAGGTTTTTCGATGATTACTCGCCGCCACTGGCCGTTATCTTCGTCGGCCAACCCCGCTGCGCCAAGTTGCCGAACTGTTTCGCCAAAGAAGTTCGGAGAAATGGCCAGATAGAAAAAGTAATTGCCATGTGTGTTGTGAGCCTTGTCGGCCTCCTCAATCGTGGCCTTCAATTTCTGGTAGCTTTCAGGATTGGTTACATCGCCGCTGACATAATAAATACGACTCAGAAACCAATCCCAGATGTTGGCGTCAACTTCGACAGTGGCGTAAGTTTTGATGTCTGCACTGAGCTGTTCTCGAAAGGCTTCGGTCGTCAGATCGTTGCGCCCTGAGCAGACAATGGCAAAATCGCGCGACAGCAAATTGGCTTTGGCCAGGTTGTACAAAGCAGGGAATAGTTTGCGTTTGGTCAGGTCTCCAGTCGCTCCGAAGATCACCATGACACAGGATTGAGCCGGGTCTCCGACATAAGTCAAAGGTTCGGTTTTGGACATGCTTTTTTCCTTTTGTTTTTTGCCTGGAAACTAACCGCCAGTTGGTCGTTCGACGTGACCGCCGAATTTGTGGCGCATCGCCGACAGAACCTTTTCAGCGAATGTGTGTTCCTGTCGCGAACGGAAACGGGTGAACAGCGAAGCCGCCAAAACATCGGCTGGGACGGATTCATCAATCGCCGCTTGAATCGTCCAACGGCCTTCGCCGGAATCCTGCACGAAGCCGGAGTAATTCGACAAAGTCGGGTTTTCAACCAGAGCCATTGCCGTCAAATCAAGCAGCCACGAAACGACTACGCTGCCGCGCCGCCACAACTCTGCAATGTCTCCCAGGTTCAAATCGTAGCGCAATTCTTCCGGCAATGATTCCAGGTTGGCGTTTTTCATGATGTCGAAGCCTTCGGCAAAAGCCTGCATCATTCCGTATTCGATTCCGTTGTGAATCATCTTGACGAAATGGCCTGCGCCAGCCGGGCCGCAGTGCAGATAACCGTCTTCCGAAGTGCCGCCCATGCGCCCCGGAGCCAACGTTTTGAAAATCGGCTCAAGCCGGTCAAAGGCTTCTTTCTTGCCGCCGACCATCAGGCAATAACCGCGTTCGGCTCCCCACACTCCGCCGCTGGTTCCGGCGTCAACGTAATTGATGCCGACTTCGGCCAGCGCCTTTGCCCGACGGGCATCGTCCTTGTAGTTTGAATTTCCGCCGTCAATGATGATGTCGCCTACTGACATATATTGCGCCAGTTCGTTGACGGTTTTTTCGGTGGCATTGCCGGATGGAACCATGACCCAGACGGCACGAGGCGCGTCCAGCTTTTTGACTAAATCTTCCAGCGAGCTTGCGCCCTTTGCGCCATCGGCTTCCAAAGCTTTGACGTTGTCGGGGCTAAGATCGAAGACCGTGCATTCGTGTCCGCCGCGCATTAGTCGGCGAACCATGTTTCCGCCCATGCGGCCAAGTCCAATCATGCCTAATTGCATGTTACTACTCCTTTTGTAGGTTGAAATTTGATGTTTGAGAATTGGTTTAGTACCCGAAGTGGCAGTGTAGTCTGAGGTCGGAAGAGTGACAAGGTGGGAGTAATACATGTAGTCCTGCCCTCAGGCGGATCGGAGACGTGTTTCTTTTTAACGAGAAAGGGGTTCTTTCTGAAAAGTCAGACGTCCCTGTTCCGCCTAAAGGCGGGACTACGAACTTTACAAAGGAGCAACTTCGCAGAAGACCTTGATCGCGCCTTTTGCGTTCGACAACTTGTCGAACATCTCGCGGTAATTTTCCAAACCTTTGACCGGATGAGTCAGCAGCTTTTTCATCCAGCAAGGGTATTCAGCTTGAGCCTGAGCCATGTCGCGCACGCCCATTTCGAAGTATTCACGGTTGGCATTGACCGTGCCGACCATGACTTTATTGCCCAGCACGAATTCCAGATTGATCTTATCGGCTGGAACTTCAACCTTACGGTCGCCGCCTGTCACTGACGACAAAACCAACACTCCGTTTTTGCCCAGCGCCTGCATGCTTTCAAAGACGATTGGTGAATAACCTGTTGCTTCAAAGATGATGTCGAACGTGCCGTACTTTTTCGCGCCTTCCGGCACTGGTAGGTCGTCCGTAGTTTCGTAACGGGCGCCGATGGCTTCCAACAAGTCTGAATTCAAATAAGGCTTTGGCACTTTTCCGAAGACAGTCACGTCCAAGCCTCGCAACCGCAGAGCCAGAGCGGCCAGCAAGCCAATAGTTCCGGCTCCCATTACCGCGGCTTTTTTCGGATGCCAGACTCGCAACCGTCGCTGAATTTCATAAGCCTGATGAATTCCTTTTTCGACGACGGTCATTGGTTCCAGCAACACGCCGACTTCTTTCAAACCTTGCGGAATTTTGACAATGAACTCGGCGTCGTCAACGTAATACTCAGTCAGATAACCGTGGCGAAGATTGATGCCGCGCTCGAAGTAAGTGTCATCGGTCGTCATATCATTTGTTCCGATCAAATCGTAAATTGATTTGCCGGGACGGCGAACGGTGGCTACGACATAATCTCCGGGTTTAAGTTCGGTGACGTTGTGGCCTACCGATTCAACCTGGCCAAAACCTTCGTGACCTGTAACCAGGAAATCATAACCTTCAGGCGCAGCGCCGTATTCAGCCGCGTTGATCTCTTTGTCCGTACCGTCAAC
>JBGAPB010000283.1:0-8381 GCA_044221525.1 Blastocatellia bacterium | reverse complement strand
CATCCAGATCGTCGTTTTGCCTGGCCAGCCGGTTGACCATCGGCAGTGACATAAAACCAACAAACACAGTCACATCCACTTTGTAGTGGACTTCTGCCAGCGCAGCTTTGACTGACGCCAGCGGATCGTTGATCGTCAGACCGGAAGCTTTTACCGCCGAAGCTTGTTCTTCGGGCGCGGTGTCGCTGACTCCGATAAAGGCTATCCGAACGGGTTCGGGCAAACGCTTGGCAGTGACGATTTTGATGACGTAAGGCGCGGGAGCGACGCGAGAAGAATCAACAGGTTTGATGTTTGAGGAAATCAGCGATGACTTTTCTGGTTTCGGTTTGCCAGCCCACGCCGCCGACGGATTCAATAGCATTCCGGAGTATCGCAAATCGCGGAAGCCGAGATTGACCACATCCATCCCCATCACTTCATTGGCACGGACGATCCAATCGTTCATCAACCGAATATCTTCCCGCAATTCCCCAGCCGCGTTGGTTTCATCACCAAAAATGAATCCGGCGTCCACCTGCAAAGTCGCGGCGTCAGGGCTGCGGCGTTTGAAGGCGTTGATGTAACCGGCTCGACGAGCGACTCCGCCCAGTGGATGAATCGGACAACCGCAAACTTCCAGGTTGCCGTGAACCGTCGAAGAGTAAAAAACGACTATGCCATAACCATCGTCTTCTCCAAGCCTATCTTTAACCGAACCAGTCGGAGCAGGTTTTTTGGCCAAAGCTTCGCGGTCTCCTGCTGTTTTGGGTGCTGGCTTTGGTGGCGTTTTTTGCTGCGAAGTTTTTTTCTGCTGCTGAAAAATGCTGGCAAAACTTGGAGAAAGATTAGTGGCGGTCACTGCCAGCGCAAACGTGCAGATAATAGTGATTGAAACGACTCTTTTTCGGTGCGACATAACTTTTTGAAGCGTACAAAGCGTTATTTGTAGGCCGGATTGGCCAACGGCGACAGTGTAGACAAAAAGCCGAAGAGCGACAAGACAACTGTCAGAAAGCCTTTGATCTGCCAGAACCTGCCAAAATGTACAAAAACCTTTTAGCGATGGACTTCATTCTGAAAAATCTTCGTAATCTTTGCCGAACAAATGCAAAAGTGGCAAAAATAAATTGCAAACCGGGTTTTCCGGTGTATGATTGCGGCTTCAAACCACCCCAAATTTCACAGGAGAAGTACTAATAATGAAAATATCCGACCAAACCCTAAAGATGATTAATCAGCTTACGCCTGGTATTCGTGTCAAAGTTGATAAAGTCATTCGCACTCACGTTGCCGCCTGCATGAAAACCGGAAGCCCAATCGAAAATCTCGACCGGTTGTTCATTGAAGCGGTTGAAATCGTCAAGCTTGAAGAGCGCTGCCCGGAAATGCGGTTTGAATACTCCGCCGAATGGGAGCCGCTTCGCCGTTACGAACAATACGCCAGCCCACGCGAACTGTAATCATTTATCAATTCATCCCACACTACTGGCCGAAACATTAGCCGCCTTATTGGCCGCTGTCGGCTGCGATGGGCAAAGAAACATTCTTATCTTCGATTATCAGGTGATACAGCATTCAGGCTGCGTCACCTGATTTTGCGTTTGAGGCATGCCAATGAAACTTTCGAGTTTTGCCAAATACGCCTGGGGCGTTTTGGTATTCAATCTCTGCGTCATTATGTGGGGAGCGTATGTTCGCGCCAGCAGTTCCGGCGCAGGTTGCGGCAGCCACTGGCCGCTGTGCAACGGCGAAGTCATTCCGCGCGCTCCGACTATCAAAACCCTGATCGAATTTTCTCACCGCCTGACCAGTGGGCTGGCTTTGTTAATGATGATTGGTTTGGTGGTCTGGGCGTTTCGTTTGTTTGCACAAAAACATCCGGCCAGAATTTACGCCGCGCTTTCGATGTTTTTTATGCTGATGGAAGCAGCAATCGGGGCCGGATTGGTGTTGTTTGAATACGTCGCCGAAAACAAATCTATTGCTCGCGCTTTTTGGATGTCAGGCCATTTGATCAATACGTTTTTGATGCTCTCAACAATAACGCTGACCGCCTGGACGGCTTCAGAAAATCAAACTGTAACGCCTGAGTCAAAACAGAAAAGCCTGAAATGGGTTTTGGTTTTGGCATTCGTCGGCACTCTGATTCTGGGAGTCAGCGGAGCAGTCACAGCTTTGGGTGGAACGCTTTTCCCGGTAACTTCGCTGGCCGAAGGTTTGAAACAGGATTTGTCGCCGACTTCGCATGTGCTGATTCGACTGCGGTTTTATCATCCGTTCATCGCAATCGGAGTTGGCGCGTTACTGGTTACAACGGCTGCGATGGCGCGGCGTGCTGGCCATTGGACGCGAAGATTTTCAACTGCGTTAGGCACGCTGGTGCTGATTCAACTTGGCGCTGGACTGGTTAATCTGCTGCTGCACGCGCCAATCTGGCTTCAGATAATTCATCTGCTGTTGTCGGATTTGGTTTGGATTGCGCTGGTGCTGCTGGCGTATACGGCAACAAAGCGTCCACGGTATGACGAACTTTCTTGAGGACATAAGTTATGGCAACCAAACATCCGGCTTTGCTCGATCGGCGACGAGCGGCATTAGTCGTGGTTGATATGCAGGAAGCTTTTCGACAAATCATCCCGGATTTCGATCAAATCACCGAGCGCATTGCGTTGCTGGTTCAATCGGCAAAACTGCTGAACCTGCCGACCATAGTGACCGAACAATACCCCAAGGGACTTGGCCGAACAGTTGAGGAAATTGCCAAACACTTGCCCGAAGGCCCAGAGCCAATCGAAAAACTTTCTTTTTCAGCTTGTGGAGTTCAGGAATTCGACCTGCGATTGCGAGAACTTCACACTGAGCAGGTAATGATTTGCGGCATTGAAGCTCATATTTGCGTCAGCCAGACTGCACATGGATTGTTGCACGAAGGGTATCAAGTCCATTTGCTGAGCGATGCGGTTTCAACCCGATTGCTTCGAAACCGCGAAGTCGCCATCAATAAAATGGCAAAAGCCGGGGCAGTGATTTCTTCGGTGGAAATGGCTTTGTTTGAACTTTGCCCGGCGGGAACGCCGGAGTTCAAACAAATGCAATCGCTGGTGAAACAGTTGAGCTGAGAGTTTATTGCCAGACCAGATTGCGTGGCTTCTTACCGGACAGCGCATCAATCGTGTTTTCGACCGCCAGCATAGCCATCGCCGTTCTGGTTTCCAGCGTCGCGCTGCCAATGTGCGGCAACAAAACTACGTTCGGCATTTCCAGCAGAGGAGCACTGACAGCAGGTTCGTGCTCAAAAACATCCAGTCCCGCTCCAGCAATTTGGCGTTGCCGCAAAGCTTCAACCAGCGCGGCTTCGTCAACAATCGGGCCGCGCGCGGTGTTAATCAGGTAAGCAGTCGGCTTCATTCGCGCAAAAGCCGTCGAGCTAATCAAATGTCGAGTCGTTGTAGCCAGCGGAACATGCAACGTGACGATGTCCGACAACTCCAGCAGTTGATTGAAAGTAACGCGGCGCGCAGCCATTCCTTCCATTCTGGCGCTTTGAGTCAAAGGGCCTGTCGAAGCCTGACGCGCGTTTTGCCGATTGGTGATGTGAGCGTTGTGCTGAGGGTCGTCGCGGTAAGCTATGTCGTCGCGCCCGCAATAGATGACAGACATTCCAAAACCGCTGGCTCGTCTGGCCACTGCCCTGCCAATCCGACCGTGGCCGACTATCCCCAAGGTTTTTCCTGACAATCCCGAACCAAGCAGCATGTCGAAATCCCAACCATCGAATTTGCCAGCTCGCAAAAAAGCGTCGGCTTCAACAATTCGCCGGGTCGTCGCCAGAATTAGCGCCCAGGTCAGATCAGCCGTCGCGTCGGTCAAAACATCAGGCGTGTTGGTGACATAAACGCCGCGCTGCTGAGCCGCAGCCACATCAATGTTGTTGTAACCGACCGCGACATTGGCAATGACGCGCAGCCTGTCTCCGGCTTCGATGATTTCGCGGTCAATATGGTCGGTCAGCAAACAGATCAAGCCGTCGGCATTGCGCACACTGCCTAACAACCGCTGGCGAGGAGCCACGCCTTGTTCGACTCCAACGTCGCAATCACACACCTGTGCCAGCCGATCCATAGCCGGTTTTGGCAGCAAGCGTGTGACGAAAACTGTTGGGCGCATAACTAAAAATACTCTGCCATCTTGCGGCGAAGGAAAGCGACTGATTCGCGTAACTCTTCCATGCCGTTTTCGCCGTCTTCGATGGAAATCCATCCGTCGAAGCCTTCGGCTTTCAGCGTGGAAAAAATCTTGTCGTAATCGTTCATGCCTTTGCCGATGACGCCGTGTTTCAGGTTTTTGGCATAACCCATCGAACCATCCTGCGACTTCAAATCCTCAAGCGTGCCGCTGATCAGATACCGATCCGAGGCGTGCATTGTGACGACTCTGTCTTTGACGGCGGCCAACACATCCAGCGGGTCTTCGCCGCAAATGATCGAATTCGACGGATCGAAATTGACTCCGAACCACGGCGAATCTTTAAGAAGCGGGTGGTTGATAACATCCAGAAACACATCCAGATGTTGGGCGAATTCAGGGAATTTCCAGTAACCGTCTTTGTAATGGTTTTCCATGTTCAGGACGATGTTGCGTTCGGCAGCATAAGGAATCACAGCGTTGATGGATTCGACCGTATACCGAATCCCGTCTTCGCGTGAAACATCGTCGCGGCGTTGGCCTGACAACACCCGGCAAAACTTGCCGCCGAGTTGCGCCGTCAGATCAATCCAGAACCGTTCTTTTTCCAATTCCTTCTCGCGCTCCCCGGCGTCGTGTTGAGTGAAATCCGGCGAACAACACATCATCGGAATTTCCAGGCCTTTCGAGTCGGCGTGTTGTTTAACCTTCGCCACGTAATCCGGTTCGAAGCTGGCGAAAAAGCCCGGATACATTTCTATGCCGTCAACGCCAAGTGTCGCGGCCAGATCAATCCAATCGAACAAAGACATTGTGCGATGCACGCACAGGTCATCCATAAATGCTTTCGGGAATGCGCTAAGTTTAGCCATATAAATGTGAATATTACCTTTCTTGATCGTTCAGATTTGCTTTATTACTGCGATAAGGCTGAAAGTCTCTGCCCCAGTCCAGGCCGATAACCTCCAGATTGATTTTGTCGCCGTCTACCGTCACCAACACGTAATGATAAGCTCCCATGCCTGGTTCATACGCCGGTTTGGCGATGCGATCGAGCGTCACTTTTTCTGCCGCGCCAGCCTTGATGTAATCGCGCGTGTCCGGGTCGCCAGAGAAGGTATACAGCGGAGCGCCGCCTCCGCCCGTCAGAACGTGATCCAGCCGATGTTTGCCCGCGCTATCTTCGTAACGTTCCACCCAATGTTCAAACATGTGGTCGTGGCCGACAAAAAATATCCTGACGTGATGTTTGCGAAACATTGGCATGTAACGCTGTCGCAAGATCGCGGTTTGCGGTTCGACTCTTGCTCCGCCGTGCGGGCCGGAAGAAAGCACAGGGTGATGAGCGTAAACCACTACATTGCGATAACGGTTTCGATCCAAACCTTCCAGTTGAGCTTTGACCCATTCGAACTGTTTGTCGTCTCCGGCAATGTTTGAATCCAACGCAATGAAGAACGAATTGCCATAACCGAAAGAGAAGACAGGATAATCCGTCATCCGTCGCGGCGAGCCATTCGGAGGAATCAGTTCGGCGTTTGCAGCATAAAAATTCTTCAAGCCAATTTGCCGTTGCGGATCGTCATGCACTGCGGCACTGCTCAAATCATGATTGCCCGGAGCCAGAAAGTACGGCACGCCGCCATCCTGAGTCAGCCGGTTGATCAAATCAACGTAACTGACATTCCACTGTCGCGCGATGCGTCCATTGGCTACACCGTCGCCGGTTTGCAGCACAAAGCGAACCGGATGCTCGGACTTTTCCAGCTTCTTGATGGTCTGGACAGCCGAATTGACAACCATCGAATGCTCGTACTGCAACTCCAAGCCGTCACGCCGCCCGCGTGTATCGCCGTACACGATGAACGAAAACTTCGTCACACCAGCTGAAGTAGCTTCACTTGGTAATGGATTGCGCGGAGCTTTGATCGCACGGACGGGTTCATTGTCAGCTTGTGGTGTCGCAGTAGTTTGTGCGATTGCCATCAAAGGCAAACAGGCCAACAGCAAAAATAAGGCAAAAGTTTGTCTAAGATTCATTGTTGATTCCTGTTGGTTAAGCCTTTGGTTGTAAAACGGCTTTGACGTATTTGCCGTCGTGCATGCCGTCAAAGCAATCTTTCCAGTCTTCCAAAAACGCCACGCGGCTGATGATTGGTTTCAAGTTGATCTGGCCTGAAGCCAGCATCGAGACCACCATCTCCCAGTTTTGAAAAGTGTGGCTGAAACTGCCTTGCAGACGGACGGCTTTCTGAACCAGCGGGTCAAGCGAAAAGCCCAGCGGTTGCGGCCCCCAGCCGACTTTGGTGATTTGTCCGGCGGGGCGAACAATGTCCATTGCGCTTTGCAAAGCAGCCGAAGCTCCGGCGGCGTCTACGACAAGATGTGCGCCAAGCCCATCGCCCAAACTCATGACCAAATCTTTCAAATCGGTTTCCTGCAAATTTACCGCGTGAGTCACGCCGAGTTCTTTAGCGGCTTCCAGACGAGATTTATCGCTGGCCAATCCGGCTACAATCAAATTCCCTGCTCCTGCCAGCCTGGCCATTTCGGCGCACAGCAAACCAATCGGGCCGGGGCCGAACACCACAACGGTGTCGCCGGGTTTGACCTTGCTCTTTTCAACGACTGCGTTGTAACCGACGCAGCAAGGTTCGGTCAGTGCGGCTTTTTCAAACGACAAGCTGTCCGGAATGTGATGAAGCGTGCGTTCTGGAACACGGACAAAACCAGCCATTGCTCCGTTGATTCCGTAACCAAAACCTTTGCGCTGCGGGCACAGGTTGTAAGCTCCAGTGCGGCACATCATGCATTGACCGCAAATGTACGAAGCAGTTTCTGAAACTACGCGGTCGCCTTCTTTGATGGTTTTGACGCGCTTGCCTGCTTTGGCGACTACGCCGCCGAATTCGTGGCCCAGGATGACCGGCACATTCACCGGCCAGCTTTGCGAAGCGTGATACTGATGCACGTCGCTGCCGCAAACGCTGACCGCGCCGACCGACAACAGGACTTCGTCTTCGCCAATTTCAGGAACGGGAACTTCGCGGACTTCGACCGAACCGGGTTTCAAGTCGTATTGAACGACTGCTGTCATTGAGTTGCTCATAGTCTGATTCTCCTTACGATTTCGCTCAAAATTCCTTTTAGGTCGCCGCTAGTTGTACTAAACGAGTTCGCGTCAATTGCCAGCGGAGCGCCGATCACCACCAGCGGAGCGCCGTGTTTGGGCATGCTGATGGCTTGTTCGATGGAAAGTCCGCCAACGGCTTGCACGGGAATGCTAACGGCTTCGACAACGGCTTTCAGGTCGTCCAGCGGGCTGAGCATCTTGCCGGTGTCGGCGAAAATACCGTTGCGTTCGTCAAAGCCTGTGTGATGAACGATGTAATCCACGCCCAGATCTTCCATCCATTTTGAAGCGGCGGCTTTGTCGTCGAAGACCATGTTGTCGCCCATGACTTTGACGCCAAAATCGCGCCCGGCTTTAACCACGCATTTGATGGTTTCGGCGTGCGCGCGAGCCATGACGACGACATGAGTGGCTCCGGCTTTGGCCATCATCTCGGCTTCCAGATAACCGCCGTCCATGGTTTTCAAATCGGCGATGATTGGATGGTCGGGAAATTCGGCTCGCAAAGCGCGGACTCCGTGAAGCCCTTCAGCCAGAATCAGAGGAGTCCCGGCTTCCAGCCAGTCAACTCCGGCTTCAACGGCGATGCGAGCGGTTTCGATTGCTTCTTTGATGTCGGTAAGGTCGAGTGAGATTTGTACGATTGGTTGCATAAATGGATAGGATGATTCCTCCCACTAAGCCACACGAAGAAAACACGAAGAGGAGCCTTTAGACAGGATTTACAAGATTGAACGGGATTTTGGCATCAGTTCAATTCAAACAAATTCTTCATCTTGTCGAATCCTGTAAATCCTGTCTATTTTTTCCTTCGTGATTCTTCGTGTGATTTCGCGGGAAAAGGGTTTTGAAGTTATAGATTGCCTTTCCTGAATTCTTCGGCGATGTAATCACAGGCGCGGACGGTGATCGCCATCATCGTCAGCGTGGGGTTTTGAAAGCCCATTGAAACAAAGCAGGCGCCGTCTGTGACAAAGACGTTTTTCACGTCCCAGCTTTGATTGTGTTTGTTCAGCACGGAAGTTTTCGGATCGTTACCCATCCGCGCTGTGCCAACTTCGTGAATGCACAATCCCGGCGG
>JBGAPB010000282.1:0-8394 GCA_044221525.1 Blastocatellia bacterium | reverse complement strand
TTGATGACCAGTCCCAGGCGAGAACGCCAGCGCAGAGCAACGTTTCCGAAACCGAAATTTCCTCGCGAAGCGGCATACAATTTATAAACAACCATTGCCTCGGCTGCGCCAGTGCGTATGCGGCGAGTTTTGGCAATCAGCATTCTGTCGCCGCGCAATTCCAATTCGTAAGGGTATTCATCTTTGATGGTGAAAATCGGAGAGCGCGAAAAGCGTCCGGGAAGTTTGACTGTGAGATGCAGTTGGACTTCGTTCTCTTCTCCAATCATAAAGCGGCGCGGCATGACCCGGCGGACTTCAATCAGAGATTCTTTTTCCGTCAGCTTGAAATCAACAATGGCAATCGCCAGCAACAACAAATCGTAACCCAGCAGCCACCACTTCAAATTCGGTTGAGCGGCAAAGCCCGTCCACATCGCCACTAACGGCAAGCCGCCGACTGCAAAAAGGATGAAGAACCTACGTGTAAATATCATCGAGGAATTTCAATCGCAGAGATGATCTCATCCAGAATCGCTTCTTCGGTGATGCCTTCGATTTCGGCCTCAGACCTTAAAAGAATTCGGTGACGCAAAGCCGGGTGAGCCACATCGCGCACGTCATCCGGTGTGACGAAATCACGTTCACGCATTGCCGCCAGAGCTTTGCTGGCCAGCAACAAAGCGACAGACGCGCGCGGGCTGGCTCCCCATAACAGACTTGGATGTTCGCGCGTGCGGCGAACCAGATTGACGATGTAACTTTGCACGCTGGATTCGACGTTGACCTTGCGCACTTCGGCGCGGCATTGAGTAATGATCGCCGGGTCGTCAATTACGACCAGCGGCACGTTTTCCAGCTTGCGAGCGTTGAAGCCCGATTGCCAGTTGGCGACGATTTGCTGCTCGTCTTCGGCGCTGGGATAAGAGATCAAAATCTTGAACAGGAAGCGGTCAAGCTGAGCTTCGGGCAGCGGATAAGTGCCTTCGTATTCAATCGGGTTTTCAGTCGCCAGCACCAAAAATAGCGGAGACAGCAGATGGCTTTCGCCGTCAATCGTCACCTGGCGTTCTTCCATCGCTTCCAGCAACGCGGCCTGAGTCTTTGGCGGAGTCCGATTGATTTCATCGCCAAGCAGAATATCCGTGAACACCGGCCCGTGCCTTAAGCTGAATTGCGACGTGGCGACGTTGAATACATTCGTGCCTGTAATGTCCGAAGGCATTAGGTCCGGCGTGAACTGAATGCGGTTGAAACCCGCGCCCAGAATGCGCGCCAGAGTCTTAACCATCAAGGTTTTAGCCGTGCCCGGTACGCCTTCCAGCAAGGCGTGACCTTCGGCCAACAGGCAGATCAGAATTTGATCAATGATCGCATCCTGACCGACGATGTCTTTGTGGATTTCGCTGCGAATGTGTTCGGTGACCTGGCTGACGTAATTTGCCATGCGTATTTTGGGGGCTGATTTCCTTTCAGAGTTTTTACTTCCTTTTGCGAGGCGCAACTATACTCAAAGACTCTGAAGCCGACAACTTTGTGGATTTCGCTGCGAATGTGTTCGGTGACCTGGCTGACGTAATTTGCCATGCGTATTTTGGGGGCTGATTTCCTTTCAGAGTTTTTACTTCCTTTTGCGAGGCGCAACTATACTCAAAGACTCTGAAGCCGACAATCGTTGCCGGGAAACGCGGATTGCGAAGATGTTTTTCTGCTGCTTTAATTGCGGCCATGCCAAATCTGATTATCGGGTCACGCGGCAGCAAGCTGGCGCTGTGGCAATCTAACTGGATCAAACAGGAACTCGAACGGTTGCATCCGGGCTTGGTGGTCGAACTGGAGATCATCAAAACCACTGGCGACAAGATGCAGGAAGTGTCGCTGGCGGGCCTTGCCGGGGCAGGCAAAGGCGTGTTTACCAAAGAAATCGAAGAAGCGTTGATTGATCGTCGCATTGATCTGGCCGTGCATAGTTTGAAAGATTTGCCGACGGTGTTGCCGGACGGATTGCACATCGCCGCCATCACTGAACGCGTTGATGTGCGCGATGCCTTGATTTGCTCTGCGGCGTTGCACAGCACCGTCAAAGCGATTCGCGATTTGCCCAAAGGCGCCCGCGTTGGAACCAGCAGTTTGCGCCGTCGAGCGCAGTTGCTGCATCAGCGGCCAGACCTTCATGTTCTGGAATTGCGCGGCAACGTGGACACTCGGTTGCGCAAGCTGGACGAAGGTCAATACGACGCAATCATTCTGGCGTCGGCTGGATTGATCCGCCTGGGATTTGCCGACCGCATCAGCGCGCGCATTGATCCGGCGGAAATGCTGACCGCCGTCAGCCAGGGCGCGCTCGGCATCGAATCTCGCGTCAACGACGACCGGACAAACCTGTTGCTGGAATCGCTGAA
Organism: Blastocatellia bacterium; assembly: GCA_044221525.1. GTDB lineage: Bacteria > Acidobacteriota > Blastocatellia > RBC074 > RBC074 > RBC074. The sequence goes on along the minus strand of JBGAPB010000282.1, from coordinate 6,013 downwards.
TGATTGGCCTACGCGATTTGCCGCCGAAGCCGAACGCGCCGTGTTGCGAGAACTCGGTGGAGGTTGCGCGGTTCCGATTGCCGCTCTGGGCATTGTGAGTGCTGACAATCAATTGCGGCTGGAAGGCTTGGTTGCCGATGTTGACGGGCGAGAGTTGATCCGATTGCACGTCGAAGGCTCCGCGCACCAAGCCGAAGAGATTGGCGCTCAATTGGCCGAAGCCTTGGTGCGAGCCGGAGCTCGTGAGCTGTTGCAGTACGGGGAGCGTCAGCGACCTGAGCCTGTCTCAAACTCAGCCACGCAGGTTCAACAGGCATCGCCAGCCCAATCCGCCGAGACAAAGATTGTGTCAGCAGCAACGTCTGCTAAGCGAGAGGTTCAGGTCGCTGACGCTCCCCGTACCGCACCCAATGTCGAACAGCCGTTGGCCGGACGCAAAGTGATCGTTACACGTTCGCCCAAGCAAAGCGGCGAGATGGTTCGATTTCTGGAAAAGCTTGGGGCGGAAGTCATTGCTTGCCCGACGATTGAAATCAAACCGCCCGCGAGTTGGGAACAAATGGACAGCGCATTGGCCAAATTGAGTTGGTTTGATTGGCTGGCGTTCACCAGTTCGAACGGCGTCGAATTCTTTTTGCGACGGCTGGATGAAACGGAACACGGACGCGCGGAGTTGATGGCTCACAAAGTTTGCGCAGTCGGTCGAAAAACGGCTGAAAAACTGAAGGCCGAAAACATCCCTGTGCATGTGATGCCCGAACGGTTTACGGCTGAAGCCCTGGTCGAAGATTTCATCAAACGATTTGGAGTTGGCCAGCGTTTGCGCGGATCGAAAATGTTGCTGCCTGCGTCGAATATCACTCTGGATGTAATTCGCCCGGCGATGGAAAAAATCGGCGTTCACGTTGAAATCGTTGAAGCCTATCAAACAGTTTTACCCACTTCGTCAAGCAGGGAAGTGATGAAGCTGATTCAGGATTCCCACGCCGATTACATCGTTTTTACCAGTCCTTCGACGGTTTCAAACCTGGCGGCGATTCTGGAAACCGATCATCTGACTCCGCATCTGGGCCATTGCCGCGTAGCCTGCATCGGCCCGGTGACAGCCGAAGCCGCCGCATTGCACGGCCTGGAAGTTCACATTCAACCGAAAGAACACACCGCCGAAGCCGTCGTTCGGGCAATGGCAATAGACAGTTTGAAATTGAGAGAAGCGGAAGCTGGTTAAAACATCAACTGGAAGAAAATTGGGGCAGAAAAAGAAAACAAGTTTTGTCTTCTTTTTCTGCCCCAATTTTTTGCCAGCCAGTTTTTGTGAATCGTTACTTCGCGGCTGACGGTTTACGCGGAATCTTTTCTTCGCGCGTAGAAGCGTTGTACAGAAACGCAGCCATGATCGTCGCGGCCTGTTTCATATCGTCGGCTTGAATACGGTCGAACACGTCCATGTTTGAATGGTGTGTGCGCGTGTCGTATTCCACCGGGTCCTGAATAAACTGAAAGCCCGGCAAGCCAATTCCATCAAACGACAAATGGTCGGTTCCGCCTGTGTTTGAAATGCTCAACGTCGTTGCACCCATATCGCGGAACGGAGCGAGCCAGTCACGGAAGATTGGGCGAACGGCTTCGTTGCCTTGCAGATAAACGCCGCGAATTTTGCCCGTGCCGTTGTCCAGGTTGAAATACACCGAAAATTTGTCGTAATCAGGTTTGGTGTTGATCTTGCCGCCAGCGCCCCCGCCCATCATTGCGGCCATTTCAGCTTCGGGAGTGTTGGCGCCAGCGGGCGAACCGAGATGATCTTTGACGTACGCGCGCGAACCAAACAGTCCTTGTTCTTCACCGCTCCACAACCCGACGCGAATTGTGCGGCGAGGTTGCAGGTTCAGGGCTTTCAAAATTCGCACGGCTTCCATCGCAACGGCGCACCCGGCTCCATTGTCGGTGGCTCCGGTGCCGCTATGCCACGAATCCATGTGAGCGCCGACCATGACGATTTCGTCTTTTTTGTCCGTACCGGGAATTTCAGCAATGGTGTTGTAAGACATCAAATCCTGATCGTGGAATTGCACATCCAGGTTGACGCGCATCTGCACTTTTTCTCCGGCCTGTAGCATGCGAACGATTCGGTTATGGTGTTCCGCTGCGACGGTCGCTTGCGGCAAAGTCTTTGGCGCATCTTTGTCATACGCGTTGACGCGGCCCATGAACAATTGCATGACAGCCTGCATCGGAGGCAAATCCGCCTTGATTTCCTTGGGGACATCTGCGGCAGATACAAAAATCGTCCCACCGTTGCCTGAACGCGAAGGCGTCAGCATCAGCGCGGCGCCTTCACTGACCAGGAAATTCAGTTTCTTGGCGTCCAGAATGGCGGCGTTGATGAATTCCATCATTCGCGGATTGTTCATCTGAGCCATCGGGCTGCCTGCGCGATCTTTCGCCGGGTCTTGAGCGTCGGCCAGCTTCAGCAAATCTTTTTCAGTCAGCCGAGTGCCCGGAGCGTCCATCATTGCTTTGACATCAATGATCGGAGCCGTAATGACGATTTTGCCTTTTAACGAGCCTTTGTATTTTTCCAGTTCCTTTTCGTCTTTGGCGTCCAGGTACACAACATCGCCGGTGACCACTCCGTTGGTGCCGGGCGACCACGCTTTGGGATAAGCGATGATAGGGAAGGATTGCGGAGCGCTGACTTCCGCCGAAAACGATTTCAGCGACCAGCCGCGTCCGAACGGCCCCCAGGCTTCCAAATGCGCGTTTTCCAGTCCCCACGATTTCATTTGGTCGCGAGTCCATTCGTTGGCGCGTTTCAGATTGGGCGAAGCCGTCAGGCGAGGACCAATCACGTCGGTCAGATAGCTAAGTGTTTGCATGACCTGCGAACGGTTCATGCCTTCGTCTTTGATGCGTGCGATTGGGTCGTTGGCGTCTTTTGGTGTTTGCGCCGGTTGCGGTTGTTGTGCGCCGACTGATAAACCGCTGAACGTCAGCGTCAGCAACAGCAGAGCGATAAGAAATCTCTTCCGAGTCATAAATTTAATCTCCTTATAATGATTTTGTGGAAAATCTTTGTTCGTGGAAAGCACTCTTACGCCTTGCTGTCGGCGGAAGTTTGGCAAAAGAACAACAATTCTTGAGCAGTTCAGGCGGTTTGTTCGGCAACCAGGCCGAGGATCCTTTCCACGACTTCATCAATCGTCATTGAAGAAGAATCAATGTAAACCGCGCCTTCGGTCTGAACCAGCGGAGAGTCCGCTCGCGTTTTGTCGCGGTGGTCGCGTTCTTCGATTTCAAACTTCATCTGGTCGAACGAAACCACGGCTATTCCGCGCGCGCAGTCTTCATCAAAACGCCGTTGAGCGCGAGCATTACTGGTGGCGTCCAGATAAATTTTGACTTCGGCATCGGGGAAAACCTGAGTGCCGATGTCGCGGCCTTCCATCACTACGCCGCCGACTTTTCCCATTTGCTGCTGCCTTGCAACCAGAGCGCGCCTCACCGCCGGAATCGCCGAAACAATCGAAGCAGCCTGGCTGATTTCAGGTTTGACGATTTCATCTGTGATGTCGCGGCCATCAATCAAAACTCGCAGGGAATCAACGGTTCCGGTCAGTTCGATCAGGGAATTTTCGGCAAGTTTGCCGACGCTATTGGCGTCATCCAGCGAAATTCCAAGTTCCAATGCTTTCCGGGCCACGGCTCGATACATGGCCCCGGTGTTGATGAACAGATAACCCAGCCGCCTGGCCAAAGTTTTGGCTATCGTGCTTTTACCCGCGCCAGCCGGGCCGTCAATGGCGATGATTGGTTTTCTTTGCGGCAATCAGTTTTTAGACAGGATTGACAGGATCTTTCAGGATGGTTGGGAATCTTGTAGTAGGCTATGCGAATCGTCCGACAAGTAGCCAGCCATTGGCCTCTACGCAAGTTGGATAGCCGGTTTTCGTCCTGAAAGGACGGCGGATATTAGCCGGTGGTGAGCGGAGCGTAACCACCGGAACGACCCGATTTGAGCGCCAAGCCCTGAAAGGGCGATTGACCGAAGCTTTGTCTGTCGCCCTTTTAGGGCTTGGTGGTCTTTGGCAATCGTTTCCGGTGGTTTCGCAAAGCTTCACCACCGGTTAATTTCCGCTGCGCCTCCGGCGCAAAAACATGTGTAGATACCTTTGGCTGGCAGCTTGTCGAACAAATAATAACCACTTGGACTTAAGCCACAATCCTGAAAATCCTGTGAATCCTGTCTACCTCCCTAGAATGTCTTTTGTAGTTTTGATCGTCTGTTCAATGTCTTCGCGGCTGACATCGTAATGCGTGACCATTCGCATTTCGCGCGCGTTGATGCCGTTGGCCAGCACGCCGCGGGCTTTCAATTCCGCCGTCATCTGCGCCGTTGAGACTCCAGTCGTCGCAATGTCGAAGATGGCGATGTTGGTTTGAACTCTTTCTGGATCAATTTTCACGCCAGGCAATTCCGCTAAACCTTCGGCCAGCCGTTTGGCGTTGGCATGATCTTCGGCCAGCAGCTTCGGAGATTCTTCCAGCGCAATCATTCCCGCCGCAGCCAGCACGCCTACTTGGCGCATACCTCCACCCAACAGTTTGCGAACGCTGATGGCTTCTTTGATGAAGTCTTTGCTGCCGACAATCATCGAACCGACCGGAGCGCCCAGGCCTTTCGACAAACAGAACATCACTGAATCAAACGGTCTGGCGATTTCGGCAACCGTTGTGTTCAAAGCCAGAGCCGCGTTGAAGATTCGCGCTCCGTCCAAATGCGTAGGCAATCCCAGCGCGTGGGCGTGCTGGCAAATGTCGTTGATTACCGACAGAGGCAACACGGCTCCGCCAGCCATGTTGTGCGAATTTTCCAGAGCCACCAGCGAAGTCGGCGTCACGTAATACGGCGCGCTGTGATGAATGGCCGGGGCGATCAAATCCCAATTGAGCAAACCGTCTTCGCCGCGCACCGGTCGGCAGGTCACGCCGGAAATCGCCGCCGCCGAACCCATTTCGTAATTGAAAATGTGGCTGCGCTCTTCGACGATGATTTCGGTTCCGGGGCGCGTGTGCAGCCGCACGCAAATCTGATTGCCCATCGTTCCTGTCGGAACAAACAGCGCGGCTTCTTTGTTGAAGAGTTCCGCCGCGCGTTCCTGCAACCGATTGACGGTCGGGTCTTCGCCGTAAACGTCGTCGCCAACTTCGGCTTCGGACATTGCTCGGCGCATTGCTGCGGTGGGTTTGGTGACTGTGTCGCTTCTTAGATCAATGAGTTTCATCGTAGTTTTTTTGCCCACGAAGCCACACGAAGAAGCACGAAGAGAAGAAAGTTTTTTAGACAGGATTTACAGGATTCAACAGGGTGAAGATTTAGGGTGAATCCGAGTGAAGTCAATCCTGTTCAATCTTGTAAATCCTGTCTATTTCTTTATGCCTTTCTTCGTGTCTTCTTTGTGTGCCTTCGTGGGAGAAATTAAACAAATGCCTCGAAGACTTCATTCGCCAGCACAGTGCCAGCGCGTGAAATCTTCAGTGTGTTGTTGTCGAGTTCGATCAAGCCTGCTTCGCTTAGCCTAGCCAAATCGTCGGCGTAACGTTCTGTCACGTTCACGCCGAAGCGTCGTTCGTGGTCGAGCAGGTTGACGCCTTCTTTCAGGCGCAATCGCAGGAACAGATTTTCGCTTTGCAGGTCGTCGGCGTCCAGCGTTTCGCTTTCAGCGACGGCGGATTCGCCAGCTTCGATTTTGGTCAGGTAGTCGTGAATGTTACGCGTGTTCGACCAGCGATGAGCGCCGTCGTATCCACTGTATCCGGCGGCGGAAACTCCGAACGCCCAGTAAGGCGCGCCCGTCCAGTATTTCAAATTGTGCCGAGACTCAAATCCGGGCCGCCCCCAGTTGGAAATTTCGTAATGCTCAAAGCCGTGACGTTCGGCTTCGTCTTTCAGCGCGAAATACATTTCTACGGTCAACTCATCGTCAATTGCTCGCAACTCGCCTCGATTGATTCG
>JBGAPB010000281.1:0-8490 GCA_044221525.1 Blastocatellia bacterium | reverse complement strand
CAACGGCAAATTGATGCGATCCCTTGGCGAAACTGAAATCATCCACGAACTGCGGCGTGGTAACAGCGCGCTCTGTTCGCGGAGTGTTCAGGTAAGGGTAAGACGCGTTGTTGAAAGTGAATCCGGGGATATTCGGGAAATCCGGGTTGGCTTCGCCCTGTGTGAACAGGAATCGAAACCGCGAAAAGCCCATGGTGAACGAGTTGACATATTTGTTGGCAATCAACCAGCGATGATTGATGGCCAGATTTTTGCTGCGGCGCGCGACTTCTCCGCGCGGCGGGAAGCCAGGAAACACCTGCGGACGTCCGTTGAGCGGATCGCCGTCTTTGGTATCGTAATCGGCGTGCAGCCAGCGGACGAAAACGTCCTGAGATTCATTGATTTTGTGGTCAACGCGAATCTTATATTGCGGCCCTTCGATATGCGTCGGAGGGTTCCAAAGATAAGTTGCCGTATTCAATCCATCACCGAAGGCATAGGAATTCGGCTTCGGATAGGAGCCAAACAGTTTGGCAATAGTTGGGTCAACGCCGCGTTTTAGCGGGTCGTTGGCCGCGAAATTAAAGCTGGCTACACAGTTGGCATCGGTCGCGCTGGCGCATTCGCGCACGCCCGCCGCCAAAGCTCCGGTTTTCTGGTCAACCAGCACCGGGGAATTCCTGGTGATTGTTTGACCGTTCAGCACAAAGGGATTTTTCGGATCGGCGACAAAGTAACGATAAACGCCGGAAAGGGCGGTCGGCGTGTAAACCGACGGGATGCCGAAAGTCTGGTCAATCGGTTGAGTAAATTTGATGTTCTGCCCCTGCCAACTGCCGAAAAAGTGGGTCTTGTTTCTCTTTATTGGACCGCCGACTTCAAAGCCGTAACTGTGCATTTTGACTTCGGGTTTTTCGGTATCCAGCGCATTAGAAAACCAGTCGCGTGAATTCAGCGCCGTGTTCCGGGCGAATTCGAAAACCGTCCCATGAAACTGGTTGGTTCCGCGTCGTGTGGCGACGGAAATTGCCGCCCCGCTGTTACGGCCTTCGGAAGCCGTCGCGTTGTTGGTGACGACTTTGTATTCCTGAACGTTGTCAGGGTTCAGGCGATAGATGTTTGAAACGGGATTCGGAACCGAAGATTCATTGGCGTCAATGCCGTCAATGGTTACGTTGAATGATCGGTCGCGCGAACCATTGACGTGAATGCCTGAACCGGCTCCGCCCGAAGATCGCTGGGTTACTCCCGGTTCCAAAACTATCAGGCTCAAAGGATTGCGCCCGTTTAGCGGCAAAGACTCAATTGTCTTTTGCTCGACTACGTTGCCGATGGTGGCGTTCGAAGATTGAATTCGTTCATAACCGCCTTCGATGTTGATGATTTCATTGGCCTGTCCGACTTCCAGCGAAGCGTCCACAACCAGCGGAGTGCCAACTTCCAGGACTGTGCCGGTTTTGTTGACGGTCTTAAAGCCCCTGGCTTCAACATTTATGGTGTATTTGCCGGCAGGCAAGGACGGGAATGTGTAAAGTCCCGCTCCGGTTGTGACCTGAACATAAGCCGCGCCAGTCGCTTCATCATGAACTGTGACCTTGGCGCCTGGGACGACTGCGCCGGAAGCATCTGTAACTGTGCCGCTGATGCGTGAAGTACCGGTCTGGGCAAGCGAAGTTATCGCCAACACCAGACCCACTCCGATTGAGCAGAGAAGAGTAAGGAAACTCTTTTTCATAGCTTTTCTCCTGAGAAGATATTTCAGACTGTTTCATATGACTTTCGTTGCGTAGAAAACTGCAGAACAGAGTGGCGCTCTGTTTGGCGATGCAACTTAAGCCTGTAAAAGGAGTTGGGAGACTTCTTGCTTCTGTTTTGGCCGCAGATAGCAAGGTCTCCAATACTACTTTTGTGAATAGAAGCAATTCATCCTGCTGAAGCAAAGCTAGATTTTTATGGACTTGGTCAGCTTGGTTTGCTGAACTTATATGGTTTAATCGTTGTTGCTAATTCGGCCTGAGAATCGCTCAGAGGGGGCGAGATAATCTTCAAGAAGGCCGTCAAAAAATCTCAATTTTCAGTGATATATCCTTGATGAGAATCATTTGGTTTGAGAACTTGTTACTGCTCAGCCCAAACGTGGCTAGAGATGACGACGAATAAATGTACCCTTGCTTCATTTATCCTTATCGGTCATATTCTGGCTTAAACCACGAACAAATTTTTAGAATTACTAAAAGGAGGATTCTTGAAATGCCTTATTCAGAAATGATGATTAAACCGATGCGCGACGATTTGACCCGGGTTGGTTTTGAAGAAACTCGTACTGTGGAAGCTGTTGATGCCGCTATTCAGAACACCACGGGGACAGTTTTGGTAGTGGTCAATTCCGTATGTGGTTGTGCCGCAGGCAAAGCCCGTCCCGGAATCGCTCAGGCTCTGAACCACAGCGTAGTGCCGGACAAGAAGATCACGGTTTTTGCCGGGGCTGATATTGACGCGACGGCTCATGCGCGCAGCTATTTCACCGGTTATCCGCCTTCATCGCCTTCCATTGGGCTGCTGAAAGACGGCAAGCTGATTTACATGATGGAGCGTTACCAGATCGAAGGCCGCAACGCTGATCAAATTGCTGCTGAATTGACCGCCGCATTCGATAAATTCTGTGCGCCGTTGCAACAAGCCGCCGCAACAAACTGAAGTCAAAACTAAATCCACAAAAGAAAAAGCTGAAAGGGGAGTGCAATCCTCTTTCAGCTTTTTCTTTTGTCGGTTGAATTTTAGCGTCTCGTCTAACTTAGCCCACGGATCGAAATCAGCATGTTTTTCAGGCTGCTGGTCGCATCAATGGCTGCCGTCGGTTCGTGGCCGCAATGCATCATGCAATCCTGGCATTTCGAATTGCCGCTTTTGCGTCCGTACTTTTCCCAGTCGGTGTTTTCCATGTAATCCTTGAATGTTTGAGCATAACCGTCACTGAACATGTAACAGGGTTTTTGCCAGCCAAAGATGTTGTAATTCGGACTGCCCCAGGGAGTGCATTCGTAATCAATTTCGCCCATCAGGAATTTCAGGTAAAGCGGCGATTGATTGAAGACCCATTTCTTGCCTTGCTTCGTGCTGAGCGGAGCCAGCACCTGCCGAAACAGTGCGTTGGTTTGTTGGCGCGACAGGAAATGATCCTGGTCAGGCGCTTTTTCGTAGCTGTAACCTGGCGCTATCGTCATTCCGTCCACGCCAAGTTCAGACAACATGTCGAACATTTCGTGCAAACCTTCGGCGGTTTCGCCTTCAAAGACGGTGGTGTTGGTGTTGACGCGGAAGCCTGCGGCTTTGGTTTTTTTGATGGCTTCGATGGCAATGTCAAAGATGCCGTCGCGGTCAACCGAATGGTCGTGGCGTTCTTTCATTCCGTCCAGATGCACGTTGAATGTCAGGTAAGGTGACGGCTCGAACCTGTGCAGGTTTTTTTCCAGCAGTATGGCGTTGGTGCAAAGGTAAACGAACTTCTTCCGCTCGATCATACCTTTGGTCATAACTTCAATTTCGGGGTGCAGCAGAGGTTCGCCACCTGCGATGGTGACGACCGGAGCGCCGCACTCATCGGCGGCCTGAAAAGCCTGTTCAGGCGTCATGTTCTTTTTCAGAATCTCGCCCGGATGCTGAATCTTGCCGCAACCAACGCAGGCCAGATTGCAGCGGAAAAGCGGTTCCAGCATCAAAACCAGCGGATACCGTTTATTGCCTGTTAGCTTCTGTTTGAAAATATATGAGCCGACCTTGGCGGCTTGGCGCAGCGAAATAGCCATGGCGTAATCCTCTCCTACTTATTAGTTTGATAACGAAAATGTTCGTAAAAGCGATGCGGATGCTAACATACCGCCGCCTCCTGTCACAAAACCGACTTAGCCTGTATGATGCGCGCGTTTTCCCCGACAACATAAACACAACAAAGGAGACTATGGCAGGCTCAGGCACAGTTTTGTCCTAGGGCGATTCTGTTGCCGGTGTTTGTCGAACACAAAATGGGGAATAACGAATTACTCGAAAACCAACCACCTTACAAAACCATTCCTCACGAAGTCGGATTGGGGTTGATTGCCCTGAAAGATTTTCGTGCAGGAGAAATCATCAGCCCGCTTTATTGGGATCAGCGGAAATCGTCGCCGTCACGTTGGACGGTTCAATGTGGCGATGAAGAACACGCCGACCCAATGCCATTCGATTTACGCTATATCAATCACTCCTGCCAGCCGAACGTCATGTTCGATGTTGACGCAGGTTGTGTGCGGGCGCTGGGCGACATCAAATCCGGTGAAGAATTTCGGTTCTTTTACCCGGCAACCGAATGGCAAATGGATGAGCCGTTTGATTGCAAATGTGGTGAGCCAAATTGTCTGGGACGCATTACCGGTGCCGCAAATCTGTCGCCTGAACTTATGGCCAATTATGAGCTGACCAGCATCATTAGCCGAAAGTTGGCAGGCACGACTCAGTATGCGATAGCGGCACATTCGTAACTGTGAACCGTGACAATGTCAGGAAATGATCGGTGGTTTTGGGCTGGAGATTCCATTGACTCCGGCCCAAACCATCTGATGAAAGGCTTCATCCATTTCCGCGGGCGAAGACGGTTTGCCATGGCTCAGCCACCAGGACATCATCGAAAGCATCGCTCCAGCAAAGGCGTGCGCCAGTGCAGCTCGGCTGGCTGAGGGGGTGGAGTGAGCGGGCGATAGCTTGGCCAGTCGCTGTTCAATGCCGCGCGCAAAATGCTCTTCCGCCAATTCCATCGCGTCCTGAAGTTTGCCGGATGCCGCCAGCGCATCATGAAAATCTCCAATTTCAGCCACGTGAGCGAACATTTCCCGCACCGGAGCCACTCGATTCGAAAGCTCGCCGCACGCCGTCAGCAGGTTGGCCATGTGCTGAAAGAAATCATCGGCATCGCTCAGAAACAAATCGTCTTTGTCGCGGAAGTGCGTGTAAAAAGTCGAACGACTGACTTCAGCCAGATCAAGCACGTCTTGCACGGTGATGCTGTCGAAAGGCTTTTCGTGCATCAATGTAATCAAGGCGTCGCCCAACGCATCGCGTGTGCGCTGGCTGCGAATGTCAGGTTTTCGTTTAGTTTCGGATGATTTTGTGGACATAGGGTTACTGTTTGTTCGGAAACTCTGAACGCGAATTGACGGCTTCAGGTTCCATCCTTACTTTGCATCGGGTGTTGGGAAGTATCAAACACGCAAAAGCGAAAAACTAGAACGGACTTCGTTTGCCTGCGCGGAATCAACCACGGGGAGCACTGGGGCCACGGGGAAACAACGCTTTTCCCAAATCTTTCCCCGTGATCCCAGTGCTCCCCGTGGTTTTTCTTTCCGTAAACGCAACTGAAAATTGATCCAAATTTCCTGGGAGTGAAAGAATGCAAAATCAAAATAGTCAGCCGCTGATCGAGTTACGCAAAGTCGAAAAGAATTATTCCACTCCGGCGTGCAGCTTTCCTGCTTTGCGCGGAGTTGATCTGGAAATCAGCGCGGGCGAATTCGTCGCGTTGGTGGGCAAATCCGGCAGCGGCAAATCCACGTTGTTGAATTTGATCGGTGGATTGGATCGTCCAACTTTGGGCGAAGTTTTTGTCGCAGGCGCGGCGGTTCATCAAGTTGCCGAAAAGTCTCTGGCGCAATGGCGAGGCAAAACCGTCGGCGTAGTTTTTCAGTTCTTTCAGTTGTTGCCGACGCTGACGATTGCGGAAAACGTCATGCTGCCGATGGATTTTTGCAACACGCGACCGGCCAGAGAGCGGCGCAGTTACGCGCTCGGCTTGCTGGAACAAATGGGCATTGCCGAACAAGCTGACAAATTGCCGGCGACTCTTTCCGGTGGCCAGCAACAGCGCGCCGCGATTGCTCGCGCGCTGGCGAACGATCCGCCGATCATCATTGCCGACGAACCAACAGGAAATCTGGATTCTGAAACTTCAGCCAACGTGCTGAACTTGCTGCGCGGTTTGGCGGACAAAGGAACCACTGTGGTCATCGCCACTCACGAACGCGACATTGCCGGATTGATTAATCGAAGAGTTGAATTGGTTGACGGCGCAGTGACTCCTAAATTCTCGACTGCTATCAGTTAAATCGGAGCAAACTGATTTGGGAAAAAGAAAAGAACCACGGGGATCACTGGGATCACGGGGAGTTTGAGAGGGTTGATTTCCCCGTGCCCCCCGTGTTCCCCGTGGTTGAAACTCCCCGAATTTTTTGTTCAGGTTTAGCTCAAACTTAAGAGGCGAAAGATGTCTACACGTTGGCAAAAAGTGATCCGCGATTTCTGGTTGGAACGCACGCGAACGATTCTGGTCGTGCTGGCAATCGCGTTGGGCATTGCGGCGTTTTCGGCGGTGCTTTCCAGCTACGCGATTCTGACTCGTGAACTGGACGAAGGTTATTTGGCGACGAACCCCGCTTCGTTCACGTTGGCGACGGAGGCGATTGACGACGCTTTGTTGAACGCAGTCGCCAAACATCCAGGCGTTGCCGAAGTCGAAGCTCGCCGAACCGTCGGCGGTCGAATCAAAGCCGGGCCTGTGAATTGGCGCGGCTTGATGTTGTTCGTCGTCAAAGATTACGGCGACATTCGCGTCAGCACATTGAAGCCGCAAGCGGGCGCGTGGCCTCCGGCAAAGGGTGAAATACTGATTGAACGCGACGCGCTGCAAGTCGCCAAAGCCAAAATCGGCGACACCGTGACAGTTAAAACAACAGGCGGCGAAGAGCAAAGCTTGCGCGTCAGCGGCACAGTCAAAGACGTAGGCCAGGCTCAGGCGCGAATGGAAAACATTGTCTACGGCTACATCACGCTGGAGACGCTGGCGCAGCTTGGCGAAGAAGCCTTTCTGGATCGGTTGAACATCGTCGTCACAGGCGACCGATTCGACGAAGCGCACATTCGCAGCGTAGCCGCCGAAATCCGGCAACTGGTTGAAAGCCAGGGGCGCACGGTTCGCAAACTGGATGTTCCCGCGCCGGGCAAACATCCGCATTCGGATTTAATGCGATTGCTGTTGTTGGCAATGTCCGGCTTCGGATTGTTCGCCCTTTTGCTGAGCGGCGTGATCGTCGTCAACTTGCTCACGGCTTTGATGGCCGCGCAGGTTCGTCAGATCGGAGTGATGAAAACCATAGGCGCGACTCGCTGGCAAATTGCGCGCATTTACTTTGGTCAGGCTTTGCTGCTCGGCGTCGCAGCCATTGTCGTAGCCGTGCCGTTGGGAATGCTGGGCAGCCGAGCGTTGTGCCGTTATATGGCCGTCTTTCTGAATTTCGACATCAACAGTTTTGCCGTGCCGCTTTGGGTTTACCTGTTGGTAGCCCTTGTTGGAGTCATCGCTCCGCTCATCGCGGCGGCTTATCCGGTTTGGAAAGGCAGCGGCATTTCAGTCCGCGAAGCTCTGGCAGATTTCGGAGTCGGCCAACATGCTTTTGGCAACAGCCGATTGGATCGTGCGTTGGCCGGAGTCGGCGGAATGACTCGCCCGCTGTTGCTGGCCATTCGCAACAGCTTCCGCCGCCGAACGCGTTTGGTTTTGACGCTGCTGACGCTGGCGGCTGGCGGATTGTTCTTTATGGCGGCGCTGAACGTGCGAGCTTCGCTGATTTATTCGCTCGACCGTTTGTTCGACACTCGAAAGTACGATCTGGCGGTGAACCTGGGAACGATGCAGCCGTTTGAAAAAGTCGCCCGCGCTGCGCGCAAAACTTCCGGCGTAAAGCTGGCTGAAGGCTGGATCATGACGCAGGCTTCGATTGCCGCCGAAACCAATTCTGCGCCCAGCGGCGACGGAGGCGGTCATTCTGGAGGTGGCGGGATGCATGGAGCAGGCGCTCCGCCAACCAGCAGCTTCACCGTTGTTGGCTTGCCGCAAAACGCTGCGCTGCTGAAGCTGGACATTCTGGAAGGTCGGGCGTTGCAGCCTGACGAAACCGACACCATCGTGTTGAACTCCACGCTGGCCAACCGCAACCCGCATTTGAAAGTCGGCGACAGCGTCAACCTGCAAATGGGGCCGGCGCAAAAGTCTTGGCGCGTGGTAGGCATTGCCCAGGAATCGTTTTCTCCGCCGACGGTTTACGTTCCGCTCAAATACTTTGAAGTCGCTGGCGGTCATGTGGGTATGGTCAACAGCTTGCGCCTGTCGCTGGAAAACTCCGACGCCGACGCCATCAATTCGGTCAAAGCCAGTCTGGATAAAAATCTGGAACAGGAAGGCGTGCGCGCTCAGAGCAGTTCCAGCAAAGCCGATGGCCGGTTTGGCTTTGATCAGCACATGGTCATGATTTACATCTTCCTGATTGTCATGTCTTGCATTTTGGCCGGAGTCGGTGGGCTGGGATTGATGACGACGATGAGTCTGAACGTGCTGGAACGACGGCGGGAAATGGGGGTGCTGCGGGCAATTGGCGCTTCGCCAAAACTGATCTGGCTGATCGTAGTTTCAGAAGGCGCGGTGAT
>JBGAPB010000280.1:0-8517 GCA_044221525.1 Blastocatellia bacterium | reverse complement strand
GTGAATGCCCAAATCGGAACGGCCAGTGAAGACGATTTGCAGGCCGATCAAATCATTCAAACCGCTTTTGCCAAACTCGATCCGCTGGCGCTGGGCGTGGCAATTGGAGTAGTTACAGGAGTCGGGTTGTTGCTGGCAACGATTGTGTTGTTGCTGAAAGGCGGCACTTTCGTCGGGCCGCGACTTGGATTGCTCAGGAATTATTTGATCGGTTTTGAAGTCACCTGGTTCGGCGCCTTGATCGGATTGATCGAAGGCGGCGTCGGCGGTTTTACGCTGGGTTACCTGGGAGCCTCGCTCAGAAATTGGGGAATGAAAGCTTACGCGCATTTGATTCGGCGTCGCGTCGAAGCTCAGGCCGCAGGCAAAGTCCTGGACTAGGCCCCATCGAGGTGAGTTTATAACAACAGGAAGAGGTGGTTATGGCTGGAAATAAAAGAGAAGAAGAAATTAGCCGGGAAGTAATGAGAATACAGACCGGCGTGCTGACTATGGTTTGCGCTGTTTTGGGCGGACTGTTGTTGTTTGCAATGACTATTTGGCTGGTGATCAAAGACGGGCCGGGAGCCGGGCCGCACTTGGGATTGTTGGGCAATTACTTCCCAGGATATTCAGTGACCTGGGGCGGCGGCTTCGTCGGATTGTTTTACGGCGCTCTGACCGGCGGCGTTGTGGGTTGGGTGATCGGCACGATTTACAACCTTGTGGTCGGGTTGAGGAAGTCGTAGGAAAAAAAGCCGGATTTTTCAAATGGACAACTCAGTTTCATTGGCTAACCAATCCACAAGCAATTCGGTCGGCATAAAAGTTCAGCAATTCATCTGCGGACTGCTGGCAATCGCCTGTCTGATCTGGTCACTGACTGATTCGCGGCTGATCTGGTCACTGACTGATTCGCGGTTTCGTGATTCTGAAGGTTACGTTCGAGGCAGAGTTTGCTTGCCGATTGCAACGGCTGTTGCGATTGGCTTGCTGAGTTATGCGCTTGGCAAAGCGTGGCGAACGGCGGCGATTTGGTTTGCTGTGGCTTTGATCGGGCAGGCTGTGGCCTTGCAGATGATTGATGCCGGTCAGCACATCAAATACCAGCATTACCGTCCGCTTGGAGTTTTGTGGGCTTTGTCGCCCTGGTTGTTGGCTTTGCTGGCGCTTCAAACTGTGGCGGTGCTGATCGGTTTTAGAGGACGGTGGGGACAGGTCAAATCCTGGCTCGGCCGCAATTACAAATTCTGGCAATTGGCGGGTTTGGCGCTGGTGTTTTTCATCACGACGGCAACGGTGTCGCGCGAAGTCAGGCTTTATGTTCAGGAATTGCCGTTGGCAGCTTTTATTCAGACGATCAATCTGTTGAATCTGATTTTGGCTGTTTGGGCGATTCCCGAATCAACCTTGACCGCGTGGCGTTCGCGCGTCGAAAGAATTACTGGCTGGGAAGGGAACGAGAGCGGCGGGATTGATCGGTTTGCAGTGACGGCGGCAATTGGCTCGACTTTGTTGGCAGTGTTGCTCAGCCTCTTTTCTTATCAGCGGCATCCGCATCTGGGTGATGAGGTGGCTTACCTGTACCACGCTCGTTATCTGGCGACTGGGGTGCTGACGATGCCTACGCCCACGCCGTTGGAAGCATTCGACCTTGACCTGTTCGATCACGATGCCGCGCGTTGGTATTGCAGCCCGCCGGTCGGATGGCCTTTGGTGCTGGCGCTGGGCGTGTTGGTCAACGCCGATTGGCTGGTCAATCCGTTGCTGGGCGGTATTTGCGTGTTGCTGGCTTTTCTTTTGGTAAAGGAACTTTACGACCGGCGCACGGCTCGGCTTACGGCTTTGCTGCTGGCTTTGTCGCCGTGGCACGCGCTTGTCGGGATGAGTTACATGACGCATTCGGTCGCACTGGCTTTTGCGCTGCTGGCGGCTGTCGCTGCGGCCTGGGCAAGAAAGAACGGAAATATTTTTTGGGCTTTGCTGAGCGGTGCGGCTACTGGAATGGTTGGGATGATTCGACCTCTGGAAGGCGCGATTGTCGGTGGATTGATCGGACTTTGGATAATAGGCGTTGGCGGCAAGCGGTTGAAAATCTCAGGCTTGGCGGCATGGGCTTTGGGGTGTGGAGTTCTGGGAGCAGCGATTTTTTATTACAACTTTGTGCTGACCGGCAGCCCCACCAAGTTCCCGATTATGGTCTGGGCGGACAAGTACATGGGCGTCAACAGCAACGCGATGGGCTTTGGGCCTGATCGCGGCAACGGCTGGCCGATTGATCCTTATCCGGGACACAGCCCGCTGGAAGGCGTCATCAATTCAAACCTGAACATCACCGCCATCAACACAGAGCTTTTCGGTTGGAGCATAGGTTCACTGATTCTGATTGCCTTGCTCTGTTTGTCGCTGAAGCTTCGCGGAAGCGATTGGAAAATGATGGCGCTGATTGCGGCGGTTTTCACTGCGCATTTCTTTTACTGGTTTAGCGGCGGCCCTGATTTCGCGGCGCGTTACTGGTACTTGATGATTGTTCCCTGCGTGGTGCTTTCAGTTCGCGGTTTGCAGGTGTTGATAAACCGGCTGACCGATCAAGAACGCCAACCTCATCTGCCCAGAACCAGAGCGCTGGTTGCCATTCTTTCGCTGAGCCTGATGGCGATGGTCAACTTCACTCCGTGGCGTGCGATAGACAAATATCATCATTACAACCAGATGCGACCCGATGTTCTGCGGCTGGCCAAAGAGCACCATTTCGGCAAAAGCCTGATCCTGATTCGCGGCGAACAGTTTCCTGATTTCGCTTCGGCGGCGATCTACAACCCGATTGACCTGAAAGCCGACTCGCCGGTTTATGCCTGGGATGAAAATCCGAGCTTGCGAAACGAAGTGTTGAAACTTTACTCCGACCGTCCTGTCTGGATCGTCAACGGCCCATCGCTGACCAAAGCAGGGTTTCAAATCGTCGAAGGCCCTCTATCTGCTCAAACACTGCTCGAACGACAGCAAACTGCCTCTCGATAAATTCATAAATGCGAACCGCACCTAACACATTCGATGTCGGACTGACGCAGAGCGGCGATGCTGAGCGTTTTTATCGTTTTTATCGTGGGCTGACCTTTCTGCTGTTGGCGATCATTGCTTTGGCCGCGATGGTTGGAGTCGTGATTCCGGCTGGACTGGGTTGGGACTTCGCCAATTTTTATGACACTGGTCGCCGAGCCGCAGCCTGGCAAATTGCCGATATTTACCACCCAGCGCGTTTGATTGCAGGCGCTGAGCCGCAAGGCGGTCTGGCATTTTGGGGAGCGCCGATTTCAGCGCTCTTTTATGCGCCGCTCGGCTTGTTCCCGGCCAAGTGGGCATTGATGGTTTTCAAGCTGCAAAACGTGTTGGCGTTGTTCGCGGGGTTGTGGCTGCTTTACTGGAACAATCGCCGGTTCGCCGCCGATTCGCAGTTGGAGCAGTGGAAATTCGCTGCACTATTCGCCGGACTGGTTTTGCTTTACCAGCCGTTCTGGACGATTTATCGCGTAGGCGGTCAGACCACGCCGACAGTTTTTCTGCTCTTCACAATTGCGCTGATCAACTACACGAAAGAGAAATTTCACATCTCAGCCGTTTGCCTGGTGTTGGCGCTTTTAATCAAACCCGGGTTTGTTTTCATACTTTTGCCGCTGTGTCTGGTTTCAGGCTGGAAGTTTTTGCGTGCGGTGGTGTTTACCTCGATGGTTGTCGGGTTGGTTTCGATTCTGTTGTTGGGCTGGGACATTCACGCGGAGTTTCTGCAAGTAATGTTGCAGGGAATGAAGAACGCTTATCCATGGCTTTACAACAGTTCGTTGTATGTGACGGCTGAAAATCTGCGGTTGCTGGCTGTGCCGCCTGTGGATGTTCGGTTGTTGGCGGTTCCGGTGATGATGGTGAAGCTGGCGATCGTATTGCTGTTCGGCTGGCTGTTTTGGCTTAGCCGCAAAGAAAACTGGACAAAGCCTGCTCAGCGTCATTTTGATTTTCTGATGGCAGTAACTTTTTGCCTCATGTTTTCGCAAACCGTTTGGGAGCATTACCTGGGCGTGCTTTTCATCTTGCTGGCTTACCTGGTTGCAATTGGGCGGCGGTTCAGTTCGGCAACTGTAATTTTGTTGGCGGCAATCTTTGCCGCGTCGCTGGGTCAAAATATCGTGCTGGTTAATGTCCTCAGTTCCAGGTTCAGTTTTGATTCAATACCGGAGTTGATTGTCATCGGTTTACTGAAAAGCAGTCCGCTGTGGCTGACGCTGATATTTCTGGTTCGACATCGTCAAGAGCTTTTTCAAAGCTATCTGATGCCGCAATGGGAGCGGACATTCATCAAGAGATAACACAGTGAAGAACGCAAATTTTTTATCCCCGAAGGTACACGAAGGAAACACGAAGACCGGCAATGATAAGTATGGCTTTCTTCGTGCTCCTTCGTGTGACTTCGTGGAGGAAATCCTTTCTGAGTCGAAGCGCTTCGCCAAAGTTGTGCTCTTTTCAGGTGGCAGAGGTTCACGTGTGTTGTCGCGCCAGTTGATCAATCATCCTCGCGTCAAGCTGACGCTGGCCGTCAACGGTTACGACGACGGAGCTTCAACCGGCGAGGTGCGGCGCTTTTTGGGCGACAGCCTTGGCCCGTCGGATTTTCGCAAGAATGCTTCGCGTATGGCGCGCGAACTGAAAACCTGCCAGCCGGAGTTGATTGATCTGCTGGACGTGCGCTCGCCGGTTGAGTGTTCAAAGGAAGAAGGTTTGGCCACTTTGCGATTGTTGTCCGGGCAAACAGCGACAGCGACCGCCGTTTGGCAGACTGAGTTACTGGCGATGCTCGGCAAAGTTGATGAAGCCAGGAGGCAACTGCTGGGCGACAGGCTGCGCCGCTTCGAGCAGGAATTGCTGGGCGGAACCCGAAGCTTTTCGTTCGGTGATTGCGCTTTGGGCAACATCGCTTTCGCCGGATGTTTTCTGGAAGTCGGACGCAACTTCAACGCTGCCATCGTGGATTACTGCACTCTGCTGGGTTTGCCCGAAGGTTTGATTGAAAACGTGACCGACGGCGAAAACGCCTGTCTGGTGGCTCTGAATCTGGAAAACCAACTGCTGGCTACCGAAGCCGAAATCGTCAGCGCCAATCGCCGCAATCACATCAAAGACATTTATCTGTTCGACCGCACGCTGACGCCTGAAGAAGAAAGCTGGGCTGCGTCGGCGACAAAAGATGAGGTCAGCCAGTTCATTGCCGAGCGCACGCGAGTTCCGGCGATCAATTTGCGGTTGTTGGATCGAATTGCCGAAGCCGATTTGATTATCTATTCACCCGGAACACAGCATTCAAGTTTGTTTCCGTCTTACCTGACGCCTGGGCTTGGCGAAGCCATTGCGCGAAACCTGACAGCGGTCAAATTGCTGATCACCAACTTGCAGGAAGACGCAGAGATTCCAGACAGCAGCGCCGTGGACATCATCGAACGCGCCGTTTATTACCTGAAAAATCGCAACACCAAACCGATTCCGACGCCGTGTTTGATAACGCATTACCTGCTCAACGACCACCTTCAGACCAGCGAAGAAAAACCTTACGTGCCGCTGGGACGGCTGGAAAGTCTGGAAGACCCGCGCCTGGTTCGGATTGGCAATTACGAAGAGGGCACGACGGGGACTCACGATGCGGCAAAGATTCTGCTGCCGTTCATCAATGGAATCCTTAATCGTGGTGGCGCTCAGCGTGTTGCCGTCTGGCTGCACGAAACCGATTCTCTGAACAAGATTACGCAGACGATGCTGGAAGCTTTGCGCGTGGGCCTGACCGATCTGCCGCTTTCGATTTCAATGTTTTATTCCAGCAGCGAATCTCTTGATCCGGCCTTTGCCGAATCGCTGCCTTTCGCGGTTCACAACGTCAAAGTTTCGGGCAAAACCGAAACCGAATCTTTTCGGCAGGCCATCGCCGGTCAGGATTTTGATTACGTGCTGTTGTTCGATTCGTCTGGAATGTACAAGGGTGAAGAAATCGTCAACATCGCTTCGCTGCTGACTAATCCACGACTGGACGCCGTTTGGGGCAGCCGCCGTTTGTCGGTCAAAGATATTCACGAATCTTACAGGTTGCGTTATCAACACAACGTACTGCTTGGGGCGATAAGTTACGCGGGCAGTCATTTGCTCAGCCTGGCTTATCTGCTGCGATACGGACGCTACCTTTCTGACACTCTTTCGGCGGCCAGGGCAGTTCGAACTTCGTATCTTCGCTCTGAAGGTTTGGACATCAACGATTCATGTTTCAACCAAAAACTGCTGTGCCTGTTGCTGGAAGACAAGGCCGAAGTGATCGAAACGCCTGTGCAATTCTTTCCGCTTTCGCCGGACAAAGTTCGCCGAACGACTGTGGTTGATGGGCTGCGGTCGCTGGTAACTGTGCTGCGCGGTTGGGCAAAAACGCGACATCGTCAAGCTATGGGGGCTGCTGGGGCTACGGAGGAAATGCTATTTGAAGAGTTGGCTCTTCCCCGTGATCCCCGTGCTCCCCGTGGTTGATTCCTGAGCTGAAACAATGACTGAATTTGATTTGTTGATCTTTGATATGGATGGCGTGCTGGTTGATACGACCGAATGCCATCGCCGGGCTTACGACGATCTGTGGCAACTGGCTGAAGTGGCTGGCCCGGCTTACGAACAAATCGCCGGACGCAAAACTTCTGAAGTCGTCGCCGAGTTTACTGCGGCGTTAAATCCGTCGCCGGATCAAATTTCCGCCTGGGTTGTTTTCAAACAACAACGCGCGCGGCGTTATCTGGCGACGGAAAAAATAGCTTTTCACGACAGCGCCGAATGTATTGGACGGCTTGGGCGATTAAACGGCAAACGAATGCGGCTGGCGATTGGAACCGGGGCTTCGCGCGAAACTACGGCGATGGTGTTGGGGCGCCTGGGATGGGGCGAAGCGTTTTCAGTCATCGTCACCGGTGAAGACGTCATCGAAGGCAAACCCGCGCCGGAAATTTATCTGGCGGCGATGGAGCGCGCAGGCGTTTCGCCGCAACGAACCCTGATTATCGAAGACAGCCACGCCGGGTTGACCGCCGCAGTCGCTTCGCTCGCTTACACGGCTTCTGTGCGCAGCGGCGTCAAAGCCGACAACGAGCGATTCATCGGCAGCTTCCCGGATGTGCGATCGCTGCTGACCAAGTTGAGTTACGCGGAACAATGAAACGATTACTGATTATTCCGGCTGCGGGTTTGGGATCGCGACTGGAATCAAACACCCCCAAGCTGCTTTATCCGGTCAATGGCCGGCCGATGATCAATTATTTGTTTGAGCTTTATGCGCCGGTCGTCAGCCGCTTCGTGGTTGTGTTGCATCCGGCGAATGTCGAAAGAGTTCAGCGGCACTGCGCGACTTTGGGATTGCCAATTGAATTCGATGTGCAGGCTTCGCCGACGGGAATGCTGGACGCGATTCTGATTCCGCGCGAACGAGTGGAAAGTCATAACCCGGATCAGGTCTGGATTACGTGGTGCGATCAAATTGGAGTTCATCCGCGGACGGTCTGGCGTCTGGCTGACACCGCCGAAGCCGGCGATGCGGCTGTGGTCATGCCAACAGCGACAAAGTCCGAACCTTACATTCACTTCGAGCGCAACGATCAAAACCAGATTGTAGGTTTGCGGCAACGACGCGAAGGCGACCTGATGCCCGACAGCGGCGAAGGCGATCTGGGTTTGTTCAGTTTGTCTAGCGATGCTTATCTGGAAATGCTGCCTCGTTATTCAGAACAAGCAGTCACAGGCGATGCGACAAAAGAAAGAAATTTCCTGCCTTTCATTCCCTGGCTTAATACGCAGGGACAGAAAGTCCAAACTTTTCCGGCTTATGCCGAAATGGAATCAGTCGGCATCAACACCAAAGCCGACCTGAAATTGATTGCAGAGTATCTGGCAAATGGGCATCAACAAGCTTTCAGTCATCATACCAGCTTATAACGAAGAACAGTTCATCGGCGCGCTGCTGGAAAAAGTGCTGGCCGTTGATCTGTCGCGTTTCAATCTGGGCAAGGAAGTCATAGTCATTGACGATTGTTCAAAAGACCGAACGGCTGAAATCGTGCGGCAGTTTCCGCAGGTGACGTTGATCAGTCAATCGCCAAACCAGGGCAAAGGCGCTGCGGTTCGCGCTGGGTTGGCCAGGGCAACGGGCGATTACCTGATAATTCAAGACGCCGATCTGGAATATGACCCGAACGATTACGTGCCGATGCTGGCGGCGCTTTTGTCGAATGGTATCGGCGCGGTTTACGGCAGTCGTTATCTGAAACATCCCGAACGCGGGAAACTGGTCAACCTGTTGACCGGTAAACATCAGCGCCAATCATGGCCTGCTTATCTGGGCGGACAAAGCTTGAGCTTTGCTTCGTTGATCTGCACGGGTAATTACCTACGCGACACGGTGACGGCCTTGAAACTGTTTCGACAGGAAGTCATCACACCGCTTGATCTGCAAACCAGCGGGTTTGAATTGGAACA
>JBGAPB010000279.1:0-8670 GCA_044221525.1 Blastocatellia bacterium | reverse complement strand
TTCCCTTCAGGATGGTCAGGTTCTTAAAGCCAAGCTTTCTGGCGACGGATTCTTCCATCACAATATCTTCGGCGATTTCCATAGAGCGGTCGGCCAGGGCGGACTCAAAGACGACATTCATCCGGTCGCTGCCAACAGGAGTCACCGTGCCTTCGACAGAGCCAGACCGCGCCACGCCTAAAGTAATGTCACAGATGCCACGGCCTGGACCGCAGGTTCCTGTGTTCGTGCGCTTGCCGAATTTGAAGGTCAGCTTGATGGAAATGAACGCGGCAGCGTTCCCGTGACCAACCGGGGTGGCCGTCGGCCAGGCCACCAACGTCAGCAGCACAGCGCCAGCCAAAAACAGCGCAGCCAGGTGCGACCAGCGTAATGCCAGACGAGGAATGGGATTCGCCAAAAAGTCTTTGGTCATAATGATTACCTCCAGGTAAGTTTGCGTCATTGATAAGAGGCGACAGCAAGGGAGTGACTGCCACCGTGAATTTGGAAGCTGCTTGAAAGAATCCGTTAGCGCAGGTAACCATCTTGTAAAGGTCGGACAGAAGATCGGTCAGCCCAATCAAAGTCATCCAAAACTCAGATCACCTGCGCTAACAGAAGAGGCGCAAAAAGCCGCTTCCCGCAGTGCGACGCAATTAAGCGAGTCACGCCGCGGATTTAAGGAGGCAAAAAACTGCGGGAAACGGTGTTAATAAATTCAGCGTTATTTCGCGCGGACGGTTCCATCACCGCGCATAACGACGATCAATTCTTCGGCTAGCCCTGCGCTGCCAGCGACTACGCCGGAGGTGCGAATGCCTTCTTTTTTCTGTTCGGCTTTGCGCGCGACCAATGAGCCGTTGTTGTCGCCAACCTTGGCCAGTTCATCCACCAGATCTCGCTGTTTGATAACCGAAAAACCGACGATGCCTGCGGTCAACGTGCCATTGCTGAGGGAAGCTTTCTTGCCGCTGATCTGGCCTGTCGGCGAAGAAATGGATTCGGAGGTCAGTTTGACGTTGAGCGGAATTTTTTTGCCGTTGACGGTCGCTTCCATCGGCAGGTCGAGTTCCAGCAAACCTCTCACCACATCAATTTTCACCTTGCCCGCGCGCAACATTCGGCCTTCGGCGCGCAATCCTTTTTCGCTGGTTCCGCGCCAACTGAAATTGCTGGTGATTTCTTTGCCTGCGGCCAAATCCATGACGCTGGCAGTGAAATTGACGGGGCTTTTGACCCGGTCAATCACCTCCCACTGACCGTTTGCGCCTTTCTTGCACAACTCCAAAGTTATGGTTCCGCTGGCATCACGTTGCTTCCCGGCTTCGGCCATCAGCCATCCAAAAGCCGCAAATGTGATCAGAGCCACTGCCGTTAATTTTCGAGCTTTGGTTCTCAATGAAAAGTTGAATCGCATGATTGTCCTCCTTTGTTGTTGAGACATTTCATTTTTGCCTTCTTGACTGGCTGTTAGCTGGCGGCAAGGCGCACGCCTCCACGCCGCACGCTGCAATCGAGATTTGCAATGAGGCGATGAAGCCAGAGCCGCTTCTTCGCTTGATTGCACGTCGCTCGAAAACGTGCGCTTTGCCGCCAGCTAAAAGGGTTCAGTTATTCTTTTTTGGACGGAAGAGTCGGGGCAAGAACAGCAACACCCTGAGTATCTGTTTTTGTGAACTGTTCGCGGTTCCCTCCGCCATTGATGTTCACCAGCACGTTGGCGACGGTTGCACCGGCAACCTTATCAACCGACAGCCGAACCGGACGAAACAGGTTGCCAGCAGTGCGAGAGTTAGTTCTGCGTTGGCCGTTGGAATAGATGGCTTCCAAAGAAACTTTGAATTGACCATTGGCATTCACTCCGCGCAGTTCGGCAAGTACGTCGAAACATTCCTGGCCTGCCGGGCAATCAGTCGCCAATCGAGCCACTTCGTTGAGGTGAATCAGTTTTTTGACTTGCAACGAATTTCCACGAGCGCCCTTCAACCTCATTTCGCCTGTGGCCTTGTCCGTCGGCTGAATGAATTCGCTGAAAGCGGCCAGGTCGTTACCGGTGGCGAACTTCGCCGTGATGAAAGCCTGAAGCTTGGTGATTCGCACTTGCTCCGGCGCAGGCTTTGCGGGCGGGGTCGGCCTGGGCAAAGGAGCCGGGTTCGACGATGGAGGATTGAGCTTGGGGGTTGGAGTCGGTTTTGGAGAGCCGGTATTGCCGCCAGAGATATTGCCTTGTCCAAATTTGCGCGGAGTCTTGTCGGATCCTTGAGCAGATTTTTCTTTTATGCCATTGCTTCCTCCACCATTGCTGCCGCCATTCTGGCAAGACGCAACGCACTTCTGAAAATCGCTGCTGGTTTTTGTGTTCCTGGCGCAACTATTCTGGCAAAGCGCCTGATTGGCACTGATTCCACCGCCGCCATTGTTTGCAGGGCCGATAATCCCACCTGTTCCGCCACCTGGTTTAGGGCCGCCGCCATTTGAAGCCAATGGTAAATTGAATTTGAAGCTCCCGGAGCGGGCATTGCCGCCAAAAGATTGGCTGTCGGTTTGAGTTGTCCCATTGCTCAACCCTGCGTCAACACGGACATCGAATCCCAGTACTTCCACCCCTGAAGGAATGACCACATCCCAGGTCACATCAACCACATCGGGGCCAACAGGACGAACCCTGGTAAGGTCAACACTGGCCCCGTTTTGCCCGGCTGACGAGTTCGCTCCCCCGGAGTTCAGAGTTTTATTCTGAGCCATTGCCACCAACGGTTGAGCCAGCAGCGCGAAAACCAAAAACAAGCTTACAAAAAAACGATTGTTACGAAACATTGCCAAGCCTCCTTTGAAAACACAGACGAACTGTTTGTTGCCGCCACTTGAAGGGGGTCTTCAGTGACATGTTTGGATAACTTCCAACTAAAACTTAATCATCAAGCTGGTTACTCGCAGTTGGCCCTCGCCCCAAAATCTCCGCCGAATAAAGCGTCAGCGAGCATCCAACCGGATTAATGACTTCGTTAATGGCGCGCGAAAGCATTGCGCCCATTGTCATCGGCGAAGCCGAACCCCAGAT
This sequence comes from Blastocatellia bacterium, assembly GCA_044221525.1. Classification (GTDB taxonomy): domain Bacteria; phylum Acidobacteriota; class Blastocatellia; order RBC074; family RBC074; genus RBC074. Next base: position 5,627 of record JBGAPB010000279.1, on the reverse strand, counting down.
CATCGCAGCAATCAATACCGCGCCGAAAACAATTCCGACCACCAACCCAACCCCAGCGTGAGCCAACGCTTTTCCCCAAACTTGTTTGCCAACCCAGACCAGCAACGCGCCCAGACAGCCGTATTCAACTCCTTTGATCAGTGCCAGCATCACAGGCGAACCCGCTCCGCCCTGAAAAACTTTGATGAACAGAGCTTCCTGAATTCCTTCGTGCAGGCTGCGAGAGATGGCAAAAGCCGCCGGCGCCGTCAGTAATCCGGCAATTCCCGAAGCCGCTGCCTGCACCTCTGAGGCAAACAAACGAGTGGCTCCTCTGGCCAAAGCCAAACCGATGCAAACGATGACCGACCACGAAACTTTCTGAACCAGATCGGCCAAAATCGGTTTGCCCGCTAGAAATGTTCCGAAGCTGGCGGCGACGATCAAAATCAGACCTTCAACAATCAATCCCAGCAAAATCGCCATCCAGGCCACGTGTAATAACGTGCGACTCAGCGACGCCTTGGTCGCCGTTGCTTGAACCGGTTCAGCCATTTCCGGCAATTTTTCGGTAATTGCACTATGCCTGTTCGGCTGACTCGTTAATTGAGAAACTTCGGAAACAATCTTTGGTTGATTCATGCTGCTCACCTCCTCAAGCGAGGCGAAAGATAAGGGAATCGGCTGGCCAAGTCTTAAAGCCCAATTGAAATTTCATTGAAAGAATCTTCAAAGAGTTATGAAATATAGGAAAATGCTCAGGCTCATCTGGCAGGTTTGGCTAGTAAGTGGTAATTTTACACAGTCAGCCGTCGGATTATTGTTAGTTAGGCCAAGATAGAAGTAGGAATTTTGGCAACACGGCTCTGAGGGAAAAGACACTTAAAAAACGAATCAGCCCCATTATTGAGTTTTCAGACAGCAAAAGCATTTTAGCTGGAATCGTTTGTTTTATGGCCATTTTGAAAACCAAGCTCACTGTTGTACTCAATTTTGCCCTGCTTTTTTTGGCAGTTACTGGTGAACCTCGCTCAAATTTACCAAACAATCAATCCGCACCGCATACTTCCGCCATTTCGATCTCTGCCCCACCCAATACCGCCCAAAAAAAATCGGAGACATCTGGTCAGTCTCAGGTAATGCTGGATCAATGGGAATCAGCTCAAGGGTTGCCGCAAAACTCTGTTATTGACCTGGCCAGGACAAAAGATGGCCATTTGTGGGTCGCAACTCAAGAAGGCGTGTCACGCTTTGACGGTATTTCATTCAAAAACTACAAGGATATGCCTGGCTGGGCCAATCATAACGTATTCACAAACGTCATATTTGCCAGCAGCGATGGCAGTCTATGGGTTGGAACCAGAGGCGGGTTGAATCAAATCAAAAATGATCGTTTTACAGCCTATACGTTAAATTCAGGTTTGCCCGACACTCACATAAATGCTTTGGCCGAAGACTCAAGCGGCACAATCTGGATTGGCACTCGCAAGGGTGTCGCCAAACTCAGCCAAGGGCGGTTTTCGATCTTAACAACCAAAGACGGGCTGGTTGATAACGACATCAGAATTATCACCATCACCCGCGATGGCAGCATTTGGATCGGCACTGAGAAAGGTTTGACACGGATCAAAGACGGCAAATTTGAAAAAATCACAGAAGATTCTGGCCTAAGTAAGAACAAAATCTCCGAAATACGCGAGAGTCGCGATGGCAGCATTTGGATTGGCACCGATGGTGGAGGCTTGAACAAATTCAAAGATGGAAAACTATCGAAACTAACAGTTCAAAATGGACTATCAGACAACAGCGTCTTTTCCATTGCCGAAGACAAAGACGGAAAGTTATGGCTGGGAACCGGAACCGGACTGGATTATCTGGAAGGTAACCAGGTGGTCAATTATTCCAAAAATATCCGGACTCTAAACGACCGTATTCACTGTCTGTTGGTTGATTTCGAAGGACTTCTTTGGATAGGTTCGGACAGCAATGGACTATTCAAAATAAGAACTCCAAAATTCACGGTTTTTGGCGAAACAGAGGGCTTACACAGAGACGACATTTGGTGTGTTTTGGAAGCGCGCGACGGAAGTATCTGGATGGGACTGGGCGAAGGCGGCGGGCTGGCCAGACTAAAGAATGGAAAGCTTCAATCGTGGTCAACCAAAGACGGTTTGCCCGACAACGAAGTCCTTTCGCTTTACGAAACTAGAAATGGAGAGATATGGCTCGGAACCGGCGGCGGTCTATGCCAATTCATAAATGGAAAATTCAACTGTTACGACACAAAACAGGGGCTGACACACGACAGTGTTACATCCATTGTTGAAACAAAGGATGGCAGTTTATGGATAGGCACATATAAAGGTGTCAGCCGGTTCAAAGACGGACGTTTCGACAACTCAGAAAATGAAAAGGGATTGAACGGAAGTCTGATTGGCGACCTTATGGTTGCACGGGATGGCAGCATCTGGGCCGTCGCAATGCCCGGCGGCGCGTTCCAAATCAAAAACGGGACTATCAAAAATTACTCAGTAGCCCAGGGATTCCCATCGGATCAAACCACTTCCATTTACGAAGATGCAGCCGGAGATATGTGGATCGGAACATACAAAAACGGATTGTGCCGATTGCGCCCGGATGGAAAAGTCACGACTTATTCAATTCAACAGGGACTGTTGGAAAGTCAGGTCTTCGACACGATCGAAGACGGGCTTGGTAATTTCTGGCTGACTTCAAATCACGGAATCTTTCGCGTAGCCAAGCGGCAGTTCGACGAACTGGATCAAGGCAAAATCAGACAACTGACACCGATTCGGTATGGATTGTCAGACGGCATGCGCAGCGAAGAGTGCAATGGCGGCTCCCAACCTTCGTCGTGGAAAACGCGCGACGGACGTATTTTGATCACGACCATTCGCGGGCTGGTGACGTTTAACCCGCGTGAAATCCTGGACGAATCATTCTTGCTGCAAGCATCAATCCAGGAAATCATTGCCGACGGACTTTCGGTTCCTTTGAGCGACGATATTCAAATTGGCCCAGGTTTGCAAAACCTTGAAATTCACTACAGCGGATTAAGCCTGATAGCTCCAACGAAGGTTCAGTTCAAATATATGCTGGAAGGCTGGGACAAGGACTGGATTGAGGTGGGAGACAGGCGCGCGGCTTATTACACCAACCTGCCTCCGGCTGATTATCTTTTCCGGGTCTCTGTCGCCAATGCCGCAGGACAATGGGGGCCACCAAACATCGGCACTCCAATTCATATCAAAAAGTGGTTTTATCAACGCACTTGGTTCTACTTATTCAGCCTGGCATTGGTCGGATTTGTGTTTTTCGCAGCATTTCGTTTCCGCATGTCCAGGTTGAACGAAAAGTTGCTGAACAAGATTACGATGTCAATGCCCATTGCAGTTGCAGTCATAGACGAAAAGAATTCTGTCAAGTTGATCAATAAGCAGTTTGTCCGTGACCTGGGCTACACAGTTGAAGACCTGTCTGACCTCGATAAGTGGTTTGAACAAATTTACCCTGATCCTGAGCTACGCCAGAACGCGAGCATCAACTGGCAAAAAGCGATCTCAGCTACCACTGCCACAGAAATACTTTCCATCCCTCGTGAATGGCGCGTCAGATGCAAAGACGGTACTTATGTTGATCTTGAGGTCAGACTGGCCAGGGCAGGTGATCGCTTCGTCGTCACGTTTAACAACATCACCTATCGCAAACGCGCTGAAGAAGTACTGAAGACATCCCGCGAACAGATGCGGGAACTGGCGGCACGATTGCAACAAGCACGCGAAGAAGAACGCGCCTACATCGCCCGCGAAATCCACGATGAGTTGGGGCAATTGCTGACCGGATTGAAAATTGACCTGAAGTGGTTGGAAAAACGTTTGCCGCAAGAAACGGAAAATTCGCAATTGTTGCGAAGCAAAATGGTTTTAATTCTAGAACTGGTTGATGAAACCATAGTGGCAATGCGCCGCGTTGCCACTCAATTCAGACCGGGAGTGCTGGACACTTTGGGACTGATTGCCGCCATCGAATGGCAGGCCGACGAGTTCAGCAATCGCACAGGAATCGTGTGCGACTTTGATCAGCCGATGCCCCAACATTTATCAAGCCGGGAAAGCGACACGGCGCTTTTCCGCATCTTCCAGGAATCGCTGACAAACGTTGCTCGTCATTCGGAAGCGACCGCAGTCAAAGTCAGTTTGAGCCGTCAAAACGGCTCTTTGGTTTTGAAAGTCCGCGACAATGGCAGAGGCATCACCAAAAAAGAAATGGACGATCCGCACTCGATTGGGTTGCTGGGAATGCGCGAACGAGCGCACATATTTGGAGGCGAAGTCAATGTCACGGGCAGCCCAGGCAAAGGCACAACAGTCATCGCCAGTATTCCTATTACCTCAAACGGCTCGAAATTGGGAGCGGCCCAAAACTAACAAACGGCTACAACGAATTTATCGCCGCATCAAAATCTTCCAGCAGCTTTCGACAATACTGATTCAGCCCCAACACGTCTGCTCCGATGTTGATGAATTGATAACCCATCGCAATCAATTCAGGAGCAGTCGCCGGAGAACCAACTGTGGCGGCGAACTTGCCGTGTTTGCGACAGGCTTCAGCCACACGTTTGCGGGCATCAACAACTTCAGGATGATTCATTTGTCCGGGCGCTCCGACGGCGTGACTGAAATCGCCTGGCCCAAACAGCAGCATGTCGTATCCTGGCAAAGCTGCAATCTCATCCAATTCCGCCAAAGGTTCGGGGTCTTCGATTTGCAGAATCACGAATCGTTGTTCGTTGGCCTGACGCAGATAATCGGCCAGAGCCACATTGCAATAAGACCCATCGGCGTTTCCGCTATCCAGCGGTCGCCGACCGACCGGATGAAAGCGTGTCTGCCAGACAACTTGTTTGGCATCAGCCAGGTTCATTACGTGAGGCACGATGATTCCCGTGGCGTCCAGTTCCAAGGGACGAATCAGGTCGCTGTAACTGCCGCGTTCGACTCTGACGACAATGTCTGTGTCTTGAGATTTGGCAGCATAAATTTGCTTTTCGACATCCGACCAATCGTTGGCGGTGTGTTCCAGACAAGTCCACAAACAATCAAAGCCGAACAGCGCAGCCAATTCAGCCGCTCGCGCATCGGCAAAATTCAACTTGAAACAATTGACGACTTCTCCGGCGCGCAATTTGGCCAACACTTTGCTGGGACGCATAGCGAAGTTTTTTTGAAAAGCTTTGCTCATCCAATCTCCAATCAGAGTTTCTATTTTTTAAGCGCGAATGCGATGTAAACATCGCCTTTCGGTTCGTCACGCCTGGCCTTGCCGCCTGTGGCATGAACAACAACAAACTGTTTGCCGCCGACTTCATAAACGGCGGGAGTCGCGTTTCCAGCAAACGGCAACATCGTTTCCCACAACAATTTTCCTGTCAGCTTGTCGAAGGCTCGGAACTTACGGTCGAAGTTCGTCGCGGCAATGAAAACCAATCCGCCAGCAGTCACCACTGGCCCGCCGTAATTCTCAGAGCCAGTGTCTTTCATTCCCTTCGCCACCAATTCGGGATATTCGCCGAACGGAATCTTCCAGGCATATTCGCCAGTGCTCAGGTTGATCGCGTTCAGTGTTCC
>JBGAPB010000278.1:0-8615 GCA_044221525.1 Blastocatellia bacterium | reverse complement strand
GCTGACCGTGTTTTAGGGCTTGTGAGTTCACTGGCCGGAGGCGGGTTCGGAGGTGGATTCGGCGGCGACCACGGTGGCGGGCCTGGCGGTGGCCGTCCATAAATTGAGTAGTAAAAGATCGTAAACAAAAATCGGTAGAGGGCTGAAAGGCTGTCATCAGACTGGTCGGATTGACCGGGTCTGATGGCGGCCTTTCGGCATTCAGATTCCAGCACTGACCAGCACTCACCGATCAGATAGTCCTGCTATCCGATCAGATAGATTTTCGGCCTCGCCACTCGCTCAATCATTCCCGCCTTCCTGACCTCAGATCAGCCTATCCCAAACCCAGACAATCAGTTACAGGCGCACTGCTTAAACCGGCTCGGCAGCTTTTCCCGGTGGCACAACGATTGAAATAAGCCCAAACGTGAAACGCGAAAAAGAGAGCGCATCAGCAAGAAACTGATGATTGTTCGGAAAAAGGAAACGACGCGGCCCGGACGAAAAACACCGCCGCCGCTTACCGAAAACCGTTAGGAGGAAATATGAGAAAGCAAATTACAACAATCGTCGTCACATTGAGCTTGATCGTCACATTGACCGTCCTGGGAATTGCCGCCGGATTGAGTTCAACCGTCGTCGCGAACATCCCGTTCGATTTCAACGTCGCGGGCAAAACGCTTCCAGCGGGCAAATATACCGTGGCGAAAGCGTCTACTCAGGGAATTCTGATTATCAAAAACGTCGAAAAAGGGCTGGCCGCCGGTGTTATCGGACAGAACGCGGACGGCAAGAATGACGGTAAGGCCGAATTGCAGTTCCGCCGATATGGCAACCAGTATTTCCTGGCCAGTGTGACCGACGGCAACAACACCAGCGAAATGCTTATGACCAAGACCGAACGCAAAGCCGCCCGCGGCGGAGACAATCTGGCAATGGAAATCAAGCCGGAACTTATCACTGTCAGCGCAACCGCAGGCCAATAATTTTCCAATCATCGTTGCTCAGCCATAAAGACCCGCCCGAAGCCTGACGGTTTCGGGCGGGTCTTTAACTCAAACTAAGTTTTACGGTTTTGCTCAAGGAGGATTTATGCCGATTCAACAAATGATCGCCGAAATGAACGCAATGATGGCCGCTCTGCAATTGGTGGCATACATAATTGGCATCGTAGTCGTTTCTATCTTTGCCGTTTATGTGGTTGGACTGACGGCGCTGGCATTGAGCGAGAAACGTCTATTGATTCGTCGTCCGTCGCTGTCAAAGATTCAGGCCAGTCAAATTAACCCAAGCGCAACGCGAACCGTGTTGCAGTGAGCTTCGACCGTGTCGCCGATCTCTTTGGCATAACCGCCGCCCATCGTGGTCACAACCGGCAAACCACGTCGGCGGCAAGCGGCAATCACCAATTCATCTCGCCGCCGCAACCCATCAATTGTCAATTTCAATTTGCCAAGCCGGTCGCGCTCGAAAGGGTCAACACCGGCTTGGTAAAAAATAAAATCGGGACGGAAATCTTCCAGGATTTGCGGAACGTGCCGGCTAAGGATTGCCAGATACTCTTTGTCGCCGACGCCGTTTGGCAGGTTGATGTCCAGCTTGCTTTGTTCTTTGCGCGCCGGGAAGTTCTTTTCGCCGTGAATCGAAAAGGTGAAAACGCGAGGGTCGTCTTGAAAAATTGCCGCCGTCCCATTGCCTTGATGCACATCGCAATCAATGACGGCAATGCGTTCGGCCAGACCATCGCGCTGTAAAACTCGCGTGGCAATGGCTATGTCGTTGAGCACGCAATAACCTTCGCCGTGATCCGGGTAAGCGTGATGAGTTCCCCCAGCCAGGTTTGAGGCCACGCCGTCTTTCAACGCGCTTCTGGCCGCGATGATCGTTCCCTGAACTGCCGCGCGCGAACGCCGCACCAAAGCCTCCGACCACGGAAAACCAATGCGACGAATTTCGTGAGTGGTTAGCTTTCCGCGCGCGCATCGAAACCAGTAATCTTCATGGTGAACCAGCAGAATGTCTTCGTCCGCGGCCAACGGCGGCTCGGTCAGATGCCAGTGAGTGATTGAATCTTCGGCCAGCAAACGGTCGCGCACCAGACGATACTTCGACATCGGAAACGGATGCGAGCCTGGAAGCGGAACGGCGTATCGGTCGGAGTAGCAGACTTTCATGGAATAGTCGTGAATCAGCAGGCAGTGGTCGGTAAAAGAAAATCAACGATTCCCCAACTACTCATCCTTGATTGGAATCGGCTTTCGGTTTTCATCCACGGCGACGTAAACAGCCTGAGCTTCCATCACGCGAACAATGTTGCCGCTGTCGCGGTAACGCATGGCTTCGACAATTATGCCGACTGTGACGGAAGTTCGACCAACTTTGATGGTGCGAGTGTAAAAACTGACGACATCGCCGACAAAAACCGGTGCGATAAATTCAATTCCATGCATGGCTACAGTGACAAAAAGTTTGTCGGCCTGTTTACGGGCTTCAATACCTCCGGCCAAGTCCAAATGGCTAAGGATGACTCCGCCGAAGATGGTTCCGCCGGGATTGGTGTCGCGCGGCAGCATGGAAACTCGAACAGCCAGATCGCCGATGTCGCAAGGTTGGTCTTTTTTGGGTTCGCTCATAGGCCCCGTATCCTAGCTTTCAAGAACCTGATTTTCCAATCGCAACAGCTAGCGAGATTTTCCAAACTGAGCCAAAATCCGCGCCATGCAAGACAACAAACCTATAAAGCAACGTGCTCAGGAATTTTTCTCATATTTGCAGGACAAAATCTGCCGCGCCCTGGAAGAAGCCGACGGCTCTGCCTCTTTTCGCGAAGACAACTGGCAACGTCAGGGCGGCGGAGGCGGGAGAACTCGCGTCTTGGAAAACGGTACAGTCTTTGAAAAAGCAGGTGTCAATTTTTCAGCAGTCACTGGGGTTTTACCTGAAGAGTTCACCTCCAGAATCGGCGAAGGCGTCACTGGAGCCGAAGGTCTGGAGTTTTTTGCCACTGGGGTTTCGCTGGTTCTGCATCCGCGCAACCCTTATGTGCCTACGGTTCACGCCAACTTCCGCTTTTTGGAAAAAGGGAAAGCCAGTTGGTTCGGCGGCGGCGCTGATCTGACGCCTTATTACCCATTTCGAGAAGACGTGGTTCATTTCCACCAAACACTGAAAGATGCCTGCGACCGGCACGACGCCGATTACTATCCGCGTTTCAAAAAATGGGCTGACGAATACTTTTTCATCAAACATCGCAATGAAACGCGAGGCGTCGGTGGAATTTTCTTCGATTATCTGCAGGGAGATTTGGAAAAGCTGTTTGCTTTTGTGAGCGATGCCGGCGAAGCCTTTTTGCCAGCTTACTTGCCTATTGTCGCCAAGCGCCGCGAAGAAGCTTTTGGTGATCGCGAGCGGCAGTTTCAGTTAATTCGCCGAGGACGTTACACCGAATTCAACCTGGTTTATGACCGTGGAACTGTTTTCGGATTGGAAACACGAGGACGGACTGAATCAATTTTGATGTCGCTGCCTCCATTTGCAAGCTGGGTTTACGATTACAAACCAGAAGCTGGCACGCCTGAATCGGATGCCTGGGCTTACTTCACTGCACAAGACTGGCTCTTAAACAACGAAGCTACGAAAAATTGAAGCCTGTCTCCGAAATTCTGGATAAAAGTGATGTTTTGAATGGTGTTCAATTTTCCATCATTACCGATAAACCAAAGGCTTTTGAAGGAGATAGCCGGGAATTACTTTGGCGGATATTCGTGGCATCGTGCTTGCACTGTTTGCCGCCGAGTGCGAGTTAGTTCTTGCACCATTGTCTTCCAAGTTTTCATCCCAGCAAAGCTAGCCTTTACAAGGAGAGATTGAAAAATCTCTCCTTATTTTTTTGCGTTTCACTATGATTTGGCATTCGGCTCAACTTGAGCCAGGTAGCTTAAACCTGAGCCAGCGCTTGATCGAAATCGCGCAGTAAGTCAGGTTCGTCTTCCAATCCGACTGAAATCCTGACCAAACCATCGTTGATTCCAGTCGCGGCGCGTTGTTCAGCCGACAATTGCAAACTCCACATCGAAGCGGGATGCACAACCAAGGTTTCAAAACCGCCCAAACTGGCCGCGCGCACCCCAAGTTTCAGTGATGACATCACTTTGTCAGCCGCCGAATAACCTCCGCGCAGTTCAACGCTCAACATTCCAGTGAAGCCGGACATTTGCGATTTCGCCAGTTCATGTTGCGGATGCGATTCCAGTCCTGGGTAATAAACTCTGGCGACTTTTGAATGAGTCTCGAAAAACTTCGCCAAGGCCAGCGCGTTGCTGTTGTGGCGATCAATGCGCAACCCCAAGGTTCGCAAACCGCGCAACAAAAGCCAGGCGTCAAACGGGCTGAGCGCGGCTCCGGCCACCAAGGCAAAACGCCAGACACGTTCGATCAACTCTTTATTGCCGACCATCGTTCCGGCGGTCACGTCATGATGGCCGCCTATGTATTTCGTCGCGCTGTGAATTACGGCATCAATCCCCAATTCCAGCGGACGCTGATTGATCGGCGTGGCAAAGGTGTTGTCGCAAATTGTCAGAATGCCTTTGGACTTTGCCAGCTCAACGACGAATCGCAAATCGGTAATCTGCATCAGCGGGTTGACCGGAGTTTCGACGTAAATAAGTTTGGTGTTCGGCTTAATCGCATCGGCAAATTCGGCGTTGCTGGTTTGGTCAACGAAGCTGACTTCTATTCCCCATCTGGGCAGAATATCTTTCAGCAGCGTGGTTGCTCCGGCGTAATGATTTTGCTGAGCGACAACGTGGTCGCCGGTTTGCAAACTGCCCGCGACGGCAGAAAAGATCGCTCCCATCCCCGATCCGAAAACCAGCGCCAGTTCCCCGCCCTCCAAATTGGCCAAAGTCTCTTCAACCATGGCGTGGTTTGGATTTCCGTAGCGCGTGTAAAACTCCTGAGGTTTTGTGGCGACTGCGATTTCGGCAAACTCTTCGGCGGTTTCTGCGCCGAAAGTTGTCGTCTGCCAAATTGGCGGACTGATTGCCGAGGTGCGATTCAATTCCTTGGCGGCATAAACCGCGCGGGTCTGCATTCCTTCCAAATCGAATTTATCTTTCGACATTAAGTTATGACCTGTTTTTACAGTTACGGCTGAGCGGCCACATTACTTCAATGGGCGCTGACCGTAACTTTTCGCCAAATAATCAACCAGCGGTTCTTTTTCGGCGTCGGTGACGGTTGCCCCCCAACGAATCATCTTTTCGACTTCGCGCGTCCAGGCTTGCCGCGTCAAACGTTGTTGCGCGGTCATTTCCGATTGGTGACACAAGATGCATTTGTCTTCAAAAATCTGCTTGCCGCGATCAACGCTGGCCGCCGCGACAGGCGCGCCCGATTTGACAGTTGTGAAATGCGAGGAAAAATAATCCACCAAAACAGTTTTCTCACTGTCATTAACGGCTGCGCCCCAACGAACCATTTTTTCTACTTCACGCGTCCAGCCCTGTTTGGACAGGCGTTGAGCTTTGATGACGTCGGCTTCGTGACAGACAACGCATTTGTCGCGGGCCAGTTCGACTCCTTTGCCTTCAGGCAAATCCTGTTGCGTGGCGGCAGCCGACTGACCATCGAACGAAACGCTGACGGCAAGCATTGCCGCCGCCAGCGCCAAAAACAGTTTCATTGCTTTTTGGGATTTTGAATTAAGCTTCGACATTGATCCTCACTTTATCAATCACGTTCCACAGATACCCTGACGGATTCCACTGAGGTGAAACAGGTTGAACTTTGCCCTTGTCGTCGGTTGCGCGAGCCATCAGCAAATACGAGCCGGGTTGTGAGATGTTGAATTCATATTCAAATGATTGCCAGGTATAACGTTCACGCTCTTTGCCCAGCTTGGCCGGGAACCAGGTGCTGCCGTTATCCATCGAAACTTCGACTTTGCTGACAAAAGATTCACCCGCCCAGGCGAACCCTCCAACACGAACTTTGCCAGGCTTGAAGCTTGTGCCTTCCAGCGGCGAGTTGATGAACGATTTGATGATCAACCCCGTCAGCGGAATCATATTTTCTGGCGGAACCGCCTGTCCGGGTGCAACGCGCTTATTCGGATAACGATAGGCAGTTTTGACGAAGAATCCTTCATGTTCTTTATCCAGCGCTTGAAGTTGATTGACCCACTTTACGGAATACGCGCCTTCCCATCCCGGCACGATCAACCGCAAAGGAAATCCGTGAAGCGCCGGAATCGGTTCGCCATTCATTTCATAGGCCAGAATCGTGTCAGGATTCATGGCTTTGGCCATTGGCACGTTGCGAATGAAATCCGGCATCTTGCCAACAGGCTTGTCCGCTCCGTTGGCCGCGATGTATTTGACGTTGGGTTTCAACCCGACTTTCTTCAACACATCGGACAGCCGCGCTCCGGCAAATTTTGCAGTTCCGACAGAACCTTTTTCCCATTGAATGCCCGGAACTGGCGGATCGTAAAAAGCCCTGCCATTGCCTGCACATTCCAGCGTGACGGTGACAGTCGCCTTGGGCAGTTTTTTCAACTCATCAAGGGTGATGGCCATTGGACGTTCGACTTCTCCATCAACCTGCAACTTCCATTCTTTGCCCATCTGTTCGTCAACTTTGGGCGGATAAGTGTGAGTGCGAACGTAAAACAAATCGTTCGGAGTGATCCAGGTGTTCAACAAACCGACGGGTGTTTCCAAATCTTCCGGGCGGACGCTGCGCACGATCAGTTTTTCTTTTCCTTTGATCACATTCTGAGCAAAGGCTTCAGTAAATTCATTCGGCAAAAACTGGCTTAGTGTGATGGCCGCGCCGGTTCTGGCCGCGCCAATCAGAAGCTGGCGGCGCGACAAGCCGGTTCGCGGATTTCGGCTCTCGTTCTTTTTCATTTTGACCTCTTGAGTTTTTGGGATGCGCGATTTGACGCGCGATGATTGCAAAAGCTCAGCGATTCTAAGCTCCGATGGATTGACGGTCAACGCGCTAAAATTGTCAGCCCTTCGCCTAAATCTTGTCCCATCCTGGCAAAGGTGATATTTATTTTTCGCGCGGTTCAATCAGATTTCCAAATCAACATTGCTTTCCCTTATCAGAAAGCGACCTCAGACAACAAACAAACAAGCAGTACTAAAATTGGAGCCTTTCCATGCGTGACTTATTGAAGATTGCTGTCTTGGTATTTTTTCTGTTGACCGTGTCTTATTTCGCCCTGCCGTCACCCGCCGACGGAAAAGAGCCTTCAGACAATTTCAGCGGAATCCCTGATGGCCTGCCGCTGCCTTCTGTTCAAAATGCCTGTCCAGGCGCGACGGAACATTCTCTGCCATTGCCGACTTCATATCCGCCTAACCAGTTTGTGGATTACGAGAAATTGATTCTGAATTTCTTGCAAACGGGCAAATACAAAGACCTGAAGTGGTGCATGGACAAAGGCGTGCGCGACACCGGCGCTTACTTGAAAGGCGTTTATTACGGCACACATCCGGCGGTCAGGATTTTTTATTCGCCCAAGGTGATGGCCTGGTTGACCGGCGGTCGGCAAGGAAACATTCCCGACGGAGCGATGATCATCAAGGAACAATACCCTCCACCGTCGGCTCGTTACGCGGGAATGAGCGACAGCCAACTGCCCAAAGTCAGCGACTGGACGATCATGATTCGGGATTCAAAAGGATCGAAAGACGGCTGGTTCTGGGCAGAGTTCTTTGACGGAATGAAGTTCGACGACGACCAACCGCCATTTCAATATCCGTGGGCAGGGTTCGGACTTTACTGTTTGCGCTGCCATGCAACCGCCGAAAAAGAACTGACATTTTCCGCGCTGAATAACATCAAAGGCTTTCCCGGAATGCCGATCTCATTCCCGGACGATGGTTCGTGGAAACCTTTGGCAACCGCCAACGCAGCACACGGAAAAATTTTCCCGCTGACAGCCTTAAAACCTGGACGGCAAGCCAATCCCGATTTTCTGCAAACCTTCAATGCGATTCCCGGAGTGCCATTTACCAGCGTTCAAAAAATGCCGTCGGAAACTTACGACAACATTCCGCAACCAGCCATGGGCGCAGGTCAGTTCATCAGTTCCAGCCAGTGCGTCTCCTGTCACGGAGGATTAAGCGGTTTGCCTTATGGGCCAACGATGTTCTTGCCTTCGCCCAATGCTCCGGCTGGAACCGTTGCGGGCGCGAACGTTTCGCCTTACGGCGAATGGCGCTGGTCGCCGATGGGGTTGGCCGGACGCGATCCAGTCTTTTTTGCGCAGCTTGAAAGCGAGTTCGCCTACTTCAACACGCTGCCGTCGCCCCGCCGCGAAGAACTGACGACGATGGTCAGAAACGCCTGCCTGACCTGTCACGGAGCCATGGGCAAACGTCAACTGGACACGGACAGCGGCGGCACAGGCGATTTCCAGTTGAGCTATTTGCAGATCACAGACCGCAAAGACCCGCATTTCAAATACGGAGCCTTGGCGCGCGATGGCATTAGTTGTCAGGTTTGCCATCGCAATGCGCCAGATCAGAATTATTCGCTGGAATACTTTCTGAAAAATTCCATCACAGGACATTTTCAGGTAACCAAACCTGACCAGCTTTACGGCCCGTTCAAAG
>JBGAPB010000277.1:0-9086 GCA_044221525.1 Blastocatellia bacterium | reverse complement strand
TTATCAATGGATTTGCCGAAAGTGTAAGAACCAAGCAGCGACAAACCAGCAGTCAGCCGTTGTTGCAGCCGCGCTTGCAAGCTGTGGTAATTCGACGAGGCGCTGCTTTCCTGTTGAGTGATTTCTCCGAATAGAGGGTTGCGCGGCAGGTTCGGTTGTTGGGTGCTAGGCGTCGGTTGGTTGATGTCGCGCGAAGCCAGCAGCTTTGTGCCTTTTGAACCAACATAAGCCAATTCGGCAACTGTCCGACTGCCAAGCTGTTGCTGCACGCTCAGGTTCCAGCTTTGAGTGTAGGCCGTCCGCAAGTTGCGGTCGTAAGCAAAAGCCGATGGAGCCGATTGACCGGGCGTGTTGAACGGGAACGGATTGTAGATCGTCAGCGGCGCTTGTTGCGATTGATAGTAGAAACGGAAATCAAAGTAAGGCGCATTGAAAAACAAACCTTCGCCCGGAGCCAGCGGCGATTGATCGAAATAAACTCCGTAACCCGTGCGAATTACCGTTTTGCCATTTGCCCCTGGCGACCAGGACAAACCCAAACGAGGGGCGAAGTTGTTTTTATCGGCATCGTAACCTCCGCGCGGAATACCATTAGCGCCGACCTGAACCAGTTTCTTAGTTACAGGGTCGTAAATGTTGGCGCGGTCTTTGGTATCAACCGGCGGCGAGTTGTATTCGTAACGCAACCCCGCCGACAGAGTCAGCCGGGGAGTGATTCGATAACTATCGTTTAGGAACACATTGTAGCTTTGGGTTCTAAGATGCTGCTGATTGTCCAATCGTGCTCCGCCTGTAACCAGCGGCAAACCGAATAACAAATTGGCCAGCGGGTTTCCGGTAATGAACGGAAAAACCGTAGGAGTACCATCAGGCAACGTAAATGCTACGTAACCAGGGAACACCATCAATCCACGCGATTGCACATCACGAAAAGCATTCTGCTGCGTGTAGCGAAAATCAAAACCGAACTTCAGCAAGTGCTGGCTGACCACATAGCTCGCCGTATCCAGAAACTGGTAAACGTTCGTCGCCGAATCCTGCGGATTGTTGTATTCGTGGCCGAGCGGTGAATAACCGGTAACACGAATGAAGCTAAGGCCGAAATCACGCGGGTTGTTGGAAAGCTCTGGCAAACCGACCTGTTTGTTGATGCTGACGCCTGGGTTTTCGGTCTGGACTTGATTGCCCACGCGACTGAATGCGACACGCGCTTCGTTGACGAAGCGTGGAGAAAACAGGTGAGTTTCATTCAGCATCAGGTTCTGGCCTCGGCGCAAAACCGAGTTGCCGTAACCCGGAACGAAAACCTGAGTCACGCCCGAATAAGGTTCAAAAAGATTGCGGTCGGCAAAACTGTAGCGCGCCGCAAACTGCGAATGGTCATTGATCTTTTGATCTACGCGAACGTCGAACGAATCATTGCGGTCTTTCTGAATAGGCGATGCGACATAATTTTGTCCTGGCACATTGCGGTTCGGCAACGGATAGAGCGCCGCGATTTTCAAACCGATTGGGTTCAGAGCTTGTTGCGGGATAACTCCGCCGGGAAATTGCGTTTGAGTGCCGGGAATCAGTGGCCAGAATTGTTGCGGAAGTTGCGAAAAATCGCCGATCCGTTCGCGCGCCGTCGGCACGTTGGCCAGCCGCGTAATGCCTTCGCGCAAGCGCGTGCCTTCGTAATCACTGAAAAAGAACGTGCGGTCTTTGATGATCGGCCCGCCAAAGCTGAAGCCGAATTGATTGCGGCGATAGGTCGGATCGGGTTGATCGGCAGGAGCAAAATAGTTGCGAGCATCCAGCGACTGGTTTCGCACAAATTCATAGGCAGTTCCGTGAAAGCTGTTAGTGCCGGATTTCATGACAACGTTGACTTGCGCTCCGGCGCTGCGGCCAAACGAAGCGTCATAAACACTCGACAGCACTTCGAATTCACGTATGGCATCAACTGGAGGTTTGACTCCAAAAGTGTTCAGCTTAGGATCAACGTTGTACACGCCATCCAGCAAAAAGTTGTTGGCGTCTTCGCGCGCGCCGTTGATGCTGAACGCGAAATCTCCGCGAGCGGAACCGGCAGAGCCTTGCGCTGATGGCGCGGTTCCCGGCGCAAGCAACGCCAGTTCCAGGAAGTTGCGACCATCCAGCGGCAAGCCTGTAATCTGATTATTGTCAATCACCGCACCTTGTGCTGCGCCATCCTGTTTCAGCGGGCTGGCCGAATCTGAAACTATAATTGGCTCAGATTGAAGGCCACCAATGGACAACGCCATGTCTAATCGAGCTTCTTGATTTACTCGCACAATCACATT
The DNA here is from genome assembly GCA_044221525.1 of Blastocatellia bacterium. Taxonomy (GTDB): domain Bacteria; phylum Acidobacteriota; class Blastocatellia; order RBC074; family RBC074; genus RBC074. Next base: position 6,780 of record JBGAPB010000277.1, on the reverse strand, counting down.
CTCAGACGCTTTCTTAAAACCTGTTTGTTCAACTTGGAGGCGATAAGAGGCTGGTCGCAATAGCGGAAAAGTATATTCTCCGCGTTCGTTAGAAACTGCGTTTCTGGCCTCGTTTGTATCTTGGTCAATAAGACTTATTTTGGCGCCTTTGACGGCTGCCCCGTTCGAGTCGGTTACCCGCCCGCGAACCGAGCCACGATAGTTTTGCGCCAAGGCAGTGGAACTTAAGCACAATAAACTGATAATAATTCCGAAAACAAATCTGACTTTCACTGATAAACCTTCCTATTTGTGTTGGCTGAAAATGTAGCGCAGGTTTTCCAACCTGCGCCTGTTTCTGAAGCAAATAGCTTCTTGCCAACTAAAATTATGGCGATTGAAACCAGAGCCGGTTGGAAAACCGGCCCTACGATTTTGATTCTGATTGAAGCGATGCAAACGAACTCGTATGCGGCGAGGTTCAATCAGAGATTTGGAAACCGATCCATTGAACTAAATTAGACGGTGAAACCAACTCCGCTGTTTCGCTTATCTTCAGGACAATTTTGTCTGTTGAAGCTTGGCAGACAATTTGATCAATGCCTTCAGAGCAGCGCTTTTCAGTTGTTTAGCGTCGGTGATGGAAACGTGGCGCATTTTTTTACCGACGCCACTCATCAAGCCTTTCGGGTCGTCGAGTTCAACGCCGTTCATAAAATACAGGTTGACGTGTTTTTTGTGCGGCCCAATCGCAATGAATTGACTGGCCATTGTGCCGTCCAAACTGTACCTGGCCACACGCCAGCCGAAATAAACTTTTTCATCGGCTTTGGGGGTCAATTTGGTTATGAGTTCGCGCGCGGCGATTGCCAGTTCGCGTATTTGGTCGTCGTAATTATTCAACAGCAGGTCAAAGTCTTCAGGCATGATTTTTCCCACGTGCTTTCGCTTGCTTTGGCGAAAGCTTTTAAGGCAACGATTCAACTTTTCGGGTGATTTTGAGGGCGGGAGTCTCCCATTGAACCTAACAAGATTGCAAGTCATGAAAATTGCGCTTACCGTCTGCCCTGCTCAAATTACCAATAACAAAATTATCAACGGGAGTTTCCAAAATGAATCATCAACCATCACCGCAACTTTTTTTTGCGGCAGTCACTGCTCACCAACTAACGTCCGTCATCAAAGCGGCCATCGAACTGGAAGTTTTCACCGCCGTCGCCGAAGGCAAAACGACGGCGGCAACAATTGCGGAACGTTGTCAGGCCAGTGAGCGCGGAATGCGAATCCTTTGCGACAATCTGGTTATCAATGGCTTTCTGACCAAACAAGCCGGACAGTATGGGTTAACTCAGGATTCCGCATTCTTCCTGGATCGAAAATCGCCTGCTTATCTTGGTGGAGCCATTGAATTCCTGCTTGATCCAATGATGATTGCAGGCGCAGGAGACATTGCCAATGCGGTTCGCAAAGGTGGAACAACAATCAGTTCGGAAGGCACAGTTTCACAAGAAAACCCTGTCTGGGTGAAATTCGCTCGGGCAATGATGCCAATGATGATGCCTGCGGCAATGGGAATGGCACAGTTGATCAAAGTTGATCCCCATCGCAAAACTCGCGTTTTGGACGTTGCTGCCGGTCATGGAATTTTTGGGATTGCTTTTGCTCAGGCAAATCCGAATGTGGAAGTGACGGCGCTGGATTGGGAGCCAGTGCTGGCCGTAGCCAAAGAGAATGCTGAAAAGTTCGGCGTGGCAGATCGTCATCACCTGTTGCCGGGCAGCGCTTTCGATGTCGAATTTGGAACTGGCTACGATCTGATTTTGCTGACCAACTTCTTGCACCATTTCGACCTGGAAACGAACGAAAAGCTGTTGAAAAAAGTCCACGACGCTTTGGCTGAAGACGGTCGAACCTTGACGCTGGAATTCATACCCGACGACGACCGAGTTACTCCAACTATGATGGCATCCTTTGCATTGACTATGCTGAGTTCAACCGCTGCTGGCGACGCTTACACCTTCGCTGAATACGAACAGATGTTTGCCAAAGCGGGCTTTTCCAAAAACGAGATGCACGAGATGCCGCCGACTCAGCGACTGATCGTGTCGTATAAGTAAACTGAAAACTCTATCTCACGAAGGCAGGTGAAATTTCGCGAAGGAAAGCCAATTTAATTGCGACTTTTCGCCTACTTCGTGGGTAATGCTCAAGGTTTCTGGGCAGAGATGTAATCATTGAAAATCACGTCGCCGTAGCTGTGGTATTTGCCTGCGTCGAAACTCTTCACAAAGCCCGTCATCAATTGCATCAGAGTCGTCGAGATATGGCCAGGTACTGCCGCCGGGTGAGAGTAGCGCATATTGAAAACCGCACGAATAAACAGACTCTTGTCGGTCAGCGGCAATTGTTTGATGTTCTTGGCAAAGGACTCAAATGAAGAACCGTCGAATAAGTATTGCTCAACGTTCGACAGGTAATAAGCCGTAACGGTCAATCCGTTTTTACGAAGATAATCGCCTATGCTGGCCAGAGCCTTTGTCCCGCCAAAGTCTCCAACAATCGGGATAATCAGATTTTTGCGATGCATCTCCCGGACGAAGTTGTAATCTTCAACCACTGCTAGAAAGTTACCAAGTTTTCCGTTCAAATCCGGCTGCAAGATAAGTTCGCGCATAGATGGAAAATAATTGCCCCAGCCTCCGCCACCGTCCAACCGAAAAGCGATGTCTAAACCATCGGCGCGAAAACTTTTATAGACATAATCCAGACTGGCTTTGTCATCTTTGGAAAGCGTGACCTGGAATTCGCTTTCTATGGTTTTGGTAATCTCAGCCAGGTTTGCAGTGTATGCAGCATCCGTTGCAGCAATTTTGTTAAAGAAAGTCAGCAAATCTTCAACAGCTGCATCGGGTTTGGGAATCTCCTGCTTCGGCGCAATCGTTTTGTCCTTGTCTATTCCAGTTGGCGATTTTTCGGTAGGAAGCGGTTTGCAGAGTAATCTGGAAAGAAATTCTGTTCGCGTTGGCGAGAGATGAAAGATTGCCTTGTACATCAAATGCTGAATCACTGCTTGTCGGCGAATATCCAAAATAAAGGCCACGCGAGGTCGAATTTTGGCAATGTAGGTGAAATTCTGCTCCGGCCCAACACCGATATAAGCTCCGCCACTTGCACTCATCTGCCGCAACTTGTCTACAATATGCAGATAAGAAGTTTCATTTGAAGAAAAATTGTCTGAAAGAAAATAACCGCCCTCCTCCGACATATCATGCACGATCTTGGAAAAGTCAGCGGCAGATATGCTTTCAGGAGGCTTAGGTTGGGCAGTTACAGCCGGAACCACCTGCTGCGCGAATGCGACAGTAAATAACAAAGATAGTGCAGCTACCTGATTTATGGCTTGTCGAATCAACGATGATGAATTCTTCAAAACAGCAAGCATAATCCCTCTTTTATTTACTGATGAGTATCAGCTGGAGACTAGAGTTCCAATAATAAAAAAATTTAGGGTCGAGCATTCGAATGCTCGACCCTAAAGAAGTGCCGATGGTTACAACCATTGGCGGTCTATTAGCCTTATGCGATTAGCAGCTCGGCGGGAAGACCGGAACAGTGTAAGTCATTCCGCAGTTCAGTGTCAGGTGATGCAGGTTGTGACCACCGTTGAACGCTCCAGCTGGAACCGGCGTTGGGGTTGGCGTTGATCGCTGCGCCCAAGATTCCAATCGCGCCAGTCTGGTTGTAGAACTCACCCAGCCGGTGCGGCCAGCAGGAATGAAGGTCTCGAAACGAGGCGTGGTGCGCGGGAAGTTGTTCGACAGGCTGTTGCGCAACTGGCAGTTACCAGAAACTGAGAAGCTCAGTACGTTTTCAGCAGGCATCGTCGTACAACAGACCGAAGATCGTGCTGATCGTCGCAGCGCCGATACCCAGGTTGCCGCCAACACGGTTGATGATGACCAGGGTGTCGTTGCCATCCGCACGGCTGCCGACGTTGTCCAAAGCCAGAACTGCAGGAGCGCAGTTGTAACCAGCTCCGACAACACCGTTGAAGTTAATCGCCGCTGTCACGGAATTGCCATCGCAACCCGGAAGAACGCCATTGTAAAGAGCCGCGAAAGCCACCGCGCCCAGATTGGCAGCGTGACCTGACGAGAATTTGACGTATTCGTCACCGATCAGCCAGTTGTTGGCAACAGGGCAACCGACAACGCCGTCAACAGCAACAGCCACGATGTAGCCGCTGATACCAGGATCAACGTCCGAAGCCAGGAAGGAAGCGGTCTGGGTCGCCGTCAAGCAGATGTAGCTGTCAGCGATCGAGCAGCCTTCAGCAACGAAGTAAAGGTGAACAAACGCCGCCGAAGTGACGCTGGTGTTGGTGATGTTGATGCGTGTGTTCTGGGTGTTGCCAGAAGTCGCACCCGAAGTGTAGGTGTTGTAGAAAAGAATTGAGCCGGCTTTCTGATCGCTGGCTTCCGAAGTCGGCGGAACCAGCAGACCCGGATCAGCAGCGAGAGCGAAAGACGACATCACAACCAGCGCGAAAAGCGCCAACAAGAGGTGTGTAAGTTTGCGTGAAGTACGCATCAGATTTTTCTCCCTAGGTGAAATCACAGAAGTGATGTTGGAAAGCTGCGTAAAGGGGTGGTGAGCCACATCTACTGTCCTAAACGCAACATATACCGTTTGTAAGAAATTACATCAGCATAATTCAGAGACGACCAATCCCATCGAGATTTTAGTAGGTTACGCTGCTTTGCTGACATGGTGAAAAGAAAAGAGTCAGAGAGCTTTCTATTGAGGGCATTCTTCGTGAGGAAAGCTCGCTAACGTGGCGCAGAGTACACTCTGCCAAACTGGCTGTCAACCATTTATAGGTTAGATTTTTTCTTTCTCGAATACATTACTTCGACGCCAAAAAGTCTGGTCAGCTTTACTGCCCAATAAGCCTTCCAATTGACGATTCGACTGGAATTTGTAAACAACGCCCCTGATTCAATCTAACTACAGCCATAAACCGGCAAAGCCGCTCCATTGATTGCCCTTGCTCCATCAGAGGCCAAAAATAAAACTACATCGGCGATAGATTCTGGAGCGACCCATTTGCTGAAATCGCTATCCGGCATAGCCGCACGATTTTGAGGGGTATCTATCAAACCTGGCATCACACAATTGACATTCAGCCCTGCGTTTTTTAACTCTCCAGACATGCTTTCGGTTAAGCGGACAACGGCGGTTTTCGATACGCTGTAAGCTGCGTGATAAGCATCCCCACTCAAAGCCGCCCTGGAAGCAATGTTGACAATCTTGCCGTAACCTTGTTTTAGCATGTGCGGGATCACCAACTGACAAACCACGAACACTGACCGAGCGTTCAAATTCAGCATAAAGTCCCAGTCACCCATCGGCGTTTCGTGTAACGCTGTTCCCGCGCGATAACCGCCTGCAGTGTTGATCAGTGCGTCAATCCGGCCAAACTTTTTAAGTATCTCTTCAATGGCAGTCGCAACCGAAGCTGGATCGGTCACATCAGTCGGTGGAGCGACAAAATGGTTAGACGATCCCTCAAGTCCTGGAAAAACTTCTGATAGACGACCAGGGGTGCGATCAACAAAAGCGATTCTTGCCCCGGCGGATGAAAACGCTTTAGCTGCCGCAACCCCAAGGTTGCCTGCAGCACCAGTTATCACGATTACACGATCTGTAAAATCAAGCTTCATATATCTCCTTTTCCAAAATCAACATCTGGCCAATCAGTATCTGGCAAACGGTTTTAGAATCATATTCGCTGTCCGCGAAATCCAAAACTGCAAACTGAAAACAATGGTTAATGCCGCTTGGCTGGGATTTTATTTCTGGTATAAGATCACTTTGGTTTTTCGTCGCTCCAAAAAAAGTAAATAGCATCGCAAACGACAAGAGACAATCCAAATTCGAAAACTTAAAAGTACGTCTTAATTCTAACGGAGATGTCGGTGCAAATAGCCTCAGGAAAGACCGGAGATACTATGGAGCCTCGCTCCCGCGACCAGGAATTGATTTCGCTCATGGAGCGAATCGCCAAAAGCGATCAATCCGCACTCGCAACACTTTACGACGCCACAAATCGGCTGGCTTATGGACTGATCCTGCGAGTGCTTGGCGATGCAAGCACTGCGGAAGAGGTTTTGCTGGACGTATACACACAGGTTTGGAAACAAGCCGCAAATTATGATACCGGGCGCGGAAGTCCCCTGGCCTGGAGAACGACAATCGCTCGCACACGAGCGATTGATAGGCTGCGCTCAGGTTGGCAGGACAGGCAGCGTAAAGAGCCGCTTGATTTGCTCAACGACCGCGAAACCAGCGCGGCAAACCCTGAGCAAGCATCAGTCAATTCCGAAAGGCAACGATTTGTTCGCAATGCGCTGAGCGAGCTTTCACCTGAACAGCGCGAAGTAATTGAACTGGCTTATTACGGTGGTTTGAGCCATAGCGAAATTGCCACCAAACTGGATCAACCTCTGGGAACGGTTAAAACGCGAACTCGTTTGGGAATGATGAAACTGCGTGAGGCGTTGACACCTATTCTTAACGGCACGCAGTAAACCTCAAATGGCACCAGGGAGGAAACTTTTATCTTGCCCACCATAACGGAACAAGCACAGGAAATGGCGGCGCTCTACGCACTTGGCGCATTGACTCAACACGAAGCGCGGGCTTTCGAGAATCTGTTAACCGAGTGTAACAACGACTTGGCTGAAGAGTTGGCCGCATTTCAGGCTGTCTCAGTTCAACTGGGATTGGCCGCGCAGGAAT
>JBGAPB010000276.1:0-8707 GCA_044221525.1 Blastocatellia bacterium | reverse complement strand
GATGAAGCGACGATTGCCGTCTGGCCCAGATAAGCCAGCCATATCGCTTCCCACGAAGCGTCACCGTCTGCTGAAACCGTCGGTTGCTCAAAAACCGTGGCGGTAATTTCGCCCAGCTTTTCCTGTCGCACCCAGGCAAACGGTTTGATTGGCGGCGGAGCCGGGCGAGAGCCGGACAATTGCAATTTTCCGGCAATGGCGCTCCTGGATTCATCCGAAGCAATCGCCGCAAAAACCACAGGGACTGCGGCAGGGATCAAACCGGCAAAGCGCGATAACGCCGCCGTCGCCACGGTGAATGTGTTCAGGTCTCCAAGCTGATCGTGATAAGTCAGCAGCAATCGTTCAAAGCGCGCGCGGTCTGTGATGCGGGCGACAATGGCTGATCGCGGGTCGAAAGATTTGTCGCCGGTTTCTCCTGACCAGTTCGCCATCGAAATCGGCGATTTCAGATCAATACCCGTAGCCTTTGAAATGTCGCCCGTCGTGCTGACTCCGGTTTTGTCGGCCAGATTGGTTTTCAGCAGCTTCAGAATTAAAGCCAGCGTCATCTGGTCGCGCACAGTTCCCATCTGCACGCCCGACAACGCGGCATCCAGCCGTTCCAGAGTTTGGTCAAAGTTCCGCGACATCACGTAACTGACAGCATTCTTTGGAAACACGGTTGCGCCGGTCGTCGGCGCATTGGCCATCTTCGCGATTTGGGCGGAGTCGAATCGAAGCTCCGCCGGGTTAAGCGACGAATCAGCATTGCCGGACGTTGGCAAAAACGACCTTGACCAAAGACCAAGATCAGAATTTTCTCTGCTGAAGTCGGCTTGCACTTTTCGGCGTTCGGCATCGGTTTTGGCCTTGTTCCAGCTTTCCCGGAAAGCGATTTTGCGAACGGCCTTGTCCAGTTCGCCGCGCGTCAACGCCAGCCGCACATCTTCTGACTTGATTTTGAAATCGGCGATTGAAGTGACTTCAAAAGATTCGACTTTCGCCGTCACTTCGACTGGTGCAGTGAACGTCGGCTGATTGTTTGTCTGAGCTTTTTTGCGGCGAGAGGATTTCTTTGTGTCCACCGGTTTGGGCTTTCCCAGCGCGATCAACCGAGCGTCAATTTCGGCGATGCGCTTTTTCAGTTCAGCGCCAAGTTCCAGCGGGGCAATTTCTCCAAGCGCATAAGCCGCCCACCATTCCTGTTCGCCTCGCAACAGTTTGGCCAGTTCCGTCGTGGCGTCCGCCGCCAGTTTTTGACCTGTTGTGCCGCGAAAATGTTTTTGCATGACCGCGGCAGTGACATTCCTTAAACCGGGTTCGGTTGCAGTCAGCAGTTTGACCATAGGCAACGGCTGATCGAATTTCGGCAAAGCCAACGCCAGCATCATCGCCACCAGATATTGTTTGCCGCTTTCGCCTCGCAACATTTCGGCAATCAATTCCTGCGATGCGCTTGCGCCTGCGGCCAGCCCGAAGCGAACTATTGGCGCAGAAGTTTCAGCCAACACGGCCAATTTGTTTTTGACGGCTTGCAATCCTGCCTGTCCGCGAGCGGCCAGCGCAGAGGCCGCCGCGCCGCCGACAATTGCGTCTTCGTCGCGCAGCGCCCAGATCATTGCTTCCAGGCTGGAATCTTCGGAATTGCCGGAACTGGCTTTACCCAAAGCGGTAATTGCCGCAGCACGGATTTGCGGATCGGCATCGGTCAACAAATCCAACGCCGCCGCGCTTTTTTCGGGTTGAGCGAACAACTCCGACAAACGTGTGACGGCAACGGCAAACGTCAGCTTCGCCGTGCGCAGTTCATTTGCCAGATTGGCGGCTGTGATTTCGCTTCCGGTGGGAGCTTCAGTGGCGGCGAATTTCTGGCGCAGGTTTTCAAACTCTTCGTCCCAGTGACCGGCGGCGCCTATGCGAACGGTCAGCATTATTCGCTTCAAAGTCGGTTCGTCTTTTTCCAGATCGCCCGGCAGAGTGCTCAGCGCAAAGGCGTAAGCGCGCTCGCCGACTGTTGTCACCCACATTGTCTGATGAACCGGCGTGCCCTGTTGGTCAATGTCGTAAGAAATTTCGCGCCATTCCAAACCGTTCATCATGGCGCGACGAACCATAACCGAATCTTCGATGGTCGGCAGGTTTTTCAAATTTTGCAGATAGCTGCTGGTGTAATTGGCTACGCCAAAACCTTCGGGAATCTTGTCAGTCAAAACCAGTAAATTGGCCGCCTTGGGGCCGGGTTGAAACATGCGTAACCCGTTTGACGCAAGACGGTCTTTCCAATCCGCCGGATGCCACAGCGAATAACCTCTCTGGCGATCAACGAACCGAACAAATTTGCCTTCGGGCAATTTGTAACCATCCCATTGAGCCGCGCGCGCTTCGTGCTCTACGCTTTGAGCAAAACCAACTGTCGCCAAGGCGACAACCAGCGTCAGCAGGAAAAAAATGCTGCGAATTTTTCGGGGGGGGCTGAAAATCTGGTGACGGTGAAACCTGTTCTGCATAAACCTACCTCAAAATAATATGCCGCTAGGCTGAGACGGCTGTTGGCCTGAAATTGTTTGCCGATTTGGTAATCAAGCGCGCGGATGATAGCAGAAGAACGAAGAGTTGTTTACTATTGAAACCTGATCGGAAAATCAGATGAAACCCGGAAAACTTTTATGCAAGAAAACCTGATTGGCACAGTCAAAGGCCCCGGCGAAAACCCGCACGAATTCACTTTTATCACCACCGACAACACGCAATCGCGCGTTGGAGAATTCGTTTACTACTTCGCCAGCGACGGCGAACATGAATTGAAGATCGTCGGCACGATTGCCGAACGCCGTCTGGTGCGGAACCTGCCGGATAGTTTTTTGTCCGACCCGAACACGCCGCCCGCGATGGTGGCCAGCTTGATCGGGTTGGACGCCGAGTCGGCGGAAATTTACGAAATCGTGGTCGAAACCATAGGCTACTTTCACGAAACCATTGGGGATTTCATCAACCCGCGAATTCCGCCCACGCCTGGTCAGCAAGTCTTTCTGGCCTCGAACGAAATGTTGGCCAAGATGCTTTCGCCCAAACAAAAAGGCGAAGCGGGCGGAGCGCACATCGGCTGGTTGCTGACTCGCAAAAAAGACGACGTGCCGGTCGTGCTTTCGGTCAAAGACGTGGTTTCGACTCACCTGGCCATTTTGGCTTCAACCGGTTCCGGCAAAAGTTATCTGGCCGGAGTGTTGATCGAAGAGTTGTTGCGGCCTCACAACCGGGCGGCGGTTCTAATCGTTGATCCCCACGGCGAATACCACACGATGCAGGGAATGCATTCGCTGCCCGGTTTCAGCGAAGGAGCATACAAACCAGAAACCAAAATCTTCACGCCGAACAAAATCAAAGTTCGCCTGTCCAGCCTGACCGAAGCCGATCTGGTTTACCTGCTGCCGGAAATGACCGAGAAGATGAAATCAATACTGACTCCGGCTTACCGCGCGGTCATCAACCGCCACGGTGAACGGGGAACCTGGGGCTTTCGTGACCTGCTGGACGAAGTTATGCAGCAACGTTACGAAGACGAAAAAGGCAAAGGCGGCGGAAACAGCAGCACGATTGACGCGCTGGAATGGCGATTGAGACGGCGCTTCGAGCAAAGCCACGTCTTTTCAGATCACGAAGGTATTCCGCTTCAGGATTTGTTCAAACCCGGCCAATGCACCGTCTTGCAGCTTTCCGAAATTGACGAACACGAACAGCAGGTGATCGTCGGAACTCTGTTGCGCCGAACGAACAAGGCGCGAATGGCGACAGTGCGCGGCAACGCGACTTCGGGTGATGAGTCGCTGCCTTATCCGGTGTTCGTCCTGCTGGAAGAGTCTCACCGTTACGCGCCTGCCGGTCAGCAAGTGGTTTCGACCAACATTCTGAAAACCATCCTTTCAGAAGGCCGCAAGTTCGGCGTCGGTATTGGTTTGATAACTCAGCGACCGGGCAAGCTGGATCAGGATGTGCTGTCGCAATGCATGACTCAGTTCATTATGCGCATCGTCAACCCTATAGATCAGCAAACGATTGCTTCTTCGGTCGAAGGGGCAGGCCGCCGTTTGTTGGACGAATTGCCCGCGCTGACCAAAGGCCAGGTGATTGTCAGTGGCGTGGCGGTCAACACTCCTGTACTGTGCGCAGTTCGCGAACGAACGACCAAACACGGCGGCGAAACGATTGACGCTCCCGCCGAATGGCAAAAATACTTCAGCGAATCGAAAAGACAGGAACGCGAACGCGCCGAAGCCCCGATGATTAAGCCTCAGCCGAAGGGAACGAAGGTTGATGGATGGGATGTCTGAAATAGGTGTATTCTCTTTGCGGAGGTAGAAATGAACACAAAAGAATTGATCGAAGTTGATCCAGAAAAACTTGGTGGGACCCCTGTTTTCTTTGGGACCCGTGTGCCCATTCAAAACTTTTTTGATTATCTGGAAGGTGGTGATGGGTTGGAAGTGTTTCTTGATGATTTTCCAACCGTTGAACGCAGGCAGGCATTGGCGTTACTCGAATTGATGCGAGCAAAGGTGATAGGTGAATATGAAGTTGCTGCTTGATGAATGCATACCGCGAAGACTTAGGCGCGATTTGTTAGTTCACGAGGTGAGCACGATTGAAGAGTCTGGGTTCAAAGGTATGAAGAATGGCACTTTGTTGAAAGCCGCGTCTGGCCATTTCGATGTTTTAGTAACAGTGGATAAAAGCATTCCCAGCCAACAAAACCTTGCTGCATTTGGAATTGCTGTTCTTATCCTGCGGGCGAAAACTAACAAATACCCAGACTTGAAGCCGCTTGTCCCACGAGCACTTTTTGCCTTAGCTCAAATTCAGCCGGGTGACATAGTAATAATTACAAATTGAATGCGAACACTAAAACTAACTCTCGAATACGACGGAACTCGTTACAGCGGCTGGCAGCAACAGGCCAACGCGCAAACCATTGCCGGTGAGCTTTGGACAGCCGCCGAAGATTTCTTTGGTCGTCCGGTAGACATTGGCGGTTCCGGTCGCACTGACGCCGGAGTCCATGCCGTCGCGCAAATCGCTCACATCAAATTTCCTCGCTGGGGAGCCAGTTCGGCTGAGATTCGGAATCGAATCTCAGGTCTGATGCCGCAGGAAATCATCTACGGCTTGAACGACCGGTTGCCAGCCGACATCAACGTGCTGGCGGTCGAAGACGTTTCGCCGGACTTTCACGCTCGACACAATGCCACTTCGCGCAGCTACTTTTACCAAATATCAACTCGGCGTACGGCTTTCGGCAAAAAGCAGGTTTGGTGGGTGAAAGACAAGTTGAACGTGCAGGCAATGGCCGACGCGGCTGAATTCATAGTTGGCCGTCATGACTTTTCAGCTTTCAGCGAACGCGACGTGCGCCGTGTGGACGAATCAACCATAGTTGTGGTCAACGAAGCCCAAGTCGTTGTCGAAGGTCACCTGATAATTTTCCGCATCTCGGCTTCGCACTTTTTATGGAAGATGGTGCGGCGGCTGGTCGGTTCGCTGGTTGAAGTTGGACGCGGCAATGTCAGTGTCGAAGAATTTGGCCAGGCGATTGAAAATCCACAGGCTAAATCCACGGTCAAAAGCGGCGTCAAACTGTTGGCCAAATCAACTCTGGATCCGGCGCGAGTGACCGCTCCGCCGTCAGGATTGTTTTTGGAAAACGTGACTTACTTGGAAACAGCCAAACAGGAGTTTCAACAGACTTATCGGCAGGATTCCCAACCGCGCGAAGATAGACAAGAAGGTAAGTACGAAGATAGGAAAGACAGAAAAGCCCAGATCAAATTACCGCTGAAAAAAGCTACCTCCACGGATTTCAAACCAAACGACCGCAGGAAAGCTCCTGCGAAGCTGTCGCTGAAAAAAGCTGCGACGACAAATTCAAATTCAACGGGCAGCCGAAAAGCTCCTGCGAAATTGTCACTTAGAAAAGCCGGGACGACGAATTCAAAACCAAATGGCAGCCGGAAAGCTCCTGCCAAATTGCCATTGAGAAAAGATATGCCCGCTTCTGGCAGTACCCGAAAAGTTCACGTCAAACTTTCGTTGAAAGAGGCTGCGGCTCACATCAGGAAGAGCAAGAAGCAGGATTAAACTCAAAGAAAAACAGGTCATTGTTTAATGGCGAAGGAGTCATCCCGTATGAAGACAGCAGCACTTTTCAAGCGAATTGATTCTTTACGCGCTCAAGCTAACAGCGTGCGTCCATTGACAGGTATAGCGTTGGAGCGATTGCGCGAGTATTACCGTGTCGGCCTGACCTGGTCCAGCAACGCGTTGGAAGGCAACAGCCTGACTTTGATTGAAACCAAAGTGATTGTTGAAGACGGGTTGACCGTCGGCGGCAAACCGATGCGCGAAGCGCTGGAAGCCACCGGACACGCGGCGGCTTTCGACCGGATGATGCAGTTGGTCCAGCACAAAGAAATTACAGAAGACATCGTCCGCGAACTTCACCGGCTGTTTTACTTCGCAATTGATCCAGAGCAGGCAGGCCAATATAGGCAGCAACAAGTCTTCATTTCCGGCAGTGAACACAAACCTCCTTCACCGCTTCAGGTACCGAAGAAGATGGTTGCGCTGTTCCGTCAACTGCCGAAGATGCGGCGACAACTGCACAGCGTTTCGTTCGCCGCGTGGTTGCATCTGCGGCTGGCTTCTATTCACCCATTCATTGATGGGAATGGGCGGACTGCGCGTCTGGCGATGAATATGGCCTTGATTCAGGACGGTTACCCCGTGACGATTATTCCGCCGATTCGCCGTGCGGAATACATACGCGCCTTGGAGCGAGAAGGCATGAAACGAGTGAGTCGCCCGGAAGATTCCTTTGAACATTTCATCGCTGAATGCGCCGAGCAGGCACTGACTGAATATCTGCGGCTGTTTGAAGAATGACTTTCCTTATGTCGCTTCGTTCCGAACACATCAAACACCAGGCACTTGCACTCGGTTTCGACAAAGTCGGCATAGTTCCCGCCGAAGCTTTGACCGAAGAGGGCGCGCGGCTTAGCGAATGGGTGGCGCAAGGCTTTCACGGCCAGATGAGTTATATGGAGCCGGGGTACAAAGATCGTGATCCTCAGCAGCGCAGCGATCCTCGGTTGTTGATGGCTTCGGCGAAGTCCGTAGTTTGCGTGGCGTTGAATTACTTCCAGCCGGAAAAGCATGTTGATTCACCCGAAGTCGGCAAGGTTTCGCGCTACGCCTGGGGTGATGATTACCACGATGTTATGCGTGACAAGCTGAAGGCCTTGCTGGCTTGGATCAAAGAACAATTGCCTGAAGTCGAAGGCAAAATTTGCGTGGACACTTCGCCGATGATGGATAAAGCCTGGGCTGTTAGGGCCGGAATCGGGTGGCTGGGAAAACACACCAACGTTATCACCAAAGAATTCGGATCGTGGGTTTTTCTTGGAGAATTGCTGCTGTCGGTTGAACTGGAATACGACGGCCTTATCGAACCTGACCATTGCGGCAAATGCACAGCCTGCATTGACGCCTGCCCGACGACGGCGATCATCGCGCCTTATCAACTGGACGCGACGCGCTGCATTTCTTACGGCACGATTGAATTGCGCGAGCCTGAATTGCCGGAACCAATCAAATCAAATCTGGAAGGCTGGGTTTTCGGCTGCGATATATGCCAGGACGTTTGCCCGTGGACTCGCTTTTCAAAACAGAGCGGGGAAGAACGATTTACCCCGCGCGAAGGAATTGTTGAACCTAAGCTGCAAGAGTTGATCGAAATGTCTCAGGAAGAGTTTTCCAGCCGATTCCGCAAAAGCCCAATCAAGCGAACCAAGCTGGCCGGGCTGAAACGCAACGCCAAAGCCGTAGTTGAAACCAGTTAAACACTGACCTTCGCGCCATCGTAAAGCTCAAAAATCCGCTGGCGGCTTTTCGCCAAATCAGGTGTCGCCCCCAGGATTTCGCAGCACGCGGCTCCGCAGGCATTGGCCAGTTTCAGCGCATCCTTCCACTCCAACCCGTAATGCAATCCGGCAATCATTCCTCCGAAAAAGGCATCGCCTGCGCCTGTCGAATCAATCGCTTTGACCGGGTAAGACGCGACGTGGGCGTTGAACCCATCCGAAGCTATTGCGCATCCGGCATCGCCGTCGGTGATGATGACGGCTTTGGGGTTGTAACGTTGTCGCAAAATCTGGGCGGCTTTTTGTGCATCGCTTTCGCCTGTAATTTCCAAAACGGCTGCTTTTGAGGGTTTGATGTAATCGGCCAGACCTAGCGCGCGTTCAAAGTCTTCGGCGTTACCAAGAGATTTCAAGGCGTCGCTGAGGGGAATGTCTACGTCCAGAGCGGTCAGGCTTCCGGCTTCGCGGGCGATTTCCAGGACGGCGACGACGGCGTCCAGAGGCAATTGGCAGATTTCTGTCGAAACCATTTTAGAGCTGCGAATGTAATCGGCGTGTTCGGCGCGGATGTAATCACCAGTGGTTTCAGCCGTCGCAGCCAATCCCATGTAAGCCGCGCGCGCTCCACCCGGAGCTATGAAGATGTGCGCGAATGAAGACGATGCGCCGTCCAGCGTGATGTGTTTATCAATCGAATGCCTATCCATTCCCGCGCGCAGAAAGCGTCCGTATTCGTCGTCGGCCTGCTTGCCGAAAATGCCGACGCGCAAGCCCAGCAAGCCAGCCCACGACAGATGATTCAGCGTGACTCCGCC